>NZ_JAYFUL010000009.1:0-165977 GCF_034928825.1 Arcicella aquatica | reverse complement strand
TTTTTTAGCAGAAACAAAATACAGAAAAACCCTGAAAATTGCCAATATTGACACTTTTTCGGGGTTATTTTATTTATAATGTATTGATAATCAAATAATTATATTACTAAAGGGAAGCCATAACTAATTGGTATAGTAAACTTTGAACGTACAGCTTTTCCTCGTTGCTTTCCTGCCATCCACTTCCCACTTGACTTCTGTAATACTCTTACGGATTCTTCATCACAACCGCCCCCTATACCCTTTACAACTTTATAATCACACAGTGTACCATCAGTACATACTATAAATTGAACATACACTTTTCCTTCAATGTTCTCTTTTCTAGCTTGTTTAGGATAGCTTAGATTTCTTTGAAGAAAATTGGCAAAACTTTTTAATCCACCTTTAAATTCTGCCATTTCTTCAATAGTTTCATAAACTACTGAATCTACCTCTGTATAGGCAGTTCCTTTTACAAGATTATTTTTTTCATAATACTCAATGTAAGCTGTCTTGTTTTCTATCGTTTTTCCAACCCATTGCCCTTCTTTCTGCCCATCTTTTATGGTTCCATGTTCTTTAATAGCATCTTTGAGCTTGTACAAATATAAAGAACAAGTACCATTACCATTTTTCACTACTTGATTACCAAGGGTGTCCCAAACTGAAATATACTTTTCCTCATTTAATTCTTTTGAAACATTTCTTTCTATAACAGAAAAAAGCTGTCCATTGGCATGCCATTCAAACTCTTTTGTAAATGTAATTTCCTTTTCAATGGACTTAGTTATATCTTTTTCTATAAGTTTATAAATTCTTCCATTTGGATAATAATAATATTTTTTATTATTGACTTCTCTATCTCTTAATTGGCCATTCTCAAACCATGAAATAAATAAAAGCGGAAAATTGCTATTATTTAAAGCACTCTTTGTGTAAACTTTCATATCATCAGCTTCATTTTCACAAATTGAAAGAGTATTTCTTTCGGTAGTATCTACTCTAATAGCAGCAAAATCTACATACTTTGCTTTTGTGTCTTGAAATAAGTGATATGTTATTCCACTATTAATAATACCCGTCAGTGAATCTACAAAATAGCTTCCTGCATATGTGGAGATTCTGTCATCAAAGACTCTCTTCTTTTCGCTATCAAAAAACATAAAAACGGTACCATCTTCGTATATAACTTTTTCAGTTGTAAAGAAAGGAACTGACACATATATCTTTTTCCCATCTTTTAATTTTGTCTGCAAATTGCTAACATTAATTAATTTAGCTACTCTAAGTGCCTCAGCGTCACAGTCAGGTCTTAACCCTTTCACTATTTCATATTTTACTGGAAGATTATTATCTCCCATAGAAATAAGTACCTCAATCTGCCCTTGCACGTTATCCACTTCTGCCATAAAAGGAATTTGTACCGTAGCTTCAATAAATTTTTGAATTGGGTCTATTTCCTCAGAAGAACTTTGAGAAAATGTGTTAAAAAAGAAGAGGCTAAGAATAATACTTTTAAGTATAGTATTCATGTTAAATTGTATTTAGTATATGAAGCTGTTTAAACTTTCCCTTTCGGGTTAAACTAAGCCTTTTAGCATAGCTTGTTCCAAAATTTACTCAACGTAGCAATGCTATGCTTCCCAAATTTTGAAAAAATCAATTCTAAAATACAATACTTTCACCTCAGAAACGGAAAGTTTAAACAGCTTCTATTAAAAAGTTGAGAGAATTACTTTAACGAAGATAAATTATCTACTTAAAACATAACTAATTGGTACTGTAAACTTACTTCTTACAGGTTTTCCTCTTTGTCTTGCTGGTTTCCATTTTCCACTTGATAATTCTAATACTCTTACAGATTCTTCATCACAGCCAAACCCAATGCCTTTTATTACACTAAAGTCACACAAGGTACCATCAGTACAAACAGTAAACTGTACATATACTTTTCCTGAAGCATTGGCTCTCTGGGCACTACTAGGATATCGTAAGTTTCTTTGCAAGTGTTTTGCAAATCCTTGCATCCCTCCTTCAAAACTGGCTTGTTCTTCGGGCATTGAATATGCGATTGTCTGTCCATTGTTATGAGCAGTTCCATTTATACATACCCCTTTTGCATATTTTTCTTCATATAATATTTCTCCTTTTGAATTTTTTCCTTTCCAAATTCCTTCTTTTACACCTGATGTCACTAAACCTGATTCAAATAAATAGTCATTATCTACAGATTGACAATACTCACAAAACCCTTCTCCATTTTTTACAGTTTTGTTGCCTAATGAATCCCAAACTGCTGTGTAACGATCTGCTGACTCGGAATTTTGTTGATTTGAATTTGGACTAATTTCTATAATCGAAGCCATAAGCCCATTAGCGTACCATTTAATGATACGATTCTTATCTTGATGTATCGTTTTACTAAAGGTTAAAATTCTTCCATTTGAATAGTATTGATATAGTTCATTGTTAATATCATTGTAAACGGCTATGCCATTACCATAAAAAGATTGGCTAAGTTTAGGAAAATTAAACTTACTTAATGAAGTTAGGTGGTAGATTTTTGTCGAATCACAGCTATGCCTCAAAAAATCTGATGAATATTGCTGTGAACTATCAATTTGTAGCTTAGAAATTTCAATTAATGATGGGACATTATCTTTAATTAGAAAATACTCTACATTTCCAATAATCTTACCTGAAAGCGTATCTACCAAATACCTTCTTGCATACATTGGCTCATTTCCAAAATGTATTTTCAGGTTTTTATCAAAATACTCCATTTGATAACCTTTACCATAAAATACGTTGAAAGTCTTCAAGAAAGGTACTTCTAACACTATTCGCTTTTTGCCTGCCAGCCTATCTATAAGATATTTAGGGTTGATTAATTTTACGACCCTAAGGGCTTCTTGGTTACATTCATTGGTTAAAGTTTGTAGTATTTCATACTTCTCTGGTAAATTATTTTCACCAATAGTAACTGCAATAGCTACAGTTCCTTTAGTATTGGTAACTTTAGCCATAAAAGGCACTTGAGTAGTTTCCCTAATAAATTCAACGATTGGATCGATTTCCAGTGAAGGGGTTTGAGCAAATGTGCTGAGGCTTAGTAGAGTTAGAACAATACTTGTTAGTATTTTTTTCATTTGGGGGTGTTTCTATTGAGTTATTTGAACAATTTCTCAAAAATAGTAATATTCTTATAAAATACTAGGCTAACAAAAGAAAAAATGGCATTGATATAGCTTAAATTTACCAATGCCTATCTATCATTAATATCAAAACACAATCAATTGGCAATCAAATAATTAATGGGTAAAACAAACTTAGTTTTGATGATTTTTCCCCTTAATTTTCCCGGTGCCCA
Source organism: Arcicella aquatica (assembly GCF_034928825.1). NCBI lineage: Bacteria > Pseudomonadati > Bacteroidota > Cytophagia > Cytophagales > Flectobacillaceae > Arcicella > Arcicella aquatica. Next base: position 162,625 of record NZ_JAYFUL010000009.1, on the reverse strand, counting down.
CTTACCGCTTGAAAGCTGAATAACTCTGATAGCCTCTTCATCACAACCAAAACCAACGCTTTTTAACACATTGTAGTCACATAATGTACCGTCAGTACAAACCGTAAATTGTACATACACTTTGCCTTGTACATTCGCTCTTTGGGCTGGTGCTGGATACTTTAAATTCTTTTGAATATGTTTTGCAAAACTAGGAATACCTCCGATAAATTCAGCATTTATTTGAGGGTCTGCATACTCAAATGTTTGTCCGTTGGCAAATGAAAAACCTTTGATACATTTCCCTTTTTCATAATTCTCTTCATAAACTACTTCCCCTCTCCTATTACCTATCCACTTCCCTTCTTTGAATCCATCTTGGATTAATCCAGCATGAATAAACAAATCATTCCCGTCTTTTTCATAAAATTGACAATTGCCTATTCCATTTTTCACTAACTGATTTCCTAGCGTATCCCAAACAGCTATAAAACGCTCAGTAAGCCCTTTTTCATTCTCTGTTCTAATACTCATAGAAGCCAATAGCCCATTAGCGAACCATTTCATCGTTTCTGTCACCTTATTGTTTTCTTCCTCAACTTTTTTACTATAAGTAGCAATACTTCCATTGACATAATAAGCATAACTTCTTTCATTAAAAGTTCTGTATGATATCCTTCCATTTTGATAAATAGCCTGATTGATTGTTGGAAAACTCAAATTACTTAAGACATTCCTTTTGTAAATCTTCAGTGTGTCAGTAGCTTTCTCAAACAGTTCTGGCGAATATCTTTCTGTGCTGTCTATTTTAAGCGGAGCAACATCAACAAGTGTTAGATTTTTACCCTCAAACTTAAAACATTCAGCCTTTCCTATGATTATCCCTGAGAGCGTATCAACCAAGTATCTTCTTGCAAAGGCTGGCTCATTACCCCAGTATGGCTTTTTTGCTCTGTCAAAATACTCAATAAAGTATCCTTTTTCAAATAAAAGAGGGTATTCATTGATAAAAGGTACTTGCAGAATCATAACCTTCTTCACTCCTAATCTATCCAAAAGATATTTAGGATGAATCAGCTTTATCACACGTAAGGCTTCGGCATCACAATCATCGGTTAGATTCTGAACTATTTCATATTTTTTAGGCAAATTATCGCTACCCATTGTAATACGAACAGCCACGATTCCTTGTGTATCAGCTAACCTTGCCTGAAAAGGAATTTGAACATTAACTTCAATAAATTTCTGAATGGGGTCTAATTCGCCAGATGAGTTTTGGGCAAAAGAACTAAAAAAGAGGAATGTAAGAACAAGGCTTACAAATATTTTTTTCATAGTAGAGTGTTTTTGTATGATTTGGTTTAATAATTCCAAAAGTAAAAATATTAAGGAATAAATGATAGTAGAACTAAACGAAAAACGGCATTGACAAATATTAGATTCATCAATGCCGTTTTAAAGCTTACTGTAATTTGGTGATTATCTCTTCAAAAGTGAGTTTCTCTTGCTCACCTGTAATCATATTTTTTAGCGTCAATTTCCCTGTTTCCATCTCATCTGAACCGATGATACAGACATAAGAGATTCGCTTTTTATCGGCATAATCTAGCTGCTTTTTAATTTTACTAACATCTGGATAAACCTCCGCATTGATGCCTGCCAAACGGGCTTTTTGCAACAATGGTAAAGCATAATACAATTCATTTACTCCAAAATGGCATAATAATAATTTAGTAGTGACTGAATTATTGTCAGGGAATAAATTCAATTCTTCTAACACATCATAGATTCTATCTACCCCAAAAGAAATACCAACGCCTGATAGACCATCTACACCAAAAGTTCCTGTTAGGTTATCATAGCGACCTCCACCAGAGATAGAACCCATTTGTACATCCAATGCTTTTACTTCAAAAATTGCTCCTGTATAATACGATAGTCCACGGGCAAGGGTAATATCTAGTTCAATATTTTCTTCCGATTGCCCGAAAGATTTTAACAAATCCCAGACTGCACGTAATTCTTCTATTCCTTTTTTACCTGTTTCAGAATCTTGGAGTAGTTCTGAAAGCTTGACAAATTTCTCTTGATTTGTCCCCGATATTTCAAAAACTGGGTCTAGTTTGGCTAAAGTATCTTCACTAAAACCTTTTTCGGCTAATTCTTCTAAAACTTTTTCTTTGCCTATTTTATCTAATTTATCAATGGCTACAGCTAAAGCTCCTTCTTGCCCTGCTGCACCAATAGCTTCTGAAAGACCAGTAAGTACTTTACGATTGTTAATCTTTAGTGAAAAATTAACACCTAAACTTTTGAATACCTGATGAATCATTAAAACGATTTCGGCTTCACAAACCAAGGAATCAGTCCCTACAACATCGGCATCGCACTGATAAAATTCACGGTAGCGACCTCTTTGCGGACGGTCACCTCGCCAAACGGGTTGAATTTGATAACGTTTGAATGGCATTGCCAATTCATTACGATTCATCACTACAAAACGTGCAAAAGGAACTGTTAAATCATACTTTAGGCCTTTTTCAGAAATCTTTAACGTTAATTTCTTAGCGCCTTCATCTAATTCTTTTTGTGTAATTTTTTCAGAAAAATTTCCTGAATTTAATATTTTAAATAATAATTGATCCCCTTCCTCACCATACTTTCCCATTAATGAAGAAAGATTTTCCATAGCGGGCGTTTCGATAGGCTGAAAACCAAATTGTTGAAAAACGGCTTTAATAGTATCAAAAATATAATTACGTCGAACCATTTTCTCTGGTCCAAAATCTCGCGTACCTTTTACTAAACTTGGTTTCATAGCATAAAAATTGGGTTATTAAACCCAAGAACGTGAAAATTAACAGGATTATCCTGAATGGCAAAATTACAAAACCCACGAAGTATTTGGAAACTTCGTGGGTTTTATTTCTTCTTGGATTGGAGGACTGGATGACTTTAGGACGCTAGATACTAGATTTTTTTGCTTTAAGCTTACGGCTCATAGCTTAAAGCTCACCGCTTTCAGCATATTAATTGCCTATATGTTTGTTTAAAAAATATATTCTTCCTAATTTTGCACCTCAATTTAAAACTCTGTTCGCAATGGCTGTTACAAGACTAAAAAGAAAAGACAGAAGAAACAAGGCTATAGCCACTAACAAAATCAATGCGATTAAGCATTTGACTCAAACTCCCGAAATTAAATTGGTAGATATTGAGGCAATCAAAGCTGAGTTTGCTGCGAAGGCTGCGAAGTAATTTGTACAATTTCTTCTAAGAGATCTAAACCTCGTCAAACCTGACGGGGTTTTCTTTTTTTACTCCTTTTTATCTTCTTTATTGTTTTTAGCTTTTTTATCTTCTTTACCGCGCAATACTTCTCCTAGATGATTTAACTTCTTAATTTGTTTCGTCATCTCTTTCTCTTGGCGACTAAAACGCTTGTTCATATCCATTAAGACTCTGAAACGGATAGCTTGTCCTAGGAAGACCAATCCTATACTTGTAATGATTAAGCCATACAGCCCCCAAATAAACCATCTAAAAAAAACAACGTTAGGTTCTGCTCTGATGGTTGAAGCAGTACCTACCACAGAAATACCAAAGCCAAAAAGAAGTAACCCCAGTATGGTACACCAAATATATTTAGTGCGCAATGGCATTCTTCTAACTAATCTTTGACCGGGTGCTTTTTTAGGAATATCAGGTTTCATATTGGGTTGGGTATTTTTTTTAATAGAAAATCATTGCCAATTGCTCCCTAATAGGGTTTCAATCGTTTGAAATTCATCTTTTAAGTTATCAGGAATTGTATGTTTAGAATATGTAAAGCCATGTTCTTGCCACAAAATTATTGTATAATTATCTGTCTGATATACTCCCTTTGTGCTATTTCTTAGAATGGCCACTTTGTCGGAAGGAAGTTTCTTTTCAACAGTCATCATAAAATAAGCCTTTGTTTTCATCATCAACACTTTTTTCTTGCCTACAGTTTTTGTCACAACGCTAGCTCTGGTATCAATACTTTTCAGGGCAGTTTGCGGCAAAAAAATATCATTATTTCTTTCAATATAGAAATTACTTCCATTAGCACGCATTGTCCAGCCTTTAAGCAATTGGGTTTTAACAAGTTGAATTTTCTTATCTTTTAAGATAACATTCAAGTCTAGTCCTGTTTGTTTAGCTTTTTCTGCATTGGCTACATCGATAATAAGCACAAATCCACACAGAAAAGCTAATTTTATCCAATTTCTTTGAGTAATTTTCATAAATAAAGTATTAATTCGCAAGATATTCTTGAATATTGCATTATTGAATAAAACTTACTCAAAATTTATGCTAGCATAGCCAGAATACCTTATTTTACGCAAATTAAAATTAAAATAAACATAAACTATAATTCAATGACGATCAACAAGAAATTTATTTTGGGTTTAAGCCTTAGTTTGGCTGCTTATTCAATGAATTCTGCCAATGCACAAGATTTCCGTTTTACTCAAAAAAATCCAGATAAACCAGAAGCTACCGAGTTCTGGGATCCAGAAGTAAGAGTAGTTACGCCCGGATCTGTTCCATCTGATGCGATAGTTTTATTTGATGGAAAAAATTTAGATAGTTGGGAATCAGCGAAAGACGGTTCAGCGGCAAAATGGGATGTAAAAGATGGTATCTTGACTGTAGCAAAAGGTTTGGGTGGTATTTCAACAAAAAAACACTTTGGAGATTGCCAATTACACATCGAATGGCGTTCACCTATCGAACCTGAAACCTTGAAAGGTCAACAAAAAGGAAACAGCGGGGTTTTTCTGAATGGTATTTATGAAGTACAGGTGTTGAACTCGTACCAAAACCGTACTTACAGAAATGGTCAAGCAGGTTCTATTTACAAACAAACTCCTCCGCTAGTTAATGCTACTTCTAAAATGGGTGATTGGAATGTCTATGACATTATCTATACTGCTCCTCGCTTTACAGCTAATGGTGGTATCGAAACGCCTGCTTATGTAACGGTTATTCACAACGGGGTAATTGTACAAAACCATACAAAAATTCAAGGAGCTACAAATTATATCGGACAGCCTACTAATCCTGTTCATGAAAAAGGCCCTATTTCTTTACAAGACCACGGTAACTTAGTAAGTTTCCGCAATATTTGGATTAGAGAAATATAGTATTCAATGCTTCTTAGCTTTTGTTAATTAGAAATTGGGAATGATTTTTTACCTTTGTGTGAATAATCATTCCTTTTTTTATTTTATCACATATATTCATTCAAAACGAGCGTTATAAACCGTTTTAAGATTAATTATGAAATCAATTATTAGCTGGACACTCAGAAACATTCCACGTAAATACCTGCAATTAGTTTCTCACTTAGTGATGAAAATCTACGCTATCTTTTTAAGAGGCACTAGAGTAACCTGTCCAGTTTGTAGATCAAAATTCTCAAAATTTGTACCTTATGGGCGTTTAGAACCCAGAGACAACGCTTTATGCCCGAACTGTCTGGCTTTAGAACGCCACCGTTTGATGTATATGTATTTACAGCAAAAGACTAATTTCTTTACTGATAAATTAAAGGTATTACATGTTGCCCCAGAGTATTGTTTCATTGATCGTTTCGAGAAAATGAAAAATCTGGACTATATCACTGCTGATATTGAATCACCTTTGGCAAAAGTGAAAATGGATTTACACCATATTCCATTTGAAGACAACACTTTTGATGTAGTATTCTGTAATCATGTCCTTGAACACGTGAATGATGATATTCAATGTATGCGAGAGATGAGAAGAGTATTAAAACCTACGGGTTGGGCTATTATGCAATCTCCCCAAGATTGGAGCTTAGCCACTACCTTCGAAGACAAAACGATTACTGACCCTAAAGAACGTGAACGCCTGTTTAAACAAGATGACCACTTCAGAATTTATGGCAGAGATTATAACAAACGTTTGGAACAAGGTGGCTGGAAGGTAACAGAGGATAAATTTGGGGTTAATATGCCACCAGACCAAATCAAACGTTTTGCTTTACCTAAAGATGAAATCATTTACCTGTGTCAGAAATAACACTCTTTTTATATGAAATACTTACCCATCAACAACTCGCTTTTCATTGAAAATCGTCAACGCTTAGCGCAACTTTTAAAACCTAAATCTATTGCTATTTTAAATTCCAACGACCCAATGCCTACCAATGCAGACGGAACGATGGGATTTCAACAAAATTCTGATTTATTCTATCTTTCAGGTATCGACCAAGAAGAATCTATCCTTTTATTATTTCCAGATAGCCCAAATCCTGCTCATAAAGAAATATTATTCTTGAGAGAAACTTCTGAATTGATTGCCATCTGGGAAGGTTATAAATATACCAAAGAGCATGCACAAGAGGTTTCGGGCATAAAAAGCATTTATTGGATGAGCCAATTTGATGCTGTGTTAACAACCTTAGTTTTTGAAGCTGAACACCTCTATCTGAATTCAAACGAACATATTCGTAACCATTCAGTAGTACAAACACGTGATGCAAAATTTATCCTTTGGGCTAAAGAGCATTTCCCTTTGCATAAATTTGAACGACTTGCTCCGCTAATGCACCAATTAAGGGTCATTAAAAATCCCATTGAAATTGAACAGTTGAGCGAAGCCATGCGTATTACAGAATTAGGATTCAGAAGACTCCTTAATTTTGTAAAGCCCAATGTTACTGAATATGAAATCGAAGCTGAACTATTGCACGAATTTGTGAGAAATCGTTCCAAAGGTTTTGCTTATCAGCCTATTATTGCTTCGGGGGCTAATGCTTGTGTATTACATTATATTGAAAACAGTCGCCCATGTCTTGATGGTGATGTTATTTTATTGGATGTAGCGGCTGAGTACGGAAATTATAATGCAGACTTAACAAGAACGATTCCTGTAAATGGTAAATTTACGCCTCGTCAGCGTCAAGTGTATGATGCGGTGTTGCGTGCATTCAAATATGCAAAATCTATTTTAGTAGTAGGCAATTTATGGGATGAATATCAGCAAGCTGTTGAGAAGTTTATTGAAGAAGAACTAATAGGCTTAGGCTTATTTACGCGCGAAGAGGTAGAAAAACAAAATCCAGAATCACCATTATTCAAAAAGTATTTCATGCACGGTGTTTCACACCATTTAGGACTTGATGTTCATGATGTGTGGAACAAATATCGTCGTTTTGAAGCTGGAATGGTCTTTACAATAGAGCCTGGTATTTATATTCGTGAAGAAGGATTAGGAATTCGTTTAGAAAACAACATCCTGATTACAGAAGATGGCAACATTGATTTAATGGCAAATATTCCGATTGAAGCCGATGAAATTGAGGCTTTAATGAGTAAGCTTTGAGCCTTGAGCTAACAGCTTTGAGCACTGAGCTATGAGATTTGAGAAAAGTAGATAGCTTTTAACAAATAGTTTTGAGCTATAAGATTTAAGAGTTGAGCATTGATTAGGATGAGTGTTAACTTTGATTTAAGTTATTAAAAGATTGAATAGGTTGTGATTTGATAAGTAATCTTACTCAAATCACAACCTAAAACTCACTCAATCACAACTGCGGCGGACTGCTCACTCAATCACTAAATAAATATGAAAATACTATACGATCATCAGGCATTTACGGGACAAAGATATGGAGGGGTGGCGCGCTATTTTCATGATTTGATGGAGTCGCTAGTGGACATGGGTGTTGGTGTAAAACTATCTTTGCCTTTTTCAAACAATGAATATTTAAAAAATAGTTCTGTTCGTCGTCCAAATGAATTTAGGCATATTTTTGGTTTTATGCCAACCAATATGCTCGTGTCGAGAACAAACCGTTTGAATAGTATTGTTCAACTACAAAAAGGTAAATTTGACGTTTTTCATCCTACCTTCTTTCATAATTATTACTTAAATCATCTCAAGAAGAAGCCTTTTGTGCTTACCTACCACGACTGTATTAAAGAGCGTTTTAATTTGAATCATATCGATAATGCTAGTCATGCACAGAAACAAGAATTACTGAATAAGGCCGCAAAAATCATCGCTATTTCTGAAAATACTAAAGCTGATTTACTAGAGTTTTACCAAATAAAACCCGAAAAAATTGAAGTAATTTACCATTCCTCTTCTTTCAGAAACCATCAATTACCAGTTGGTTTTCAAGTAAAAACACCTGAGAAATACTTGCTTTACGTAGGTGCACGCAACGATTATAAAAATTTTACTGGCTTTGTAACGTCTATTGCTTCTGTATTACATCAACATCCAGACGTACAGTTACTTTGTGCAGGCGGAGGTGATTTTAACAAAGCAGAACATGAATTAATTGATAGCTTAAATTTACAAACACAAGTAAAGCATTTTCACTTTCAGAGCGACGATACCTTATTTTACTTGTATCAAAATGCCATAGCTTTCGTGTATCCCTCTTTATACGAAGGTTTTGGGATACCAATTCTTGAAGCTTTTGCTTGTGGTTGTCCAGTAGTGTTAAGCAATACTTCATGCTTTCCTGAAGTGGCTCAAGATGCCGCTTTATACTTCAATCCTAGCGATAAAGAAGATATTGCCGATAAAATCACAGCAATTATTGAGAATGAATCTCTTAGGAAAAGTCTAGTTCAAAAGGGGTTTATTCGTCAACAAAACTTTTCGGCAGAAAAAACTGCTACACAAACACTGAATGTTTACAAAAGCATTTTGTAATACTTACTTATTAACTCATGAGTTTTCAAAAAACTGTTTTAATCTTTGAACCTGATGCAAGCGGGCATCATCCAGGCTATTTATATCATTTGCTTTTACATTTTTTGACCGAGCAATATGATTTTCAGTTAGCGGTTTTGGTGAATCCAGATTTTTTTGAAAAACACCCTACAATCATTCAAAATACTACATCCGATAATATCAAATGGATGAGTACCTCGGAACAGACTTTTCAAAATTGGCAAGAGGCTAAAAGTAATGTTATCAAACGAGCAAAATTGGAATGGGCTATTTGTTGTGAGTACGCTAAAGTACTACAAGCTAAATCCATCTTTATGATGTATTTTGACCATTTTCAGCTAGCTTGTTTTACAGAACCAACTCCTCCTTGTCCTATTTCAGGGATATTCTTTCGCCCAACATTGGTTAATTATCCTGCTTATTCTATCAAAGAAAAAATTAATTATTGGCGTAAATATTTACTATTAAGAGCTGTTACTCATCGTAAATTTTTAAATACGTTATTTTGTTTAGACCCTTTTGCTGTTGAGTTTATTCAAAACAATTGGCAAACGTATAATGTAAAGTTTTTACCAGACCCCGTCCAGATTTATCCAAGTACCCAACCTGCCATTACCTTAAAAAATGAATTAGGAATCTCTCCTGAGAAAACCGTATTGTTGATTTTTGGTCATTTAGATGATAGAAAAGGCATCACTAAGGTAATGGATACCCTTACCCAACTTTCAAATGAAAAAGCCAAAAACGTTTGTTTATTGGTTGTTGGTCCTTGGGATATGAATGAGAAATTGGTTTTTGAAGAAAAGCTTGCAAAACTAGCCCAAAAGAAAACAGTACAAGTCGTGACTCATAACGATTTTGTGGCTGATGAAAATATTCAATCTTTCTTTGAAGTAGCAGATTATGTATTGGCTCTCTACCAAAAACATATTGGCATGAGTGCCATTATGGTAAGAGCTGCTAGTGCTCAGAAGCCTTTAATTACTTATAACTACGGCTTAATGGGCAAAATTACTGCTGAAAAACAATTGGGTTTAATTATTGACGAAGCTATTGAAGACGACCTTTTAGTAAAGCTTGAAACACTTCTGGCAACCAAGCAGGTCATTGGTAATCATCAACAAATGAAAGAATTCGCCCATTTGAACCAAGCCAAAAATTATGCGAAGACTATTCTTGATAGTTTTTAAGTTGCAACAAATTTATACAGCATCATAATAGACTCTCAAGATGAAAAATCTCCTCGAACAAAATATATCCAAACATATCTCTCTTGAAGATGATGAAATGGAAGAATTCTGCAATTTGTTTCAATACAAAAGCATTAAGAAAAAAAGTTTTTTATTGAGGAAAGACGAAGTTTGCAAGTTTGAGGGCTTCGTTGTCAAAGGGCTTTTTCGCGTATATCATATTGACCAAGACGGAGTTGAACAAATACTCTATTTCGCCTTTGAGAATTGGTGGATTACCGATATTGATAGTTTTACGAATGATAAACCATCACAACTTTTTATAGAAGCTATCGAAGATAGCGAAGTATTGCTAATTTCAAAAAAAGATAAAGAATTTGCTTATGTGAATTTACCCAAAATAGAAAAATTATTTAGGGTAATGACTCAAAAAACGCATGTTGCCCTTCAAAGAAGGATGATAGATAATCTGAGCAAAACTGCTGAAATACGTTATCTGGAATTTTCTGAAAAATACCCACAACTTATCCAACGCCTTTCTAATCTGCAAATTGCTGCCTATTTGGGCATTACTAATGTCTTTTTGAGCAATATCCGAAAGAAAATTTCTTTAAAAAAATAGCTTGTCTCCCTCCTTTATTAAACTACTTTAAAGTTTTTGTGCCTTGCTTGCTCCCATCTTTGCATTATCAATTTAAAACAACAGCAAAGATGAAAAACCTTATTTCAACAATATTATTAACAATCTTAATTTTATTCAAAATGGACGGACAAGCACAAAGTTTCAAAACGATTGAAACAAGCAATTTTAAACTTGAGGTTTATAATGCCTCAGAAAACAGTTTTGGGGTAGCATCAGTAATTGTATCAGGAAAAACGGATGCCGTATTAATTGATGCACAATTTACCTTAGCAGATGCCGAAAAGGTAGCACAGGAAATCAAAAAATCAGGTAAAAAACTGACGACTATTTATGTTTCGCACACCGACCCTGATTTTTATTTTGGCTTGGAAGTTTTCAAAAAACATTTTCCTGATGTTACTGCTTATGCTTCGCCAGCAACCGTTGAATCTATCAAGGCTACAGCACAGAAAAAATTAGACATTTGGGGCGGAAGATTAGGCAAAGCCATTACATCAAATGTTGTTTTACCGCAAGTTTTAAAAGGAAATAGTATTGAACTGGAGGGTCAAAAATTAGAAATTGTAGGTTTAGAAGAATTTCCTTCAAAAACTTTCGTCTGGATTCCGTCCATTAAGGCAGTTGTAGGAGGTATCAATGTTTTTGGAACGACTTTTAATCTTTGGATGGCAGATGCCCAAACAACAGACGCTCGCAAAAACTGGATAAATGTTTTAGATAAAATTGAAGCTTTAAAACCAACAATCGTGATTCCTGCACATGCAAATGCTAATTCCCCATTTGATATTTCAGCAGTAAAACACACCAAAAGTTATATCCAGTTTTATGAAGAGGCTTTGAAAACAAACAAAACTTCGGAAGATTTAATTAAAGCCATCAAAGCAAAATATCCAACTCTTACTTTTGACACTGCTTTGCAAATAGGAGCAAAAGTGAACACTGGAGAAATGAAATGGTAAAATTAATCACATTCAACTTGGCAATGTTTCTGGCATTGTCAAGTTGCTCTTTAAAAAAGAAGGAAATGACAAATCTTGAGATTATTAAAAGCACTTACGAAGGAAAAACGTCAGAAGAAAACGGAAAAAATTTAGCCAAATACGTAGCTGAAGATATATCTTGGACAGAAGCCAAGGGATTTCCTTATGCTGGCACTTATATCGGTTTAGAAAGTGTTACTAAGAATGTTTTTAGCCGATTAGGAGGCGAATGGATAAATTATAAGTTCACTCCCGAAGACTATGTTGCTAGTGATGATAAAGTAGTAGCCTACGGTACCTATACTGGTACATACAAAATAACAGGTAAATATTTTGAAACGAGGGTTGCTCATATCTGGAAACTGAAAGAAGGAAAGATTATAAAATTTGAGCAGTTTGTAGATAGTCAGCCTGTAAATAATGCCATGAGGTAAGAACTATCTAATAACCTTAAATTTGTCTGAATTAGGATTTATGGGATTATTGTGGCTACCACTACGGGATCGGATATGATTCTGTTTCCCACTGATAATCTCAATCCTAAAATCAGTATCATAAATAAACTATCATAAACACAAGGCTTCTAAATCTTCTCGATTGCCCAGAAACACGTTAAAGTCAACCGTACCTTTTACGCCCTCGCACCAACCACGCTGATTGTGTTGCCAAAACCATAGATTTGAATTATATCCTTTTAATGTTTCCCTTGAATAATCAGCAATCCAAAGCGGATAATCATCAAAATTGCCTTTGATAAACTTCTTGTAAAAGTTGGGGTTGGTATAAATAATTGGTTTTTTGTGATAATGATTTTCTACAATATCTAACCAAGTCTGAATTTCGCTGATAATTTGCTTGTCGGGCTTCAAAGAATTTTGTTCAATATCCAACACAGGCGCTAAATCTCCCTCCTCCAAATCTACTGAATTAATAAAATTTTTCGCCTGACCAACGGGCTCACGCCAAGTAATAAAAAAATGATAAGCTCCTCTTTTTAAACCACTCTTTTTTACTTGTTCCCAGTTTCTTTCAAATTGACGGTCGGCATGGCTCATTCCTTCCGTAGCTTTTAGAAAACAGAAACCAAGTTTTAAATTCTCATCCGAGAATTTCATTTTCTTTACTTCCTTCCAATTCACCACGCCATTATGATGTGATACATCGATGCCATGAATTTTGTAGCGTAAAGGTATTGTAATGCCTAATTTAGAGACTTTCGTCCATTCGTTAGGATTAGGGCGAAGATTGATATAGATAACAAAAGACAAAAAGAGCAATAGGATAGAAATAAGTACAATCCTGACAAATCGAGGGAGTAATCGGAAGCGCTTTTTGAGTAGTTTTAAAGAATTCATATTACAAAAATACAAAAAGGCAAGAAAGATATTTCATCTTCTTGCCTTTTCTATGTAATGATTTACAAAATCATCGAACGATTATTTGTTTGGCTGAGGCGTTGTTCTCAAATAAGGTTTAATAATCGTAAACCCTTTAGGGAATTTTGCCGCTGCATCTTCAGTTTTCACTGCTGGTGTAATGATAACATCTTCACCATCTTTCCAGTCTGCTGGAGTAGCTACTTGGTAATTAGCCGTTAATTGTAGCGAGTCGATTACTCTTAACAATTCTTGGAAATTACGCCCTGTAGAAGCAGGGTATGTCAATGTCAACTTGATTTTTTTATCTGGTCCAATGATAAATACCGAACGAACTGTCGCTTTTTCAGAAGCATTTGGGTGAATCATATCATACAACGTAGCAACGTTACGGTCTGAATCAGCAATGATTGGGAAATTCACTTTCACACCATTTACTTCTTCAATATCTGGTATCCATTTATTATGTGAGGCTAAATCATCTACTGAAACTGCTATTACTTTAACTCCTTTTTTCTCGAATTCACCTTTCAATAAAGCCGTTTTTCCTAATTCAGTTGTACAAACTGGTGTAAAGTCAGCAGGGTGGCTAAAAAGTAAAGCCCATGAGTCACCAATCCATTCATGAAAATTAATTGTTCCTTGAGTTGTTTCCGCTGTAAAGTCGGGTGCAATATCTCCTAATCTTAATGACATAGTTTTATTCAATTTAAAGTTTTTAAATACTTACTCTATTGGAATACAAGATTAATAAAAAAATAGTTTCAAGATACAGGTTAATTGATTTTTTTAAGCTGTTTTATATGCTGTAGGCAATAGGCTTTCGGATGTCGGATATCGGCGAAAAATGAATCAGCGTAAATCAGCGTATCCAATCAGCGAAAATCTGCGGGTTAAAAACGTTATTTTACCCGCAGATTTAGGAGATTTATACGCAGATTTTCACAGATTAAAAAAAAGGCTTAAAGCCTATTGCTTACAGCCAAAAGCCTAAACTGGCTTCTCAATAATAAAATTATGATTTGTATAGATACAAATATCTGCTGCGATGGTTAAGCCTTCACGAACGATTTCCTCCGCACTTAAATGAGCCGCATGTTTACGCATTGCCAAAGCAGCCGATAGTGCGTAATTACTACCAGAACCAATGGCAGCAATCCCATTCTCAGGTTCTAATACATCGCCAGTTCCTGAAATAATCAAGGTTTCTTCTTTATTGGCAACAATCATCATGGCTTCTAGTTTGCGCAAATAGCGGTCAGTACGCCAATCTTTGGCTAATTCTATGCTAGCACGCTTCATATTACCCCCATAAGCATTTAGCTTTTCTTCAAAACGCTCTAGTAATGTAAAAGCATCTGCCGTTGAACCTGCAAAACCTGTTACAATTTTTCCATCCAACATTTTTCTGATTTTGCGCACATGATTTTTGGCAACGGTATTTCCCATTGTCGCTTGTCCGTCTGCACCAATTGCTACTTCGCCATTATGCACCACCGCCAGAACGGTTGTAGATCTAATTTTTTCCATTTTAGGTAATCATTTTATAAGGTCTTAGACACAAGTCCACCTTTCTTACTATCGATTTCAACCGTAAATTTATTACTTTTACCTTTAACAATCCAACGTACTTTTACAGTACCCATTCCCGGAATACTCGGAACCGATATCGTCTGTGGATTATTTAGCTGTTCTTTTGTAAGGTTTGTATCTTCATTTTCAACAATCATTCCAGCCACAACAGTTGCATCTTTTAACGTAATAAAATCAGGACGTTCAATTTTATACTTTATATCGTGTGCTGAATGCGTTGGAATTACTTTCTCGTTGACAATAATTGCCGTTACTTCAGTTAAACCACCAGCCAATACTTTTTGCTTGATTTCTAATACATCCAGTTTAGGCATTTGCGAAGCATGTAAAATGGTAAATGCCATATTTCTATGAGCATCTTCTTCCAATAAGAAACCTGGATGTGCCCTCACATAGTTTTTCTTTGAACCTCCAATTTCAATATCTCCATACTGCGGATGTTTAAAAGGTTTCCATGCTACATAAGCATCCCCAAATAGCATTAGGCGACTAAATTCTTCAAATTCATTATTTTGAAAACGTCCTTCCTCACCTACTTTATTGAACAATTTATAAGAAGTCATCAACTCTGTTGAAAACGTAAAAATACCTCTTCCTAAAGCAACCCAATCAATCTCGCCACCATAAACCGTGTATAAATCTTTATAAATCACAAAGTATTTATAGCCTGGATTCATCTTTTCGCCAATTTTCCCGAAATAATCATACACTGATGCATCCTGAGTAGTATAAAATGGGGCATCTTCTTCAGCACCCGGTCCACGTAAAAACATTCCTCCGTTGTTATGATAGCTCTGTGCTCCTGCAATGTTTGGATGATTCATGATGAAGTTTTTGATACTTTGCGTTTCTGGTAAAGTACCTGGATAGAACAATGCCCCACGTTGAACATAATCAGGCTGCCAGTTCCAAGCCCAGTCGCGGTTAGGGTCATAATATCCCAATACATCTTCGTTAATTAAACCATCTCCATCATTATCAATGCCTTCATAACCTAGCATTTCATATTCGCCTTTTTCATCTGCTTTTACAGGAACCATTCTTTGCGGATTTTCTGGGTCTACTTTCCAACGACCAGTAGCAGAACGTCTTCTCATCATTACAATGTTTCCGTCGCCGTCTAAATCATCATATTTATCCTCATCGGCTTGTCCGTCGCCATCATCATCCATCGCCATCATCCCCGAACGAGGTGAATTAGCATTATTAGGATTTTTCAAGAAATCCTCACGGGCATCAGGATTAATAGTCGGCGTAATATAGAATACTTTGTCTTGTAATAGCTGTTTGATAAATGCTACATTCGCAAAATTTTCAACTAAATACCAAGCCGTGTACATCGCCACTTCGGTACCTTGAATTTCATTCGAGTGAATATTGCCATCAATATAAAAACCCGGTTTACGACTTACATTGCCAGTTTTAGTATCACTAATCGTTAGTACCCACATGTCTCTGCCTTGATAAGACTTACCCATCGATTCTACTTTTACTAAATCTGGATATGCTTTGGCTAAATCCTGACAAAACTTAGTAATCATGGCGTAATCGTTGTAATGATTCCAAGCCATTTTTACTTTTGGGTTCGCTGGCGAGCCAATTGCTCTTAAACCAGTTAGGTCGTCATTTTGAATTTTTTCTTGTGAAAAAGCACTAAACGAGCAGGTTAAAAGGACTAAAAAGATATATTTTTTCATTGGATTTGATTCAAATTAATAGTTAACATCTATCAGCATTAATATCCAGTTGGTTATTTTAAGCTAACATTTACAGTTTTTACGCCTGTGGTTGGGCAACCAGCTTCAATACCTACTGAGCCATTACCACTGATTAACCAAGAATATTCTTGGGTTTCACCTGCTCCTAAAGCACTTCTTAGGTTTATTTTCTTCCCTGAAACGATGGCTTGATTTCCTGTCAGTTTCAATTCAGTTTTTACTTTTTGCACCCAACGAACTTTGTCGCCGATTTCTGCATAAGTTGGCAATAAACCTGTATTGATTACTTTAATAGTCACCCTAGTTAATCCTGTTGAAATAGCCTCAGCATTTACATCTACTATCTGTATTTCTGGCATTTGCATTGCCAAAGCTGTTACAAATTTCACGTGTTTATTAGCAGATTCTGTCAGGAAACTTACAGGCGGATTCAGCTTTGCATAAGGGGCAATCCCTCCTACTTCTACATTTTTGTTGGCAAAGTCAGGATGTTTTATCGACTGCCAATTCACAAATACGTCCGTTAATTTTTGTGCATCTGCCCATTTTAAATATCTTACCTCATCATTATCCGAAGCTTTGCTAGGAGTAGCTACTTCTTTTTTAGTACTATCTTTGGGAGCTTGTATTTTAGGTGCCCACCATCCCGGACTTGTAAAACTAAATCTACCTACATGGAAATAAGCAGTTTGTGACAAGTTCCCTTTGGTCTGTGGCAAAACAGGAGCATCTTTCAAGCCTGTTTGAGTATTGTATAGTTTAGCAATTTGTTCACCTACAGTAGCATCTTTTTCTAATATTCCAGTAATAATTCTTTTAGCCGTTTTGCTTCTGTCAAATTTTGTAGCTTCTGTTAAGTTGTTAGCAGGGCCAAAAGTCAATACTGCAAAAACATTTGTGGCTTTGTACAAGAAACTTAACAATGCTTTAGTCTCTGATTCTGATGCAGCAAAATCGCCAGAGCCAGCCGTAAAAATTGGATAGTCATAGGTCATATTTTTATCAATGTTTACTCCTCCTACGCCATCTTCATTAAATGTACCGTCTTTGTCATTATCCATGCCTTCTGTTAGTAATAAATACTTCCCTTTTTCTCCTTTGACTGGGTCTGCTTTTATCAATACTCTTGGGTCTTCTTTACTTACAATAAAAGTCCCTGTTGGGTCTTCTACACGAATCTGAGTGATGATACCATCACCATTCAAATCTTCAAAAGGGTCTTCATTCAAATAGCCATCTCGGTCATCATCTGTTTGTGTATCATTCCCTCCTCTTTCAAATTTCGTTTTCGCAAAAAATTGCTCTTGGGCATCAGGGTTTACACTTGGAATAAAGTAAAACGTCTTTGTCTCTAACAATTTTGCTATTGAGTCTCCGCTTGCACTGGCTAGTTTTTCGGCCATTTGTATGGCTAGTTCTGTTCCTGCCAAGTGTGTTCCATCTACGCCTGCAATAATGGCTATTGCGGGTTTAGTCGAGGTGTTTCCTTTTCCAAGGGTTAAAGCCCAAATGTCTCGATTGCCTTTGCTTTTACCAATTGATTGAATCGTAACGCTAGAAGAAAACTTTGAACTTAATGCTTTGAGTCTAGAAGAAAGCTGTGTATGATTTTGATAAGTGTTTTGGGCCATAGTCCATAATGAAACCGACAATAAACCCGATAAGAGAAATAGTTTTTTCATATTTAGTTATGAAGTTTGTTTGAAATGTAATTTAATGCAAAATACTTCTTTGTATCGACTTTTGCTATTTCCTAAAATTAGATTAGATATATAGCCCTAATTTACTGTTGTAAGGATAAAAATAGCAGATGAAGTAATCGCGGAAAAACGAAAATGCGATAAAACAAAACAGGTATCACATTAGCTGCGATACCTGTAAACACTCTACTATTATCCAATTTAATATTTTAAATGACTACTGGTTCATTTCTTGGTGTAAACAAGTGCATTATTCCCCATGCTAATAGATATGCACAACCACACATGATAAAAATGATGTTATAACCAGCAGTGATATTTCCTTGCGCCTTATATGTATCAAGCAATTGTCCAACAATCATTGGGAATAAAATTCCTCCTACTGACCCTGCCATTCCCCCTAAACCAACAACTGAACTTACTGCTTTTTTAGGAAACATATCAGATGCCGTCGTGAAAATGTTAGCACTCCAAGCTTGGTGAGCTGCCGCTGCCAAACTAATTAACACCACAGCCTGCCAAATGTTTGAACAATATTGTGCAAAAACAATAGGAATTACTGCAATGGCAAAGCTCAACATCGCTGTTTTACGAGCTTTGAATACTGGCCAACCTTTTTTAATTAAATAACCAGAAATATATCCTCCGCCGATACTTCCAATGGTAGTGGCTGTATATACAACGATTAATTCTAAACTTGGCTTCTTTAAATCTAATTTAAAGGTTTCTGAGAAATAAGATGGCAACCAGTAAAGGAAAAACCACCAGATTGGGTCAGTAAGCATTTTTCCGAAGATAAATCCCCATGTTTGACGAATCCCCAACAAAGTAATCCATTTTACAGGTTTTTCTTGCGAAGTATCTGGTTCGTTATCAGATTGAATATACAACAATTCTTCTTTCGAAAGTTTTTTCTGTCTAACTGGAATTTCATAGCCAATCCACCAGAAAATCAACCAAATAAAACCTACACCACCAGTAACAATAAACGCTACTTCCCATCCAAAACTTGCTAATATAAAAGGAACCATTATTGGTGCTACGACTGCCCCAATATTTGCACCAGAATTAAAAATACCAGTTGCTAAAGCTCTTTCTTTCTTAGGAAACCATTCTGCTACACTTTTAATAGCAGCAGGAAAGTTTCCACCTTCTCCTAACCCTAATAAAGAGCGAAACATTCCAAAACCGATGGTACTTCCAGCAAAAGCAGTTAATACACCTGCTGTACTCCACCAAGCTACTGCAATAGCATATCCTAATTTCGTGCCAATCTTATCGATAACTCCGCCGAAAATCATTAATCCCACTGCATACGCAGCCTGAAATGCCATTACTAAATTACTGTAGTCACTTTCAGCCCAATTAAATTCTTTTTCTAATGTTGGCTTTAATAAGGCAATTACTTGTCTATCAAGGTAACTGATTGTGGTGGCAAAAAAAAGCAATGCTACGACTCTCCAACGATACTTCCCTAGGGTGTTTTCCATGAATGTTAAAAAAATTGAGGTAAGCTAATTTAGTGAATTTTTATTTTTTTGATTTCAAGCCTTCAACATATTTCATCAAAGATTCAACAGTATGCGTCAATTCGTCAAATTTTGCG
The DNA here is from genome assembly GCF_034928825.1 of Arcicella aquatica. Taxonomy (NCBI): domain Bacteria; kingdom Pseudomonadati; phylum Bacteroidota; class Cytophagia; order Cytophagales; family Flectobacillaceae; genus Arcicella; species Arcicella aquatica. The sequence goes on along the minus strand of NZ_JAYFUL010000009.1, from coordinate 143,098 downwards.
CTAGCCAATAAACTTGCTGGAAACAATTGTGACCCCATTCCCACGGCTGTAACACCCGCAGAAAACCACTGTTTTAAACTATCCTCAGTAGGTTCTACACCACCTGTTACCATTACTTTTACATTGGGCATTGGACCTTTCATTGATTTTACAAAACCAGGCCCCACTACATTCCCTGGAAAAATCTTGACAATTTCTGCACCTAACTGTGTTGCTGCGTAAATCTCATTTAAAGTAGCTGCCCCAGGAAACCAAGCAATATCATTTGCCTGACAAAATGCACCAACTTCTGGTGTAATTACTGGTTGTACGACAAAATCAGCCCCTGCATCAATAAAAACTTTGGCTTGTTCAACCGTAAAAATTGTTCCAATCCCTAATGCCATTTCTGGGCAGTTTTCACGAATAAATGGATAAATCGCCTTAAAAACATCTAAAGCCTTTGTTCCACGATTAGTAAACTCAAAAGCGCGCATACCACCATCGTAACATGCTTTGATTACATTTTGAGTTAACTCAATTTCTTCATGATAAAATACTGGCACCACTGGGAAATCAGCTAGTAATTGATTTAATACTTTGGGTTGAAAAAAAGCCATGCTTGTCTATAATTTTTAAGATTTTTTGGACCAATTGATTCTTGAAATATGTTTAAAACTAGTCAAACACTAAAACTTACTCAATATCATTTAAAATTCATACTTTTTCTACGAAAACTGATTTTCAGTCGCTTTAGTACATTCTTCAATGTCTTCTACCATGCTCGACGAACCAATGTATAGAGGTGAGCGTTGGTGAAGATTTTGGGGCTGTATTTCTAAAATTCTTTGCTTTCCATCAGATGCTTTCCCTCCTGCTTGTTCAATAATAAAAGCCAAGGGTAAACATTCATAAAGTAACCTTAATTTTCCGTCAGGGTTATGACGTGTTGGTGGGTACAAATATACTCCACCTTTTAAAAGATTTCTATGAAAATCTCCGACTAATGACCCAATATATCTGCCTGAATATCTTTTTTGCTTACATTCATTCAAATACTCTTGAATACATTCTGGAAAGTCATAGAAGTTTCCTTCATTACAAGAAAAAATAGTACCGCTTTGGTTTACCTGCATCTGTGGGTGAGATAAGAAATACTCTCCTAAAGAATTATCATACGTAAAGCCATTCACACCCTTGCCTGTAGTATATACTAAAATGGTTGAAGAACCATATAAAATATACCCAGCCGCTACTTGTTCATCACCTCTTTGGATACAATCCTTCATGGAAGGGACTGAGCCAATAGGTGTTTTTCTACGAAAAATTGAAAAAATTGTACCAATTGACACGTTAGAATCAATATTTGATGAACCATCTAGCGGGTCAATAGCGATAACATACTTCGCATGATTATTTCCCGTCAGAATAATTTCAGGTTCTTCCTCAGAAATGATGGCACAAACTTCTCCTCCATTCTTAAGCGCTCTTAAAAAACGAATATCTGCAATGACATCCAATTTTTGCTGAGCTTCACCCTGTACATTTTGTGAACCTAACAGCCCTGTTACATCAGCCAATCCGGCACGATTGATTTCACGATTCAGAATTTTACTTGCCAAAGCAATATCCCTCAATAACTGCGACAATTCTCCCGAAGCAAATTGAAATGCTTCTTGATTCCGCATAATGAACCGATCTAAAGTAATACCAACAGGTAAAGCTAAGTTTTCATTTTTCATAAAAGCCAATATTAATTGTTAAACAAATAGGTTAAGTAAGAGTTGTGAATTGTGAACGGTCTGCCGCCGCAGTGATGAGTTTTGAGCAGACTACCGAGTCGGCTTAAAACCCTAATATATAACACTTTAACCCACGCACTAACGTCGTTTATTTTTCATAAACTAATTATATAAAGCTTAAGAGCCTTTTTTGAAATACAACTCAAAAACGTCAATAGCTAAAGATAATTTTCGAGAATCAGCTTAACGGCTTCTACTTTTTGTTGAGTAGCATCGCCATACTCTTGGAGTTTTCCATAAGCAGCAGCAGCAGCAAAATTGATTACTTCTTGAGGCTCATGTTGTTGGGATAAGCCATAGATTAATCCACCCATAAAACAATCTCCACTTCCTATTTTATCTACTACAGCATCAGCAAAAAATACGGGTGATTGATATTGATTTCCCTCTGTGAAAAGAGTAGTATAATACTCAATGCCTGTTTTTTGATGATCAAATCTATACGTATTGGCTACAAATTTGCACTTAGGAAACTTCGCTTGAATAGCTTCAGAAGTTGCTTTTCCATGTGCAGGATAATCATAATCAGCCTGCTTCTCAAGACTTGTCAATAACAATGGGTCAATGTCTATCCCCAATAAGGTATTCGCTGCCCAAAGGTTGCCCATAATTACATCACAATATTGTGCTAATTCAGGCATTATTTCTGTTGGCTTTTTGCCATATTTCCATAGTTTTGAACGGTAATTCAAATCTACCGAAATAGTAATATTCATCTCTGAAGCTACTTTTAATACTTCTAAGCAAACATCTGCTGCATCTTGATTGAGGGCTGGACTAATGGCACTAAAATGAAACCAAGACACATCTTTCAATACTTCTTTCCAATCTACCTGACCCACTTTTAATACTGAAAATGACGAGTACGCTCTGTCATAAATTACGCCAGCATTTTTCAAGTCAGCTCCTTGTGGTAAATAATATGTCCCGATTCTTTCTCCAGACGTATTAATGACCGAAGTATCAATTCCTTTATCGGCTATATATTTTTTTATATCGTTTGCTAAAGAATTTTCAGGTAGTGCTGTGAAATAACTAGTATTAATTCCCCAGTTAGCAATAGCAGTAGCGACATTCAATTCTGCCCCACCTACAAACACAGGCATTGAAGCATTTTGTATCCAAACGCCATCAGCTTTTGGTGAAAGACGCAATAACAATTCTCCGAAACAACAAACTTTATTCATGATATTTTTGAGCTTTAGGTTGTAGGCTGTAAGCAATAAGCTTTAAGCAATATGCTGTCAATAATACAGTATTTTTATACTCCTGTTTCATAACACTGTGTTGCTTAAAGCTTATTGCTTACAGCCTAAAGCTTAGTTTAAAATTTAAAATAATCCTTGGCATTATTGTAACAGATATTCTGAACCATCTTTCCGATCCATGCTATATCGTTTGGTAATTCGCCATTTTCAATTTCATTCCCTAATAAATTACAAAGAATTCTACGGAAATATTCATGACGTGGGAATGACAAGAAACTTCTTGAATCTGTTAGCATTCCTACAAAGCGACTCAATAAGCCCATGTTCGACAAAGCATTCATTTGTCTTTCCATGCCATCTTTTTGGTCTAGGAACCACCAACCTGAACCAAACTGAATTTTACCTGCTACAGAACCATCATTGAAGTTACCAATCATGGTTGCCATCAATTCGTTATCACGTGGATTAAGGTTGTAAATAATCGTTTGTGCCAATTGGTCATACTCATCTAAACGACCTAAGAACTTAGATAGAGAAGCTGCCTGAGAAAAATCTCCGATTGAATCCCAACCAGTATCTGGGCCTAACAAACGCATTGCTCTTGAATTATTATTTCTCAACGCTCCCAAGTGGAACTGTTGTGTCCAACCTAATCCATGATAAATTACGCCTAAGCTGTGTAAAATCGCCGATTTGAACAACAAAGCCTCGTCAGCACTGATACTTTGTCCAGCTATTGTTTTCTGGAAAACTTTATTGGCATCTTCTTCGGTGAAATCTACTGCATAAATTTGCTCTAAACCGTGGTCAGCTAATCTGCCACCCATTGAAGCAAAGAATTCTGCACGCGTTTTTAATGCCGCAACTAAAGCTGAGAATGTACTGATTTCTACATTAAGCAATGTTCCTAATTTTTCAATAAATGAAGCATAATTAGGATTATCAATTAAAATAAATCTATCTGGACGGAACGTCGGTAATACCTTCGTATCCAGTGTTCCTTCAGTTTTAATCGCTTGGTGATATTCTAATGAATCTAAAGGGTCGTCTGTAGTACAGGCAACTTTTACATTCATTTTTGACAACAATCCTCTTACTGCATATTCAGGTGATTGTAGTTTTTCAGAACATTCATCAAAAATTTTACGTGCCGAAGCTGGATTTAAAATTTCGTGAACGTCAAAATATCGCTGTAATTCTAGGTGAGTCCAGTGATACAATGGATTTCTCATTGTATAAGGTACTGTCTCTGCCCATTTTTCAAACTTCTCATAGTCAGACTTATCGCCCGTGCAATAGCTTTCGTTGATTCCATTCGCACGCATCGCACGCCATTTGTAATGGTCGCCATACAACCAGATTTGTGTTAAATTGCCAAAGCTCTTATTGTTCGCAATTTGGTCTGGTGGTAAGTGATTATGGTAATCAATAATTGGCATCTCTTTAGCAAACTCATGGTACAGTTTACTAGCAGTTGCAGTTTGTAAAAGGAAATCTTCGTCTAAGAATGTTTTCGTGTACAGCATTTTGTTAAAAATTTTGATTTGGTATTGAGAATTTAAATAAGCGAGGATTGATATTAAAAGACATTGAAAATCAATCCTCGATACTCAATTTTCAATCCTATAAAGATACTCCACGTTTCCAAGGAATAAAATCATCTTGTCCATTTCTAACGGCACAAACTTCTATTTCTCCACTAGCTACCTTGATTGCGTAGTTCAAAATACGTTCTCCCGCTTCTTCTATCGTTTCGTCACCTTCGATAATTGTTCCAGTGTTGATGTCGATAATATCAGACATCTTTTCGTACAATTTCGTATTTGTTGCAATTTTAACCACAGGAGCAATAGGGTTTCCTGTTGGTGTTCCTAAGCCCGTAGTGAATAAAACAAGATTAGCGCCCGATGCTACCTCAGCAGTTGTCGACTCAACATCATTGCCCGGTGTACATAAAAGATTTAAACCTGCTTTTTTTACTGGTTCTGGATAATCTAATACCGCAGTCACTGGTGAAGTACCTCCTTTTTTAGCTGCTCCAGCAGACTTGATAGCATCTGTAATTAATCCATCTTTGATGTTCCCTGGTGATGGGTTCATATCAAAGCCAGACCCTACAGCCTTCGCACGGTCATTATAAGTATTTACCAAATAGCTGAACAATTTAGCATCTTCTGGGTTCAAACAACGGTCTGTTAACTCTTGCTCAACACCACATAATTCTGGGAATTCAGCTAAAATAACCGAACCTCCCAAGCCTATTAATAAATCAGACGTATAGCCAATAGCAGGGTTGGCAGAAATACCAGAGAAACCATCAGAGCCTCCGCATTCTAACCCAATACACAATTTGCTTAATGGTGCTGGCTGACGTGTATTTTGGTTTGCTTGAATTAACCCTACAAAGGTTTGTTTCAATGCCAACGCCATCAAGTCAGATTCAGTACCAATATTTTGTTGTTCTAGAATATAGAGTGGTTTTTTGAAGTCAGCATCACGTTTAGCGATTTCTTCTTGTAAGATACTAGCTTGTGCATTCTGACATCCTAAACTCAATACGGTTGCTCCTGCGCAGTTAGGGTGTGTAATATAACCTGCTAATAATCCACAAAGTGCTTGGGCATCTTGACGAGTACCTCCGCAACCACCATCATGCAACAAGAACTTTACGCCATCTACATTTGGGAAAAGCTTTTGTTTTGAATCTTTCTCACCTTGCGCTTGTAAATCAGCTTGTAAAATTTCTTCAACAGTTTTACCCGCTTTGTACAACGCTATCAAATCATGCGTTTGATTTTGGTAATCATGCGTACGAGCATACCCTAAATCGTCCACTAAAGCTTCACGAAGTACTTCGATATTACGATTCTCACAAAATACCAATGGAATTACTAACCAATAATTAGCCGTACCTACGCTACCATCTGGGCGGTGATATCCATTGAATGTTTTACCTTCAAAAGCCGCTAACGACGGTGCTTGCCATTCTGCATGGTTTTCGCGCAATTCAAATGAATCTACCGCATGCTTCACATTGAAAATATTGATACTACCTCCTTTCAGAATTGGAGATTGAGCCTTTCCTACTAATACGTTATACATTCTAATTTCGGCTCCTACTTCAAAATCCTCAGTAGCAAATTTGTGTTTAGCTGCAATATCTTCAGTCAGGGTATAAGTCTGGCCATCCAACTCCACAGTTTGACCTTTCGATAAATCTGTTAAAGCGACAATCACATTGTCGTTAGGATGAATTTTTAAAACGTTTCTTTTCACGATGAATATTTGATGATTGGTTAAAGTATTAATTCTTTGAGTTCACACAGAGTATTTTGAACTTAAAAGTAAGACTAAGCCTTACTATACTCAACCAATTCACCTTTATTAAGGTATGTTTTTAAAGAAGTATTCATTGTTTTTTCAATCATTTGATTCAAAAATGCTGTAACACTTTCTGCAAAGCCTGCAATATTTGTTAAATCTGTTTCCCAAAGGTTTTTATCATTCAATACTGATATTACCAATTCATCGCTTGATAATTTAGCCCATTTTGCAAAGAAATAATCAGCCTTATCATCTTGAATCTGGTAATATTCGTCTTCATGAATACCATAATATTTCCCATTCTCTTCTTTGACGGCCTTCATAAACAATAAATATGCCGCAAAACCAAAAGCAATATATTCAGGAACACATTGATAAATTTTGTAATAATTCAACAACGTTGGAATATTTCGCATTTTCATTTTAGACGTATATTGTACCGTAATACTCAACCACTGATGGTCTAGATTAGGATTACGGAAACGATCTATCACTTGCATGCCAAAACGTTGAGCTACTTTCTCATCTACCTTATAAGGAATGCCTAGCCCTATTTCTGCCAACATCAAATTATTGACAAAAGCTGACATTACTTCATCTTGCATGGCTTCTTTTACTGTTTTGAAGCCTGCTAAAAATGCTAAACCACAACTAAGTGTATGGGTACCGTTGAGCAAACGTAATTTTAATTCACGGTACAAGTCAATGTTGGGCTCAATAATTACGCCTTCGTCTGCTTGATGAAACGACAGGATATTTTTAACTTTTTGATTTCCTTCAATAGCCCACAAACGATATACTTCTGATACGATTAATAAGTCGTCTTTATAGCCCAATTCTGCTTCGATATTTGCCTTAACAGCCGCGCTTGGTTTCCCTGGCACAATTCTATCTACTAATGAATTACAGAAGGTTACCGATGATTCTAGCCAATCAATAAATTCAGACTCTAAAGCATTACGATGCGCTAACTCGAAAATAATGCCTTCTAGTTTTTTACCGTTATCAGGTATTAATTCCGTCGGAACAATTACCATTCCGTGTTCTTTACTTCCTTCAAAAGCTTTGAACCTAGCATAAAGAAAGGCTAATACTTTACCCGGAAATGAGATTGGCGGAGACTGCTTTATGTCGTCCTGCACCAATTGAATACCTACTTCAGTGGTGTTAGAAGTAATTATCTGTAACGCTGGATTTTTAGCACATTCCAAAATAGCATCCCATTCAGTCTTAGCTGATAATACACGGCTAATGGCTGACGAAATTGTATTCTTTTCAAAAACATTTCCTTGTTGAATCCCTCTTTCACAAATAGTATAAAGATTATCTTGGCGGTCAAAAGCTTCGGCATCACCTCCGTCGGTTGACTTTACCACTACAATTCTACCATTAAATATTCCTTGCTGATTAGCTTTATTAATAAAGTAATCTGGCAAGCCTCTTAATAGTACGCCTGTTCCAAACTGTAATACCTTTTCAGGTAAATTAAACAAAGATTCAGGAAGCGCTACATTGCCTTTACTGAGGTTTATTTGATTTTGAGAAGTATTCATTATGTTAGAAATCTTTAATAGAGAAAAGTAGTTGGGTAGCAAACTTTACAACCCAACCATTTTATGTATATTAATAATGCTTGATTCTTTTTTGAGACTTTAGGATTTAGGACTTTAGGACTAAAGGATTTTAGACTTAAAGACGTTAGACGTTAGACTTTGTTTTTTAGTCTTAAAGATTTATGACTCTAGGACTAAAAGACATTAGACACTAGACTTTGTTTTTTTAGACTTAAAGATTTATAAATTTAGGACTAAAAGATATTAGACTAAAGAGTTTAAGAATAAAGGGATTTATAGTATTAAAAAAACAATCACTAATTCACTAATTCGCTAAATCACCATTCACTAAATCACTAACTATCTATACAAAGTCTGCGCGCATGGGTGAAAAGACATCTATTAATTCACCTGCTTCTAAACAGACTGCTCCGTGCAGTATATCTGATGGTACAAAGTAAACATCACCTGTTTTTAATACCTTTTTGTCCTCGCCGATGGTTATTTCAAAAGCACCTGCTGAAACATAGCTAATCTGTAAATGGGGATGTGAGTGAATCGCTCCTACGCCTCCTTTTTCAAAAGCTACTTTCACCAACATAATGTCATCATTGTATGACATTACTTTTCTTTTGATTCCTCCGCCGAGTTCTTCCCAAGCTACCTGTTCATCAGACACCAAGGTTAATTCTTTTACTGATAGCATATTATTTTTTATTACTGTAAATATTTTTAGATACTTTTTTCCCAAACTCTACTTCTTTCTTAGCTTTTGAAACATCAGTATTTAATAACTTAACCCCTTGCGTTCGCTCTCCAGTAATTTTTAATAGCACCTCAGCATTTTCATAGCGAATATCGTCAAGAGTTACGTTTTTACTGTTCTGTACCTGCATGGTCGTTTTATCTTTTGTTATCAAAGTAATATTTTTTAACAAAATATTTTCTGCTTCAATACAAAGTAAACCTGTATTTGCTTGAAATACTGCGTTTTCAATTAAAATATTTTTAACGCTCATCTCTGGTAAACCTCTTACTTTTATCGCTGTTTCGGCACCCAAGCAATTAATGTTTCTTACGTAAAAATCTTTGAATTGTGGCGTAGCTTCTGTCAAAGGCTTGGCTTCCATCTGTGGCAATTCATCAGAATCTCCATTAAGCGAAACAGGGTCTTTGCCTGCATAATACATATCAAATAATACTGCTTCACCCGCTATATCTGTCATTTGTACGTTGTTGACATATATTTTCTCAACAACTCCACCTCTACCTCTGGCTGTTTTAAAACGTAAGCCTACGTCTGTACCCAGAAATGTACAATTAGATACATACATATTTTTCACCCCTCCAGACATCTCTGAACCAATTACAAATCCTCCATGCGCATGATATACTTTACAATCTTTGATGATAAAGTTTTCGGTCGGTATGCCTCTTTTTCTACCTTGTTCATCTCTGCCCGATTTAATTGTAATACCGTCATCACCCGTATCAAAAATACAATTTTCCATGATACCATTTCTACAAGATTCTAAATCTACACCATCGCTATTTTGAGCATACCAGTAGTTTTTAACGTCTACATTTCTCATCGTAATATGGTCGCTAAGTAATGGATGGAGCGTCCATGCGGGCGAATTCTGAAAATGTAGCCCTTCTAATAAGATAAACTTACAACGTGTTAAACTCACCATATTAGGTCTTAAAAAGCCTTTAATTACCTCATAATCCTTGGCTGTTTTTCCATTAGATAATTTACTTCCTCCTTCTAACAAAGCACCTTGTTTTGACTGTTCATTGGGATACCATGTATTTTTAGCGTCATCTAAAACACCACCAGATTTCACCAATTTATTCCATTGTGCCTCTGTTTGCTTACTTTTTTTAATGGCTCTCCATGCATCTCCTCCGCCATCTATTACACCATCACCCGTTAAGGCTATATCTATTAAATCAACCCCTGAAATTGGTGCTTGACAACGGTAAGCTTCTTCACCTTCCCACGTTGTTGCAATAATTGGGTAGTCATTTATATTTCTACTAAATTGTAATACTGCGCCTTTAGCAACATTCAGATTTACGTTCGATTTCATGGTAATAGGCCCTGTTAACCACAGGCCACTTGGAATCAAAACAGTACCCCCTCCCGACTCTGAGCAAGTCTGAATCGCTTGGTTTATTGCTACAGTATTTACGGTAATTCCATCAGACTTTGCACCATAACGGATAATATTAAACGTATCCTTTTTAAATACTGGCGTATAGTACTTTGGTAATTCAAATTCATACTTCTCTTGAAACTCTGACTTCTTTAAAAAACTCTTTAATTCAGCCCCTGATTCAAGAATTCCTTCCGCTACTAAACTCGCCATTACCGATGCACCGTATTTTGAAAAATGGGTATCGTCTGCTATTCCTTTGGGATGTTTAGCATAAAATCCCTCTGTATAGTGCATGAATAATTTCTTCGAACCTTCTATTCCATGTTGCTCAATTACTGCTTTACTTTTGGCATGAAGGTCAATCAATGCCACACCTAATTCTTTTGCTACAGCTTTTACAACCGCAGGATACTCTCCATGCTGGTCTACAAACTGTCCGTTAGTATCAAACTTTCTACGCATCACGGGTGTAATCAAAATAGGATTAGCACCTTTTGCTCTAGTTTCGTTGACAAATTTAATAAGGTTATTTCTGTAGGTGGTTTGTGGCGCCGCATAACGAGTACTATCAGCAATCTTTTGGTCATTATGCCCAAACTGAATTAATACCCAATCTCCTTTTTTTAATTGTTTTGTTACAGCCTCCCAACGTTTTTCGTTAATAAAGCTTTTGGTACTTCTACCATTTACAGCATGATTCTGTACTTGGACTGTCTCAGTTAAATAATTATGTAATATCATTCCCCAACCCGTTTCAGGACTATCCACTGGTGGTTTATCAGCACAGGTAGAGTCACCAATGAGGAAAACCGTCATTTTCTCATCTGTACTTTTAAAAGCCGTAAGAACAACACATAATATGAGACAAAGTATTTTTTTCATTGTAAATAGAGATTGATAAGTAATTGAGTTGTGAATTGTGAGTGATGAGTTTTAAGTTGTCGCCAATGCAATTTAAAACCCTGATGCATAACACTTTAATCCACACGCTAATTTCGTTTATTTTACTTAGCCTACCCAAGGCTTAATAACGCCATGTTATTTTCTCTCTGTCATATAATTTAAGCAAGGCTTTCATTTATCGTAAACAAGTGATAATTAGAAACTTGAACAGCTAATCACCAATCGCTATTTACTAATCACTACTTAAATTATATGATAGAGATAAAGAAAATATTATCGTAAAGATGGAATCTCTACAAAATCCATATCAGTAAATAGTTGGTTTTCACCAGCCATTGCCCATATAAAAGAATAATTCGCTGTACCACAACCTGAGTGAACTGACCAAGGTGGTGAAATAATCGCTTGGTGATTCGATACAAATAAGTGGCGAGTTTCCTGTGGTTGACCCATCAAATGTAAAACCGCTTGGTTTTGAGGAATATCGAAATAACAATATACTTCCATTCTACGGTCATGCGTATGGGCAGGCATTGTATTCCAAACACTACCATTTGCTAACACCGTTAGTCCCATTACCAATTGACAGCTACGAATACCATCCAAGTGAATGTACTTATAAATCGTTCTTTCATTAGAAGTTTGGTTGCTTCCCAAATTTACTGGTGAAGCTTCTTCTTTTTTCATCAAACGAGTAGGATACGACTGGTGTGCAGGTGATGAAATCAAAAAGTATTGTGCTGGGTTAGCCGCATCGATACTTTCAAAAAACGCCGTTTTAACACCTTTTCCTAAATACAAACAATCTAATTTATTAATCAAGAATACTTCACCATCAGCAGTAATTTTACCATCGCCCCCAACATTGATAATGCCTAGTTCTCTTCTTTCTAAAAAATAATCACTTTTCAGTGCATCATAGTTTGGTAAAGCAACTACAGCATTTACAGGCATCGCTCCACCTGTAATTACTCTATCATAATGTGTATAAGTTAGATTTACTTGGTTAGCCTCGAACAATTTTTCGATTAAAAAATTAGCTCTCAAACTTTCCGTATTCATACTAGCCACTTCTTTGGGGCTACTTTCGTATCTACTTTCCATGTTATTAAATCTTATTAATTGAATAATATAATTGTAAAAGGATGCTTATCTTCCCATCCAGCCACCATCTACTACCACGATAGTTCCGTTTACATAAGCACCAGCTTCAGAAGCTAAGAAAACTACTGGACCCATGAAGTCTGTTGGTTCTCCCCAACGTCCTGCTGGAATACGGTCTAAGATAGATTTACTTCTTTCTGGATCTGCTCTTAACGCAGCAGTATTGTCTGTAGCGATATAACCAGGAGCAATAGCGTTTACATTTACACCTTTTGAAGCCCACTCGTTAGCCAAAGCTTTCACAACGCTAGCGATTGCTCCTTTTGAAGCCGCATAACTTGGTACATTGATACCACCTTGGAAACTTAATAAAGAAGCTGTAAATATAATTTTACCAGAACCTCTCGCTACCATATCTCTACCGAACTCGCGTGCTAAGATAAATTGAGCATCCAAATTGATTGATAAAACTTTATCCCAATATTCGTCAGAGTGTTCTGCCGCTGGATTTCTCAAAATCATTCCCGCATTATTAATCAAAATATCAACTTGTGGATGTTTAGCCTTCACTTCATTAATAAAAGCATAAAGGGTAGCTCTATCACTTAAATCTACATTGTAACCAGCGAAATTTCTTCCAAAAGCTCTCACTCCTTTTTCAATTTCACTATTTTCTGGTTCAAGGGTAAGGGCTGCACAAATGATGTCTGCTCCTGCTTCGGCCAATGCCAATGCCATTCCCATTCCAATACCTCTGTCACAACCAGTAACTAAAGCCACTTTACCTTCTAAACTAAATAATGATGATAAACTCATAAGTTTTATTTTTTTAATTATTCCAAGATTTAAACTATTTGGTCAGAAAAACTATCCACCAAACCCAGAACAAACGTATGCTTTAAAAGTACAGCGTTCAAGTAAATATTTGAATATTTTTATGCAAACGTTATCGGGAACGTTCTCATTAATAATATTTTTTATACTTATTTAATACAATTTGAGATTTTTAATAGAATTTAGTAGTCTGCCCTATTTTTTAGCCATAAAAAAATTATACTTTTGTAATTGTACAAATCAAAGAACAAAACATTGGAACTGATTACTATCAAAGATATTGCTAAGGCTTTAAATTTATCTACTTCTACCGTCTCTAGGGCTTTAAGAGGAAGCTATGAAATTAATCCTGATACCAAAAAAATGGTCATTGAATATGCTGAGAAGTATAATTATAGACCAAACCCAATTGCATTGAGTTTGAAAGAAAACAAAAGCAGGTCGATTGGAGTAATTGTTCCTGAAATAGATAATCCTTTTTTCTCACAAGTAATCAATGGGATTGAAGCCATTTCATATAACAGAGGGTATCATGTCGTTATTTTTCAAAGCCATGAGTCTTTTGAAAGAGAAAACATCAACCTCAAACACATTGCTTCACGCAGGGTGGATGGATTGCTCATTTCATTAGCTGGCGAAACCAATGATGTTTCACAGTTAAAAGAACTTAATGAAAAAGGAATGCCCATTGTATTATTCGACAGGGTGTCTGATGAAATAAACACGCACAAAGTAATCTCTGATAATTTTGAAGGTGCTTTCACTGCTACAGAGCACCTGATTCGTGGAGGAAGAAGGCGGATAGCCCATATTTCTGGCTCGCCTTATTTATCGATTACTAAAGAAAGAGTAAGAGGTTATATCGCAGCATTGAACAAATATGAAATTCCTGTGGATGAAGCCATGATTAAATATTCTAATTATTCTTTAGAAAATATAGAAACATTCATTGATGAGCTTCTATCTGAAAAACATCCTCCAGATGGCATCCTAACAGTAAGTGATAGACTAGCTTTGGGTTGTTTGGCTACTTTGAAAAAGAAAAACATTACCATTCCCGAACAAATAGCCATGGTTGGTTTTACTAACCTCAAGGCTGCCTCTATGTTAGAGCCAGCCTTGACGACAGTAGTGCAACCATCCTTAGAAATGGGTCAGCGTTCGGCTGAGTTATTGCTAGATTTAATTGAGCGAAAACCCTCAAGCATTCCTCAAACTTACCAAACCTTCAAACTATACACAGAATTGATTATTAGAGATTCATCGGTTGTGAAGGTATAGCTGTTGGGTATCAGCTATCGGACGTCGGGTATCGGTCATCAGGTATCGGATTTCGGATTAAATTTTAGAAATTTAGGTCTCTGTTTTTCAGCTATTATTATATTCCCTTGAATTAGTTTTTTTGTAATTTAGTAAGTCTATATTAATCCGAAAGCTTACACGCTTAACATTGCTTTAATCACTTTAGAACTTGGGTCTAGCCAAGATTCAAAGACATTTGGTAATTCTTCAAAAGGAGCTTCATGCGTAAGCCAAGCTTGGGTTTGAATATTTCCTTCTTCCATATTTTTAATAATCATTTTAAAATCAGCAGGAAGAGAATTTCTACTAGCAAAAAGTGTCATTTCTCTACGATGGAAGTCTGGATCAAAAAATGTAACATCTCCTTGAAATAACCCCACAAAAATCAATTTCCCACCAAAAGCTAAATAAGAAAAAGCCTTCATCATAGACTGTGGATTACCCGTTGCATCAAAAATCACCGTTGGCAAAGCTCCATTTAATGCCGTTTTTAAATCATCCGAAGTAAATCCTTCTTTTGCCAGTACCGACACATCTGTATTAAACAATTGCTTAGCAAAATCAAGTCTTTGTTGGTTAAAATCCATCACTACAATCTTAGCTTGATGTAGTTTAGCAAACTGGATTACTGATAAACCAATCGGCCCTGCACCAATTACTAACACAATATCATTGCTAGTGACACTGGCTCTCTGCACAGCATGAGCTCCAATACCCAAAGTTTCTACGAGTGCTAATTGTTCATATCCTAACACTTTTGAACGGTGTAGTTTATGGGCAGGAATCTTTAGAAACTCACACATTCCTCCATCCGTATGTACGCCCATTACTTTTAGGTTTTCACAACAATTAGGCTTTTCATTTAAACATGCCTGACAAGTACCGCAATTTAAATAAGGCTCAACAGAAACCTTATCGCCAATCACCAATTGTTCAGTATCAACATTTTTTCCTAATGCAACCACTTCAGCACCCAACTCATGACCAAGTACTCGGGGATATGAAAAAAAAGGTTGTTTTCCTCTGAAAGCATGATAATCTGTACCGCAAATACCAATTTTATGAATTTTGATAAGCGCCTCATTATCCGCCAACTTATCATCTATTTCCCTTGAGATTAACTGAAACTCACCAGGTTGATTTAGAATAATTGTTTTCACTAATTTCTATATTTTTAATTATGCTTGATTATAAATCTTATTACCTAAAATGCATACAATATCTCCTTAACCTGTAAACAGATTAATGCCAACTCACGCTTTTTCCTAACCTAATTAACTTTGGCTCTTAACTTCTGACCCTTTCCAACCGAAATAAAACACGACGAAAAAGCACACCAATGGTACAGAATATGCCACTTGGATACTCATCATGTCAGAAAGTCTACCCATAATTAACGGAAAAATAGCCCCTCCGACGATAGACATAATGACTAATGATGACCCTATTTTAGTTTCCTTGCCTAACGATTTAATACTTAGTGAGAAAATAGTAGGGAACATAATCGACATAAAGAACTCAACTCCAATCAAAGCATATACAGATAACATTCCTCCATAAATAACTACGATTATCAAAAGCACAACATTGATTAAAGCATACACTGCCAAAAGAACATTAGGGCTGATATAACGCATCAGAAAAGTACCTATAAAACGACCAATCATAAAACAAAACAAGGCAGCAGATAGAAAATTAGCCGCCGTTTTTTCATCAATATTAGCGGTTTTTCCTAAATAGCGAATAAAAAAACTAGACACGCATACCTGTGCACCTACATAGAAAAACTGTGCTATTATTCCCCAAACTAGGTGTTTATGACGCATAATAGATTGGCTTCCTGTTGGCAATTCAATATCATGTCCCGCTTCAGTAATTTCAGGAAGCTCACTTTTATATAATAAAATTGCCACTACCAATACCACTATACCTATAATTAAATAAGGCATTTTTACAGTGGCAGCTTCTCCATCTAAAAAAGTACTCATTTGTGCTGCTGACATTGAGGCAGTTTCAGCACTAGTTAATGTATTTCCGGATAAAATAAATAATCCTCCTAACAAAGGAGCAATTGTGGCAGCCAAACCATTAAATGATTGTGCAAGGTTTAATCTTTGTGATGCACCTTCAGGTTCACCAAGTACAGTCATGTACGGATTCGCAGCAGTTTCTAAAAAAGTTAAGCCACTTGCTATCACAAACAGAGCCGTTAAGAAAAAAGCAAAAACACGCGTATTAGCGGCGGGAATAAATAAAAATGCTCCTATCGCAAATAAAAGTAAACCAGCAATAATACCTGTTTTATACCCAAACTTCTTCATTACCATACCCGCAGGGATGGCCATAATAAAATATGCAATAAAGAACGAACCATCAATTAACGAAGATTGAAAATCTGTAAGCTGACAAGCTTTCTTAAGGTGCGGAATTAATATTGGATTTAAGTTATGTGCAAATCCCCAAAGGAAAAACAAAGTAGTCAATAAAATAAAAGGTACTAAATATCTGTTTTTCATAAAAAATATGTTAATAGTTTAAGATTGATACATGTATAATCGCAATAACAAGTAGAAAAAATCATAAACTACTCTATTTTTTAAATAATAATTTTGATAATACAAAGAAAAAACATTTACAAACATATAGCATTCACGTTATTATCAAAGATTTATGGTATTTTAGCATAAATGTTTAGCGTCTAGCTAAAAGAAATGTGTAATGAGCTCATCGTAACACAGAAATGAAGCTTTTATTTAAAACTTCAACAGTATTATTTGAAGTTTTAAAACAATTAAACCCATACAGAATAAGACTCTTCGCTCAAAATTTAAAATAAAAAAGCTTATAGCGTAATCATCTATAATGTAAAGCTTACAGCTTAAATTAAAAGATATGTTTTCATTTTTTAAAAAATCATCAGACACTCCTAAAATAGTAGATTTTTCATTTATTGGTACAGATATTCATTCACATCTCATACCGGGTATTGATGATGGCTGTGCTAGTATTGAACACTCTGTTGCTTGTATTCAAAAATTAAAGGAATTAGGCTTTTCTAAAATTATCACTACGCCACATATCATGGCAGAGGTATATCCTAATACACCTGAAATCATCAATGAAGGTTTGACTATCTTAAAAGCAGCCTTGGTGGAAGCGGGAATAGATATTGAGATAGAAGTTGGCGCAGAATACAAAATTGATGAACAATTTACAGGCCTATTAGAAACTGATAATTTATTGACTTTTGGAGATAAATATATATTAGTGGAGTTCTCTTTTGTAGCTGCCCCCATTAATTTAGAAACCATTATTTTCAACTTAAGAACAAAAGGCTATCGGCCAATTATTGCTCATCCAGAACGATACTTATATTTAAGTGAAAACCTTGCTAAGTTTGAAGAATTGAAAGCATTGGGATGCCATTTACAATTGAACCTGATGTCCTTGGTCAATCAATATGGGCCAAAGGCCAATGAAATAGCCAATAAATTGTTGGACATGAATCTCTATGAGTTTATGGGTACTGATTTACACAGACCTGACGATGTAAGAATTCTGAATAAATTATTACAATCTAAAAGTATTCTTAACAAACTCTCTAAATTAAGGCACCTTAATGAGAAAGTTTAATGCTTGTTTGAACCATAAGGCATTCAGAATTTCATAATCAAACATGAGTCATCCCGAATTTTTCCTAAAATTGTGCGTTTTGGAGTCAATTTGTGAGGTTTTCTACTTAATTATCGTCTAGTACTTACTTTTCTTTCCTTGATGAAAGAAAAGTAACAAAAGAAAATCAAGAATTCCTAAACTCGCTCCGCTCAAACAGTAGGAATTCGGTGTTCATCAATCATAAAAAAGCGGTCGAAATTTGTTTTTCGACCGCTTTTTTATGATTTTGAAATTCGGGATGGCTCATGTTTGATTGATTTTTTGTACGACTGATTTTAATTAATAAGCCATTTCTTCGCCTCTGAACATATTGTAAACTGTCATAATCACGATTTTAAAATCAAGCCAAGGAGTCCAGTTTTCGATATACCAAATATCAAACACAACTCTTTTTCTCATCAAACTAAAATCTTTTGTTTCACCTCTCAAGCCATTCACTTGAGCCCAACCAGTTACGCCAGGTTTTACCCAGTTACGGAGGGCATAATTATTAATCAGGGCTTGGCTTTCTATATTATGTTGTAAAGCATGCGGGCGTGGCCCTACGACTGACATCGACCCTCCGATTACATTTAAAAACTGTGGCAGTTCATCTAAATTGGTTTTACGTAATATCCTCCCAATTTTCGTAATTCTAGGGTCATTTTCAGTAGTTTGCTGAAACTTACCATCTACCACTACCTTACTTTCAATAAACATTGTTCTGAATTTCAAGCAACGTATGATTTCTTTATTTTTACCCCATCTTTCCTGAACGAAGAAAATACTGCCTTTTGATTCTAGGCGTATAAGCAATGCAATTATTGGAAAAAGCCATGAAAAGATTAATATACATAGAATTAAACTGAAAAAGAGATCGATTATTCTTTTAATCATCCTCCAATGTAATTGATTCAAAGGTTCATCCCTTACTGTAATCATGGGAAAGTTCCCAAACATCCCCATCTTAAATTTATTAGAACTAAATTTAAAATAATCAGGAATGATTCTAGTTCTTACAGCATTTCTTTCACCTGCTGAAATGATTTTATCTAATTGTTGCTTATTAAACTGTGGCATGGCCACTACAATTTCATCTATCTGATTATCTACGATAATTTTATCTACTTCATCAAAATTTCCTTTGTATAACCCGTTTAAATATACAGATTTAGTTTCATCAATAAAACCGATAGGATTATAACCAAATTGAGTGTTATTCTTGACAAAATCAAAAAAAGAAACTCCCATCTCTGAACTACCTACAATCAAAAGATTACGTGTATTTCTTCCTTTTCTTCTCAGGAACTCAAAGGATTTTTTTAAGAGGTATTTCTTAATAGAGAGAAAAACAAAAAGCATTGCACAATACTCTAGTACAAATCTACGGGCATTATCTCTATCGTTAAGGAAGAATAAAAATAGAATCAATACCAATGCTTGAATCGCAATGACAGGCACTAACAATAAGAACTCGTCAATAAATTTGAGGGTTCGAAAGTCATCATAAACATGGATTATTTTACTAGAAAAATACCAAACCAATACTAAAAGCACGAAAACCTCTCTATCGTGAATAGAATTATTACGATTACTGACAATTGAAGTCAAGTAAAATGAAAGCATTAATACTAAAATATCAGTAAGCAATCGTAAATAATAATTTTCTCTTCCAAAGTAGTCTTTCATCATAAATTTATGTTTAATGTGCTATTAACCGAATTATCTTGTTACAAATTTACAATCAATGTTGGATAGTCACAAAAAAATCTATTAAACGGTATATTTATAGTAGCTCTGTTTGAACTACTTATTAATAAATAGCATTGACTTTTATTTCCAAGTTCAACCCTATTTTTTAACCCATTGAATATTAACTAATTAAGCAAATGTATTTCTTAGATACTAAATTTACGTTAGAACTACCTATTCACAAAATAAACAATACAATAAATTAAAATATTACAATAATATTTTATAAAAATAAAACATGAGTCATCCCGAATTTTCTAGTGAAATAGCAAGTTTTAGAAGTTTTAGGATTTATTCTCGTCCTTACTTTTTGTCTTGATACAAAAAGTAACCGCAACGGCGGACCGTAAAAAAATCAAGAATTCCTAAACTCGCTCCGCTCAAACAGTAGGAATTCGTTGCCCATCAATCATAAAAAAGCGGTCGAAAAACTAATTTCGACCGCTTTTTTATGATTTTAAAATTCGGGATGACTCATGTTCATAAATAATACGTTATAGGGAGTGATATTAATAAGCCATATCTTCGCCTTTAATCACATTATAGACTGTCATGAAGATAATTTTAAAGTCTAATCCTAATGTCCAATTTTCAATATACCAAATATCATATTTTACTCTTTGTTCCATTTGCTCAATAGTCTTTGTCTCTCCTCTGAAACCATTTACTTGTGCCCAACCTGTTATACCGGGTTTAATCCAGTGTCTAACTAAATAACTATCTACTTCATCCTTCGTACGTATATTATGTTCATGGGCATGTGGCCTAGGGCCTACAATAGACATATCACCTAATAACACGTTGATGAATTGAGGTAATTCATCCAAACTAGATGACCTTAAAAATTGTCCTAATTTTGTAATTCTTGGGTCGTTCATCTTCGCTTGGTTAAATGCACCATTCTCAGTTACATCTTTACTCTCTGGTCTCATTGACCTAAACTTGAAGCACTTAAATTTTTTATTATTCTTTCCCCATCTATACTGTCTAAAAAATACTGGCCCCTTAGAGTCAAGTTTAATTAGAATGGCAATAATCGGGAACAGCCAAGAAAAAATAAAAAGGAATACTAGCAACGAGAATACAATATCAAACACTCTTTTTACTAATCTCCAATGATATTCTTGTAGTGGCTCACTCCTAAACGTAATCAGTGGATAATTTCCAAAAAATTTGAATTGTAATCTACTTGGATAATACGTAATATAGCTTGGTACAATTTTAGTCCTGATGGCCCTTCTTTCTGATACCATAAAAACTTCTTGCATTAAACTATTGCTAATTTCATCAGTAGTAATAATGATTTCATCAATTTTATAATCTTCATTCATTGATAAGAATTTCCTTAGGTCTCCTAAATAAGTATTTCCACCAATATCATTTACCTCTTCTTCTTTGGCAATAATACCAATTACTCTAAAACCATAATGAGGGTTCTCTTGAATTTGCGTAATTAAATTGGCAGTAATTTCATTATAGCCAACAAATACAACATTTCTGATATTACCTCCTTTTTGCCTATAATAAAATAGGATTTTTTTAATAATGTAATTCTTAACAATCAACACAATTAACAAAATCACAATATAGGCAAAGATAAATCTTCTAGTATATTCATGACGATTCAGTATAAACAAAACTTGCCCTGCTATGACAGACTGTACTAATACATTCTGAAAAATCAACAACAGTTCACCTATATATCTTTCAGTCCTAAAATCATCATAGGTATTTGAAATTTTAGTAGAAAAATACCAACCTATTACAAGTAATAATAATAGAATACTATCACTTTTTTCTAATTCAGGTTTTGTGATAAATGAAGAAAACACAAAAACACATACAATAGAGATAATATCAGACAACAACCTGAAATAGTTTACTTTACTTATACTTTGAGGCATAATAGTTTATATTTTTGGGGGATGTTAGTGAATTATGAACGTTAGCTTGTAAGAATAAAATTAGCGTTAAAATACCGCTTTAAAAACAATTAAATATTAGAATATTTATAAACCAATCTCCTTCTATATACCGTTTAATAAATAGATGAATCTTTTAGGATAAATTTAACTCAAAAATTGTAATTTTGGGTATGATTAACATTTCATTTATTCTTGTACACATCTTAACCTCCTTACATTATGAGTAATGAATCTAAATACACACTTCAAATATGGGGAAGAATTACATTAATTATCCTTTTGGCAGCACTGACTTATTTTATTAATTTTTAAAGATTGATAAAAGTTCTTAGAAAAAAAGCCATCAATCATTCTTTTATGATTGGTGGCTTTTTTTCTATTTATTCTCTATAAAGAAAAAATAACTTTTGCCTAAGTACGTTAGTTATATTTGTTAAAATATAAGCTCACCCTACATTTATTCCTCTAATAAGGAATCTAATTATTCAAAGTATTTACTTTTATTCATTACTAAGTAAGTAGATCAGAAGCTACTTTACTCAATAATTGCTCATTTCTTCCTTACTTAAGCGCAATTGTTTTTCTATACGCTAATTAATTTTGCTCTATGCTTAGAGCATTATTTTTTCAGCAGAAATTTTTATGTGGAATTTGCACTGATAACAATCTTGTATTTATCGTATTATCAATTACTTTAACGATTCCACTATTAATTCAGTAAAATTTAAGACTTCATATAGACAAAGAAGTCTTAAATTCTGCCTAATTATTTTGTAAATAGCTTAATGTCTGACTGCATCATATCTTTTACTAAAGCTGGTAAATCATATTTAGGCACCCATCCTAATTTAGTTTTTGATTTAGTTGGGTCACCAATTAGTAATTCAACTTCAGTTGGTCTGAAATAACGAGCATCAACATTTACAACTACTTTTCCTATTTCAACTTGATACAATGGGTTTGAACAAGAAACAATTGTACCGATTTCGTCTACACCTTCTCCAGAGAACTCTACTTCGATACCTAATTCAGCAAATGCCATTCTAACAAACTCTCTAACTCTTGTTGTGATACCAGTAGCAATTACATAATCTTCAGGAACATCTTGCTGTAAGATTAACCACATTGCTTCTACATAATCTTTCGCATGACCCCAGTCACGTTGAGCATCCAAGTTTCCAAGATATAATTTCTCTTGTTGTCCTAATGCTATTTGAGAAACCGCTCTAGTAATTTTTCTAGTAACGAATGTTTCCCCTCTTAACGGAGATTCATGGTTAAATAAGATACCATTCACCGCAAACATATTATAAGCTTCACGATAGTTTACTGTAATCCAGAAACCATACATCTTAGCAACAGCGTAAGGAGAACGTGGATAGAAAGGAGTAGTCTCAGATTGAGGTACTTCTTGAACTAAACCATAAAGCTCTGAAGTAGAAGCTTGATAGATTTTAGTTTTTTCTACTAATCCAAGTAAACGAACAGCTTCAAGAATTCTTAATGTACCGATACCATCTACCTGAGCAGTGTATTCTGGTTCATCAAAACTAACTTTTACGTGCGACATTGCACCTAAATTGTATATTTCGTCTGGCTGTACTTCTTGAATAATTCTGATAATGTTAGTTGAATCTGACAAATCTCCATAGTGCATGATGAATTTAACACCATCTTCGTGTAAATCTTCATACAAATGATCGATACGTGCAGTATTGATCAATGAACTACGACGTTTGATACCGTGTACTTCATATCCTTTTGATAATAGTAGTTCTGCCAAATAGGCTCCATCTTGTCCAGTTATACCAGTAATAAGGGCTTTTTTCATAATCGTTGTGTTAATGCTACTGATAAATGTATCAGTGTTAGTAATAAATAAAATTTAAAGTATTTTTAAAACCTATGTTGAGTGTTGTTGCATCTTATCAACAACCATAATTTATACAATCTATAATCTTAGTTTTGCATGGTTATCCAAGAAATCCTGATATGCTAAACCGATTCCTTCTTTCAATTCTATCGTATGTCTCCAGCCTTTATCGTTCAATTTAGAAACATCCATCAATTTTCTTGGTGTGCCATCTGGTTTAGAACTATCCCAAACGATTTCACCTTCAAAGCCTACTATGTCTTTTACAGTATTAGCCAACTCTTTAATTGTAACATCTATTCCAGTACCTACATTGATTAACTCAGGCTCAGAATAATTTTCCATTAAATATACGCAGGCTGCTGCTAAATCATCAGCATATAAAAACTCTCTCATAGGAGAACCAGAACCCCATAAAACTACTTGCTCAACGCCGTTTTCCTTCGCTTCATAAAACTTGCGAATCATGGCAGGCAACACGTGAGAGTTTTGTAAATCGTAGTTATCATTCGGACCATACAAATTAGTAGGCATTACTGAAATAAAATCACATCCGTATTGAGCACGATAAGCTTCGCACATTTTAATACCAGCAATTTTAGCAATGGCATAAGGCTCATTGGTTTGCTCTAAAAGACCAGTAAGTAGGTATTCTTCTTTAAGCGGCTGAGGTGCTAGTTTAGGATAAATACATGAAGACCCTAAAAACATTAGTTTCTTCACTTTGGTAACAAAGGCACTATGGATGATGTTATTTTGAATCGCTAAATTTTCATACAAGAAATCTGCACGATAAGTATTATTGGCAACAATACCTCCTACTTTAGCAGCCGCTAAAAAAACATAGTCAGGTTTTTCTACTTCAAAAAATTCAGCTACTTTTTGTTGGTCTCTTAGGTCTAGCTCTTTAGACGTTTTCAATACAAAATTTTCATAACCTTCATTTTGTAATTTTCTTAGAATAGCAGAACCCACCATTCCTCGATGACCTGCTATATATATTTTGGAGTGTTTTTCCATTTATTGAATACCAATATGTTGTTTAAAATTATATAGTACGTATTTTTTCCTTAATAAGGAGTGATATAAAAAGGGAGTTAGTCACAAAATACCTTTTAAAAAGTCTTTTCGGGTCTTGTGATAACCGATGTAACCATTCAAGGCTATAATCTTGCATCCATTTAGGCGCTCTTGGCTGTATTCCAGCAAAAACAGGGAATGCTCCTCCTACTCCTACCATTACCCCTTTTATTTTACCTTTCATGCTATACATCCACTTTTCTTGCTTAGGGCAACCCAACGCCACTAAAACAAGTCCTGCGCCACTATCATTGATGGTATTAATATCATTTGCTATTTCTGCCTCTGACAATACTCTGAATGGTGGTGAAATCGCACCGACAATTGCTAAATTAGGATATTTTTCTTTTGCTACTTTTTGTATTTTTTCAAGCACTTCATCTGTTGAACCATACAAAAATACCTTAATATTATTCAATTCTGCTTCTTTCAAAAGAGATGGTGTTAAATCCATACCTGCCACTCTCTCTTGGTCTATTCCATTAATCAACTTTAAGCCAACACAGAGCGGTTTACCGTCTGCAGTAACAATGTCTGCTGAATTAACGATATTTGCAAACTCCTTAGAATTATATGCTTCAATACACATGTGAACATTGGCTACGCATACGTAAGAAGAGTATCTTTTTTTAGCCAAAGAGATGATATCAGCAACAATCTGCTGATAGCTACCTAAGGTGATATTAATGCTAATAAGTTTTTGTTGAGCCATAACTCTTTTCCGATTTACTTAGGTTTTATTAAGGTTGATGAGCACTATTTCCTAGTACAGTAAGCCTGTGTGGTAAAAATTTATCATTTCCCCTCATATAACTGATCTAGTTTTTGAATATACACTTCAGGGTTATAATTAGTAAAAATATTTTTTTGTGCTTCTTGAGACATATTTCCGAGCTGGATGCGGTCATTTGCTAAACTCTTTATAGCCTGCATAATTTCTTCTGGAGATTCTTTAGCTACTACAAAGCCTGATTTTTTATCCTCAACTGTAAATTTCATTGAACCATCGTCTGTCACAATAGGAACAAGTCCAAAAGACATTGCTTCTAATAACGCCATTGGTAGGCCTTCGCCAAACAAAGAAGGAAGGATAAACACATCGCATTTTTTTAGGAGGTCTATCTTGCCTGCACCTTTCACTACGCCATTATAAATAAATTTATCCCCTAAAATCTTAGTCATTTCACCAATAAATATATCAGCCTCAGGTCCTTTTCCTGCACAACTAAATTCAACAGCAATCCCTTCATTTTTGAGTAGTTTAAAGGCATCTACAATTTGTTCTATTCCTTTACTTATGGTTATTCTTCCCAT
The DNA here is from genome assembly GCF_034928825.1 of Arcicella aquatica. Classification (NCBI taxonomy): domain Bacteria; kingdom Pseudomonadati; phylum Bacteroidota; class Cytophagia; order Cytophagales; family Flectobacillaceae; genus Arcicella; species Arcicella aquatica. The sequence goes on along the minus strand of NZ_JAYFUL010000009.1, from coordinate 117,329 downwards.
AAACAATACCTTTAAAGGACTGGTGTTATTAATTACTCTTTGAAAACTTTGAGCTTCCCCTAAATCTACACAATTGGGCAGAACAAATACATTTTTAGCTTTAAATTTTGCTTCAACAACCTGTTTTTCTAATTCACTCAGTACAATCTTACTCTCGTTTCCATTTAAGACGTATTCTAAATAACGTTTAATCCATTGCGGAGGATTTTCTTTCATTAAAAATTCACCTCCGTGTAAATGTATTATCAGTTTAACGTTAAATAATCTAGTAACAAAAATAAAAGGAGTATCACGAATAATAGAAGGTTTGCTTAGGGCATAATTAAAGTGAACGATGTTTGCTTTACCCGTAAGCAGTTGTATAAAAAGTGTAATCAATGCTTTTAGAATACGTAAGCCCCATCCTAAGCCTCTTGTTTCATTATCGCGTTTACCAAGTTCTAAATGAAAGTATTTATAGTCCTTGTTGTTATCAATAATAAATTTAGCGACAGAAGAAACACCACTAACATTTAAATTGGGATCTAAGCTTGGAGCTGTAATGATAACACTCATAGTGAATTTACTAATTTATAAAATGATAAATTTGAGATAATAGATAAAGTTATTTTTATTAGCTTTTAAAGAACCGTGTATAGTCATCTACCATACCTTTTTCGCTAAATCTTGATTGAATATAGCTTCTTATATCAATAGGATTGTATGATGTATTCATCATTTGCTCCCAAACCTCTGCAATACTTTGGTAATCTGGCGAACATAATAGCCCATTTTTACCCGATACAATCATTTCGTTGGCACCTCCAATATCTGTTAATGCACAAGGTAAACCTGTTGACATTGCTTCTAAGGCAGCTATTGAGAATGTCTCGATACTATAAGATGTTAATGAAAAGAAGTCGGCACACCAATAAAAAGGACGAACATCTCTTTGAATTCCAGCCATTCGAACATAAGGTTGGAGTTTCAACTCCTCTATGGTATCCTCAATAAGTTTTCTACATTGCCCATCGCCCACTAACAAAAGGTAAAGTTTCTCTGCATTCTCTTTCGCATTAATGACATGTAATGCTTTTAAAGCCGCTACATGGTTTTTTTCGGGTCTGAAAGCAGCAGTTTGTACAACAACTTTTGCATCTAAAGGTATGTCATATTTCAATCTTGTTTCTTCTCTTATTGTTTGAGAAGGACAATTAGTCCAAAAATCAACATCTACGCCATTATGGATTGTTGTAAAAATGTTACCAGATACCCCAAATCTATCTATCGTGTACTCACGTTGATTTTCTGAAACAGGAATAACATGAGTGTACTTATCAATCATTTTAAAATACATTCTGGCCAATCTATCATCTTTCTTAGTATGATATACAGTAGAATGGTAAGAAATCAATTTTCTAAAAGTTGAACCTATCAAAAAGCTAGCTAATTGAAGGAAGAAAAAAGGGAATAAACCTAAGCAAAATACGATATCAGGTTTTATTTCTTTTAATAAGCTTCTAAGTTCAAAGATAGGTGAAACATCAAATTTTGATTTACGTGAATATACCTTAACAGGAATACCACTTTCTACTTGATTAAGTAACGGATTATTATCGCTCAAAACAGCCAAAACAATATCAAATTGTTCTTTATCCAAGCGATTCATTAACGATACCAAAAACTTCTCTGCCCCACCAACTACAAGTCCTGGCGCTAAAAAAAGTATTTTTTTCTTCATCTGAATTTAATTAATATCTTAAAATGATTCTCAACTATAGAGCGTATGCATTACTTTTAAATTAGACGCTGCATAATTTGTCCACAAAGTATCGTCAAGTGATTGATTTAAATGATTAAATTCTTTTAACCCTTTATTGATACTTTCTAATAGTTTTTCAGAGCTCATATCATCTGAGACAATACCATTTTTCCCTTCATCAACGTATTCTGGCAATGCACCTACAGGAGTTACTACTACTGGGCATCCTAAAGCATGGGCTGTCATTACTACGCCACTTTGTGTGGCATCTAAATAAGGACAAACTACTAATACGGAACGTTGAACAATATCAACAAACTCTTCATTACTTAAATGCTTTTCTCTTACAACCAGATTAGGCATATTATCAGGTATTTCCTTTGACAAATCAAATCCAACTATTTGCTTGCCTGCTATCATAAATTTTACTGAATCATCCTTAATATTTTTGATAGCATCAATAAACAAGTTGATACCCTTATATGGTGAAATTCTACCGATAAATGTGATGTATTCTTTTTTGATTTCCGAATCTTTTTTGATAAAATTTTGATAAACGCTACAAGGCAAAAACTTGATTGTATAAACTTTCTTTCCTACTAATATCCCTTTCAAAATATTGGTACTGTATTCTGACAAACACAAGTACTTTGAAGTCAGTTTATAGAGTATCTTAGAAAAAATAACTTTTTTAATATCTTTTTCGCCAGTATGTGGTTTAGGGTCATGGACATCCAATATTAAACTATTCTTTTTCAATAGGAAAAAAGGAAGCATCCCTATTTGTCTCATTGAAAAATCATCCAAATGAACAAAATCTGCATGTAATTTATATAAGCCTGCTATTGATTTGGTAGCTCGTAACAACGAATCTACATCTAAACTTTTAGGAGAACTAAAATTGAGAAATTGACATGATTTACAATTTTTCAAGTATGTTGAAATATATTCTATATCCCATTTCTTTACAACTGACTCTACAGGAATAACAAGAGGATATTCTGTCAAATCAGCATCAATATTAAATATATTCGCTTTCAGCGCATGAGGCGTTATTTCAATATACACATGAAAATCAAAATCCTTACTGGCTACTTGAATATATTCTAAGGCAGAATCTAAATAGTAAACCTGTGTGTAATAGATAATTTTTTTCTTCATAAAAGTTATAATTTATTATATATAAAAGCTACTATTCATCAGGCTATCACCTATAATATCTCAGGCATTTAAAATAGGTTACTAAATTTAATCTAAAACAAGACTAATATTAAAATAGCTATATCGGTTAGAAGAAGCTATTGAAATCTTATATAAACTCAAACTTTGTTATTTATACCCTAACTCAACTATTACAAATTTGGTAATATCATTATAAAGTATTCATCTTCCCTACTCAAATTCAATCTTTATCAAATTTAGGCATATTCTAAAAAAAATACAAATATCAAAGTTTTTATTTAATCAATATTAAAGACAAACATTCCGTTTATTCTTAATATGAAGGCATAAAAAGAAGCATTTTGTGATTAATACACAATAAAATACTGAATTTTAATACTATTTCAACTAATATTTAAAATATCCTATTCTTAGAATTATTTTATTATTAACATTGTCATTTATCAATAATTCATGTAGTTATTGTATATTTTTCATTTCGAATAAGGACTGTTTTTAAAAACGAATTATATCTTTAAAAACTTGACTAACCAGCATTTTACTAATTCACTTTTCCTTTTTATTATTGGCAAGAGTCCATTCTACTATTACTGTTTGCTTTTAATTCAGCAACCCAAAATGGACTAGACGCTGAAATTACGCTAACCTTTGGGGCATTGCATTCTAGCAATACCCATAGAAAACTAGCTAGGATTTAGCATAGAAAAATACCAAGATGGATGTGTACTGATACTAAAAACTGAAATAATAATTAGTTTTTATCGGAAGTGATTAGAGGTAATATTTCACTGTGTTTGTGTTATCTTCTATTTTAACGTTTCTCTTAAGTCGATATGTTTACCTTATTAAGCTAAAGCTGCCATACAAACTTTCAGGCTATCTCGCCAATAAGGTATCTCAATGCCTAATACTTGCTTAATTTTAGTTTTATCCATTAAAGAGAAAGCAGGTCTTTTGGCCTTGGTTGGATATTCGCTTGTTTTTAACGGCTTAACTTTTACAGCCACTTCCCCTAACTCAAAAATTGCTTGTGCAAAATCATACCATGAAATCGCTCCTTCATTGCTATAATTATATAAGCCGTAATCTTTGCTTTGAGTAGTAATGATGTGAAGAATACAAGCAGCCAAATCTACACCATAAGTTGGAGTACCAACTTGGTCAACAATGATGCCTAATTCTGGTCTTTCTTTTCCTAAGCGAAGCATTGTTTTTACAAAATTATTGGCAAATTCCGAATACAACCAGCTAGTGCGGAGAATAAAAAACTCAGACATCTTGTTAATAATATCCTGTTCTCCCTCTAGTTTCGTTAAACCATACATCCCTATCGGGGTAGCTTCATCTTCTTCAGATAAAGCTTTTGGAAGGTTTCCTTCAAAAACAAAATCCGTTGAAACATGAATCAAAGTACTTCCATGAGCCACACAAGCATCTGCTAGGTTAGCAGCACCCGTTTTATTGATTTTTCTAGCTAAATCTACGTCGTCTTCTGCTTTATCTACAGCTGTGTAAGCCGCGCAGTTAACAACATAAGAAGGTTTGTGCTTGATAAATAGGTTCTCTAAAAGTTCCACATCCAAAATATTACCTTCAATTTCATCTAAATAGATAATTCCTTCTATATTTTGGCTTTTAGCTACTTTATTGATGCATTGTCCCAACTGGCCAATACCTCCAAATATAATAATACTCATATCAGAATCTTTTAATATAATTTAAGTACACCTAATTCAAGCGTTGTAGGTCTTTATTCTTAGTATCAATAAAAAATTATTAATACCATTTCATACAGTAAGATTTAAGCTTGTGCCAAATATTCTTCAAGGGTAGGAAGAATCATATCTTTGTCAGATACATTTGGATTTTCTACTGGCCACTCTATTTTAAGAGCTGGGTCGTTCCAAAGAATTCCTCCTTCAGAAGCCTTATTATAGCCTGCTGTGCATTTATAAGCAAAAATACTATCTTCCAATGCCAAGAATCCGTGGGCAAAACCTACAGGAATATATACCATTTTATTCGTCTGTGCATCAAGTTCAAAAAACTCCCATTGCTTGAAAGTTGGTGAATCAGGACGTAAATCTACGGCTACATCAAGCACTTTACCTGTTATTGCTCTAACAAGCTTACCTTGGGCATAATCTCCCTTTTGAAAATGCAAGCCCCTTAAAACTCCTTTATAAGAAAATGACTGATTATCCTGAACAAAATTGGTTGGCAAACCTTTCTCGCCCCAAGTAATACTATTGAAAGGCTCAAAAAATAAGCCTCGTGCATCCCCAAAAATACTTGGTTCAATGATTAAAACATCTTTAAGCACTGCATTAGATACTTTCATAATACATATTTTTGTGCTGTGGGCACTGATAATTTTCAGAAAAAATAATATTTAAAATACAGTTAAGCACTAAGATAACAACCCAAGCAGATATTTTCCATACCCACTTTTTACCAGCGGTTCAGCTATTTTCTTGAGTTGCACCTCATCAATGAATCCCATTCTGTAGGCTACCTCTTCTATACAACCTACCTTTAATCCTTGTCGCTCTTCAATGACTTGTACAAACTGTCCCGCTTGCATCAATGATACAAATGTTCCTGTATCCAGCCATGCTGTCCCTCTGTTCAACACTCCCACTTTCAACTTCCCTTGCTTCAAGTATTCTTTGTTGACATCCGTAATCTCATATTCCCCTCTTGGCGAAGGAGCAATATTCTTGGCAATCTCTACCACTGAATTGTCATAGAAATACAAACCCGGTACTGCATAGTTTGATTTAGGAGTCACTGGCTTCTCTTCAATCGAAAGCACATTGAAATCATCATCAAACTCTACTACCCCATATCTCTCTGGGTCATGCACCTGATAAGCATATACTACTCCACCATCTGGGTCATTGTTGGCTTGTAACAATTTACTCAAACCACTACCATAGAAAATATTATCACCCAATACCAAGGCTACTTTGTCATCACCAATAAACTCTTCTCCAATCACAAAAGCCTGTGCTAATCCATTAGGCAATGGTTGTTCAGCATATTCAAATCTACAACCTATCTGTGAGCCATCTCCTAACAATTTCTTGAAATGAGGTAAATCATGGGGAGTAGAAATAATCAATATTTCTTTGATGCCCGCCAACATCAAAATAGAAAGCGGGTAATAAATCATGGGTTTGTCGTAAACAGGCATTAACTGTTTACTAACGGCTAGGGTAAGAGGGTGCAAACGTGTACCTGAACCGCCTGCCAGAATAATTCCTTTCATATCTTTCTTATAGCTTTAGGCTGTAGGCGATAGGCTTTAAGCAATGGCATTAAATGCTTGTTGCTTATAGCCTATCGCTTAAAACCATTTAAGAGTACATTTTTTTATAATAATCTTGGTAATTACCAGAAGTAACATTATCAAGCCATTCTTGGTTATCCAAGAACCATGTTACGGTTTTATCAAGTCCTTCTTCAAATTGTAAAGAGGGTTCCCATCCCAATTCTTTCATGATTTTAGTAGCATCGATGGCATATCTTAAATCATGCCCTGCACGGTCGGTTACATAAGTAATCAGTTTTTCAGAAGTACCCTCTTCTCTGCCTAGTTTGCTATCCATGGTTTTGCAAACCAACTTTACGATGTCGATATTCTTCCATTCGTTAAAACCACCGATATTGTAGGTTTCACCTAATACCCCGTTATGGAACACGGTATCGATAGCTCTTGCATGGTCTACCACAAACAACCAGTCTCTTACATTTTCACCTTTTCCATATACTGGCAATGGTTTATTGTGCAAGATGTTGTTAATCATCAATGGTAATAATTTTTCAGGGAAATGGTTTGGTCCATAATTGTTTGAGCAATTGGTAATTACTACTGGCAATTTATAGGTATTACCATAAGCTCTTACAAAGTGGTCTGAAGAAGCCTTTGAAGCTGAATAAGGAGAACGTGGGTCGTAAGGAGTGGTTTCTGTAAAGAAGTCTTCTGGGTTATGTAACTCTCCATAAACTTCATCGGTAGAAACGTGATAAAAGCGTTTTCCTTCATATCCACCTTCTTTCCAAGCGTTTTTAGCAGCATTCAATAAGTTGCAAGTACCCACCACATTGGTCATTACAAAGGCCATTGGTTCAGCAATTGACCTATCAACATGTGATTCTGCCGCTAGGTGAATTACTCCATCAAATTGATATTTGTCAAAGAGTTGATTGATAAAGTCTGCATCAACGATGTCTCCTTTTTCAAAGATATAATTAGGCTTATCTTCTATATCTTTCAAATTCTCAAGGTTGCCAGCATAAGTCAATTTGTCAAGGTTGACAATGGTATAATCAGGATAGTTATTAACAAATAACCGAACCACATGAGAACCAATAAATCCTGCTCCACCTGTTATTAAAAGCGTTTTTTTCATAAACTGTTATAATTTTTAATACTCTAAAGGCTATTCTTGATTTTATATGTGATGCTTAATCACATAGCCATTTATCCTTACTTACTTTATCTATTTCTAGCTTGATTTCACAAATAATAATCCTTTTTTTGCAGAAAAAGCTAAAATATATAAGCAAGAAATAAAAGCACCTAAAATACCCAATAAGCGATTTGTATAATGGTATGTTATTTTCAAACGATTCAGAATCGGTAATTGTCGATTTTCCTTAACCTCAAGCAAAAACCAATTTGTTAATGAAACCTTATCAAGTGTGTGTGTGATTCCATGCTTTTTAAAAAACGCATTAACCCAAGATACATAACTTAATTTGGCTTCTAGTTTTCTATGTAGTACAGAAAGATTACCCGTTAGAGATGATATATTTAGTCCACTATATCTCCAATAAACGTATGCCCCTTCTACAGTATAAATGCCACTTTTTCTTGAAAATTTTACCCAAGTGGCATCGTCAGCGCACCAAGCTAAATCAAAATTGACCAATCCATCTTCCTGTTCAAAAAGGGTACGTTTAAATACATATTCTACTACGAAGCTTTGGATGTTTCCTTTGGTTTTTTCAGCATAAAACTCTGCACTTGTGAGTACGGGTGGGAATTCCTTGGAATGTCCAAAATTTTCTATTTCTATCCCATCTTGGTTTATTATCTTGACAGGAAAATGAACTAATTCTATTGCTGGGTTATTATCTATATACTTATAAAAGGTTTCTACACAATTCAAGCCTAGCAAATCATCATCAGAAAAGAGCCATATCCATGTTTCTTCTTTTACCAATTCGATGCACCTATTCCAATGACTTACTAAATCTTTACCTCCTAAATTTTCCTCGAATTTTTTATAATTAATATTCAATGAAGTGGTAAAATCAGCAACAATATCCCACAATTTTTCTGGGCTGTTGTCATCTCCTATGTACACCGTGAAGTTTTTATTGGTTTGTTGATTAAGAGATTCTAAGGTTGCTCTCAGAAAGTTGTGTTTATACGCAGGTATAACAATAGCTAAAGTATTTTCATTTAGTGTGTCTGTCATATTACTTGTAATCTATTTGTATAAATTTGTTTACAGAATTATCCAATTTTCAATTGAATTTACATCGGCTTATTTGTTTTTTTTATTTCTATAGTCAACTATACAGGTATAAACTTTTCCGTCTGAAAATCATCTTTTTTTCTATCTGCATACTTAAAGTATTCCAATCCTTTTATGTTTATTCCTAAAATAGCCATAAAGACTTTAAAGGTTCCTAAGTCACCTGTTCCAAATATAAATAATAGAAAACTTAAGAACATCCCTAAGGTGAGTATGGCAAGTCTCTTCGCAAAACTACTTTTAGCAAACAGATAATTACGTATTAAATATAAGATAAGCGCTATTGAAAAGATTAGTTGAGTAACCATCCCTACAATGCCTTGTTCAATCAAAAGTTTATAGAGATAACTTTCAAATCCTGCAAAAGATGAGTCACTGGCTCTTTCTTCTACTTTTCCTTTAAATCCTAAATTTTCTTCTATGTATGAAAAACCATTTCCTGTTATTGGGCTTTTGTTAAAAATCAATACAGAGGAAGCTAGCTGATAATTTCTAAGTTCCACGGAACTACCTTCAAGTTTAGAGCCTTTACTAGAAAAAGTATCAAAAGAGTTACTTACAAACTCATTAACCTGAGGAATGAAAGTAATAGCCAAATTCATCACAAAAATTGTAATAAAGGCAATTTGTATTTTCTTGCCCAACTCTAGTCCCCATATAAAATAGACCGCAGCTCCTCCTAAAAATGCAAAGAAAGGTGTCCTTGAATTAACCAGAAACAAATTGATTAATAAAATCAATAGGGTGGCAATAAAAAGATTCTTATTTGTTTTCTTGAAAGATAGGTTACCTAACAAGAAAATATTCATGAGGATTGCTATTGTTAATAGAAAACCGTAGTAAATGGGGTGCCATGTGAAAGAGGTAATCCTATATCGTCCATCGTGACCAGACATATATACTTCAGCATAATCAACACTATCAAAAGCATGGCTGACAAACGCTGAATAAAAATTATTCCCTGTTACGTAGTTATAAAATCCATATACACCAAAGGCAAGGAAAAAGAATAAGATAATTCTATAAATTTTTATAAAATCATTGATGTCTCTTACTAACATAAATGTTAGTACCATTATAAAAAAATTATCAAAAAAATAGCCTAAACTTCTGTTTAAAATCTTAACAAGATTAAGATTAAGTCTTGAGTCAAATAAAGCAATAATCAAAAAACCTATGAGGATTGACGTTGTACTAGCCTTTAAAGGGAAGTATTTTACTTTTACCCAAAATTTGCTTTTTACTAATTGTATTAAAAATAAAAAAAAAATAAAAAATCTAGATGAGGTAGTTGGATATGCTTGAAACATTACAAAATTATCCGAGATAAACAGTATACCAAACATAAACCATGCTAGTCTATCCACACCTTCAGCTTTGTACATGCGAAATACAATGAAAAACGCAAATAACTGTATAAGCAATCCCTCCATTTTTGTATAATTTAACTATTCTATTATTAATCTTAATCTAAATAAAATGCAATAAGATTTGAACAAATGCCAAAACTACTTTAAATCTTTCTTCAAAAATTTAGAAACAAAAGCAATTATATATTGCTTATCACTTTTTGTAAATAAAAATTGGTAAATAATGACTAAAGCAATTAGCGCAAAAACAGATTCTTTTACAATGATAAGTAGCCATATATTACTTATTGTCTGCATCGAAAAAATCCATTTTACTGCTATTCCAATAAAACCAATTACAGCAATGGGAAATAGGAATGATTCAGTAAATATCTTAAATGAGTTGTATTTCAATTTAGTTGGATAATAATAAATGTAATAATAAGATACTTGAAATACTACATAACAGGTATATGAAATGATAACTCCACCCATCCCAAAACTATCCATTAAAAACCAAGCAAGTGTAAGCGAGAATATCGTTGAAAATGCCGACATATATATAATTGTTCGCAAAGAATTACTAACCAATACCAAGCTTGATAATGCTGAGTTATGTAGTCCTAACAATGAAAACACCCATAAATTAAGCCATGGTACTAAATAGGCATTTTTCTCTCCTACATACAAAATAATAAGTTCTTTGGAAGAAAGCGTAAATCCGAAAACTATCAAGCCTAGAAAAATTGTAATATACCTAGTACCGTCCATGGCTATTTTCATCTCACTTGCTTTATCCCCCAACTCTCTCACTTTTGTAGCATGCGGTAAAATAACCCCCACAAAACTAGAGCCTAATATTAAGATAAGGTTTGCAATACCCTCTACTACCCTATAATCACTAACGCTAGTTAAACCCAACTTTATTCCTAAAAATACTGGTCGTAGATAGTTGGCAGAAAATTGGAATATCCCAAAAGAAAAAATACTTAAGCAATAAGGCAATACTTCTGCCATAGCTTGTTTATAATATTTGGGTAAAAAGGATATTCCTAAATTTAATTTATTGATTCTGCTCGCATAAAAGGGAATATTTATAACAGAACAAAAGGTATTAAGTGCAAAAAATGAAATAATGTTAAGCTTTAAATAAATAGTAAGGAATAATACTACTAACTGAGCCACTTTAGTTAACAACAATATTCTTTGTTGCCATCCTACTAAATCATTAGATCGTAATAATTGTTCCATTACATTTCCTCCCCAAACAGGAAAAGAAGTGATAATAAGAATGTATATTAATTGCTTAAAAATTTCATCATCTGTAGCGCTTAAATGAAATATCTGAGAAGAAAACAAGCTCAAACCCACTAGCACTAAGGCATTCACAAAAGCGATTACAAGATAAAATAATAAACTAGATTGGAATAATTTTCTTAGTCCGTCATAATCATTCTTGACGAGGTAAGAAGAGAAAAACTTTACATTTCCCGATGAAAATCCCATATCAAGGATTTTCAGATAGATATTCACTGAAATAGCGATTCCTATCAAGCCATATTTTTCTTTACCAAAATAGGTCAACAAAAGTGGTACTGAAAAAAAACCGTAAGCAGCATTTGTAACATTACAAATAAGACTCCATGCCACCCCACTAAAAATATTTTTTATATTACTCATTGTGCAAAGTTTTATTACTACTTACTAGGCTTCAAGTATCTCTTTATACCTATTAACTCCCATACCGATAGTATCTTTTAAAAGTTGTTCTAAAGAGACATTTAATTGGGTCAAATCAGCTTGTTTAAAATAATTAATCCTTTCTAATAAAGTATCTACATCACTAAAATTATCGTCCATACCAACAAATATTTCATTTTCTGCTGGTTGATACCTAAAGCAGATTAAATCATAATATAATGCTTCATAATATGCCGTAGAATTATTAACAATAGAAAAATCATATCCTTTGTTCTCAAACAATTCAACAAGGGATTCCTTACCATCTATTACAGTTATACTACTTCCTTCGCATAATCCTTCATAAAACGCCTTATCTAACGATAAATGTAATTTAAGTTCGAATTGTATGTTAGGTTCAATAACAAGAAAGTCTTTCAAGATTTTTACAATGTCAATATTAGTATCTTCATAAATTTTTCTACCTAATAAGACAACGCATCTTTTAAAGCTATTTTTTAATCTAATTGGTTTTTTACTATACTTAGGATTACCTGCTATTTCAATAATATTCTCTGGTACTTTATGTGTTACTTTTAAATCATGCTTGGATGTTTCTCCCCAAACTAAAAGTTTCTGAGCGGTAATACATTCCGCATTAATAATATCTAATGGAATAAATTTTTTATAATTCACAAAGAAACTATGAGAAAGGGATACAGTTGGGCACTGAGCAATATTAAAAAATTGAGTAATCAGGCTCTCAAATGTATAAGCACTGTTGAATGAAACATAAGTTTTATCGGAATAATCAAAACCTTCAAATTGTTTTTTTAATGATTCTTGGCTATTCTTATAAGATACTATTTTACTTGCCAGAAAAAATATAGTACTAAGGCTTTCTTTGCCGATACCAACTTTAAACAAAGTAAAAAAAATAGCATTTAAAATTCTGAAAGGCTTGAATGTTTTATTTCTTGGCAGCTTTCCTAACAATACAGCTTCATATTTATTGATTCCCTGAAATGTTTGTGCTATTTGATGGCTGTAATCACTTCTATCAACAGAATATAAACATACAAATCTGTTATTTTCCATAGCTTTTCTTAGATCAGTAAAATCAATTTCTGAACCAAAATTGTATAATATCTCTCTAAATATGCCTAAACTACTTTGTTTAAAAGCAATTCTTGCTATGTCATGAGCCAAAACTTTGCTAAAGTCGATGCCATCATTTAAAAAAATAAGTTTTTGTTTTAAAATCTGATAATATTTATAATTCTTATCATCCAGCATAGTTCTCTATAGTTTTCAATTCATCAATTTAAACCAAATGTAACTTATAGCCATTCGGTGAATAATCATACTCTTTTTCATCTCTCTTGGCAATTGCCTTTGCAGGTATTCCACCTACTACAGTATAAGCTGGAACATCCTTTGTTACAACTGCGCCTGCAGCAACTACTGCTCCTTCTCCAATTGTTACACCCGGTAAGAGAATACATCTTGAGCCAAGCCAAGCGAATTTTTTGATGGTTACTTTTCCACCCACTGCCTTAAAATGCAAATCATTATAATCATGGTGTAGGGACCAAATCATGACCTCTGTACCAAAACATACATTTTCACCGATTTCTAACCCCATTCTTGCATCTAATATACATCTATGACCAAGGGCTGTTCCTTCTCCAATTGTAAGTCCTTTAGGGTTTCTATATTCATTTCCTCCATAAACAGCTGTAGATTTGGGAATGGTAGCTCCCATATAATTGAGCACAGCAATCCTTATTCTTTGAGATGGGAAAGAGGAAATAATTCTATTTAAGAAAAACCATTCTAAAGAATCCTTCCAAAGATATAAAGCTTGCTTAACGCTTGAAGGAATTAAATTTTTAATTTTTTTCATAATGAAATCCAAATTATTTAAAATGGAAGTTTGGCAAATACAATCTCTCCAGTACTATTTTTATTTAAACGACGTGAATCTGTTGTATAGGTAATGTAATAGCTATCTTCATATTTATAAATTGATGGATAATGACACCCAAATTCATTTTTAATGATAATTTTGGCTTCATTACCACATATATTACTGTTTTTCCCATATCGAATTTCAAGTACTGTTCTTACATTGAACTTTCCAAAATTCTCAGTAGTATTCCAAGCAGATAAAAAACCATCTCTAATTTTAATAAAATTCATTTTACTGCCTATAGTTTTAAAAGAACAACTATCATTAAGAGAATATGGCGTAGTGAAAGTATTTGCACCATCGATACTTTTTGTTAATAATATTCCTGCTGTGCTATTTCTACCGAGCATCAAAACTTCATTATTATTAAATAGAAATGCTCCTTCAACAGCTTGCTTATTATATTTTGAAACTACTCCTGTAGGATTGGGGGTTCCTATGAATTCAAAAGACTTACCAGCATCTTTAGTCCTCATAATAACAGTAGTGCCTTCGTCTGTTTTCCAGTCTTCGGTAAATTTACCTAATGTTAAACCTATATACGTTCCTTCATTAGTAATAACTGGCTCTGATGTAGCAAACATAAAATCTGTACTCAACTTGTAATTATCATTAAATGCACTTTTTATTTGTCCTTTGACATAAGATAAATCAAAATCACCCACTTCTTTAGAATTACTATTACCTATTTTACAAACTTGAGGGTCTGTAAAAGTTGCTGTTTCTGGATTAAAATCTCTATAATAATATCTTTGAACTCGATTAACATATATTTTAGATAAAATACGAATCTTGCCATCTGCTGTTTTAAACAAAACAGGCGTATAACAAGGTGTATTTTTATCAAGTTTTACAGTACTATATACGTGGCTTTCTTCAAAAACATCATATATTTTTTTGGTAGCAACAGGGTTATTGATATCAAAAACGGATAGCCTAACGGATTGCCCGCCTGCTCCCTCATTGGTACTTGTGTGATTACTGTAATAAGCACAATAACCTATTCCGTTATGAATCAAAAGTTTTGAATCATGGGCATATACCTCTGTTTCAATTTTTGAAATAGTCTTTTGACTTTTGATTATTTCATTACCAATGTAGATAGCCATACTTGGCTCCACCTTAGTATCTAAAAGAGATTGACTTAGTAATAAGTCTTCAGTACAACTCAGTAATAAGGCACTGGTTAGGGTTATAAATAATAATTTCATATATAATTTTTAATTAGCAGTTAGTAAGATTGATAGATGTATAGATTGTGTCCAATCTATACATCTATGCTATTTAATTAAAGAGAACCCCTCTTTAACTTTAATTACTTTTTTCATTAGGAACATATTTGTGGTGTTCTTTAGCATGAACTTTCTTTTCTTTCTCACCACATATTATCGTCGCTTTTTTAACATCTTCAACAAATTGTCTTAGCTCTCCTTTAGTGATATCTAATGCAACGCTATCAAAGTGTACCCAATCAAGGTTACCTAATTTAACGTGTTTTTCAATCATCAAAGCTCCAGCACTTATTGCCATCTGAGAAGCTAATGCTCCTACGTCATGACTAGAGTAACCTGGAATAATGTTAGGGAAACGTTCATGGCGTATTTCGTTATAGTGACGAATTACCGCAATATTACAAGCATCTGGTGGTGCAGGGTACGAAGACGTACATTGTAGAAGATAAAGCAACCTGTTGTTTGTAGTAAATTCATTTAATACAAACTCTTCATATTCTTTATCAGTAAAACCTGTTGATACAACAATATCACCATCAAAAGTATCTGCCACATGTTTAAGGTAATTTCTATGGTTAGAAATTGTACTTGGAAGTTTGATAAGTGGTAGATTATATTGCAATATGTATTCGTAAGAGTTTTTATCTAAAACTGATGTAAACCAGAAAATTTCATTTTTCCTACATTCATCAATCAATACTTTAAATAAATCATCTGTTAGCTCAACTGATCTACGATAATGACCTAAGGTATTACCAAATGGAGATTTATACGGTTTTGCTAATTCAGCTTCGCTATAAAATGAATCAACATCTCTTCTTTGTACTTTAATAATGTCTGCTCCTTCATCCTTCGCCATTCTAATCATTGTTCTCAGACGCTTCTCATCACCAATGTGATTATTAGTAAGCTCAGCCACAACCATTGGAATACCTGCAAAAATCTTTTCTTTTACGCCTAAATAAAGGTCATTGTTGCTTTTATGTTCAGCAAAATCACTAAAGTTTCCTTGGTTAAACAATCCTATAGAAATATCACTATAAGGTTTTCTACCAACATGAAGAAGGTTGATTGAAGGAACGTCAGTTTCTATATAAGATTTGATTCTGATAAAAGTATCTTCTTGTGTACGAAGAACTGCATCTCTGAATTGCTGACTATGTCCTGAATAATCTTCGATTAAAGTTGAGTTAGAATCACTGCCAAAATCGAAACCTAGAAAATATATGTCAAGTTTTTTATTTAATTCTTTGGCCATAACAACTCCAAGACGGATAGCTGAAAGGAACAAAAAATCTGAAATAAAAAGCTCTTCACCATGTGCAGAAAACAAATAGCTTTCAGTTGTTTCATAAGTATCTGGGAAATATGATACTTGCATACTAGGAACTGAATCTGGCATTTGCTTATCAGAGATATAATAAGAAGCTTTAAAGCCATTTTCTTTGATACTTTGATAAGCCCACAAACTATGTACTAAAGCAATATCTCCTGCATAAAAACGCTCTGAATCATTAATATTGATAACAACTCCATCTTCTAGTTGAGATTTAGCAATTTTGCCTAAACTTGCTCCTTTACCAAGTACATAAACTCTATCGGTCTTAGATTTTGAAAATATATTTCTGATTTGGGTCGAGAATGCCTCCATAATTTTACTTTTTGAAGAATTTTTAATTTGTTATAATGTGTTATATCGTATGTCTAGTACTTCTTTTGCCAAGTCGAGTGATTAAGTTATTATCTTGTTAGCAATTCTTATGATTGAATCGTAGGTAGAGAAGTAATAGAAATCTTACCTAATTAAAAATTGTCATAAAATGAATGCTAATTAATTGATATACAATTCGTTTTGCATATTTATAGCAAAATTAATACCATAATTTCAAATAAATTTATACCAATCTGGTACCTGAGTGTATTTTAATTCCATCTTATAAACGCTTCATATAATGAAGAAAGATTAATTGAAAGTTATCAAGTATAAATAATGAATTATCTATATTTATAACTCATCAATAGTCCACAATTATTAAAACCAAAAATAAACCTAGAAACGAATAGAAATAAAATTAAGTAGAATGATACTTTAATTTTCTCATATAATATCTCTGTTTTCAAAAAAATCTAGATAAATCTTTTTTTAATGGAATAGATAATTTGCATCCCTATTTTTTGTTTAAGATTTTGAATTTATATTTCTCGTTTGGACTAAGAAGTTCACCTTTATATTCTTCGTTATTAACTACTACCGATAAGCCATTTTCTAAGGCTAAGTTCAAGCCGGGAATAATATCCCAAACTTTTGCTCCTTTAGGATTTTCAAAACTAAAAAACGAACCAGTTACTACATTATACATATTGTAAACAGCACATCCAATAATTCTATATTCAAAGCCTGGCTCAAGTTTTAATATATCTTCTTTGGTCAGACTAGAAGAAATTCCACAGATTCTTGATTCAAATCGCTCAAAAGTATCCCCTGTCTTAAGATAACAGTCCAGCTCTGGTAGCGCTAGCATAGATTCTTTATGGATTCCATTTTCATATACACAAATTGCTACGCCCCATTCTTTAAGACCCGAAACAAAATTCTCAGTGCCATCAATTGGGTCAAGAATAATAACTTTGTCTTTTCGCCAGTTAATAGTATTTTCT
This sequence comes from Arcicella aquatica, assembly GCF_034928825.1. NCBI lineage: Bacteria > Pseudomonadati > Bacteroidota > Cytophagia > Cytophagales > Flectobacillaceae > Arcicella > Arcicella aquatica. The sequence goes on along the minus strand of NZ_JAYFUL010000009.1, from coordinate 99,966 downwards.
TCAGGTGATTCTTCGGATACAAGTGCATAATCTGGGAAATTCTCCTTAATATATTGCTTCACTAAGTTTTCACACAATAAGTCACCTTGAGACACATAACTACCATCAGCCTTTAAGGTCTTTGTATTCCTAAGGCTCATTATCTCATTTAAATGGACTTGAATTAAGTTTTTTATTTCTTCGATTATCATACTTTCTTTTATAAGAAGTTAATTAACGTAAGTTTCAATCTATGAAACCAATATAGTATTTTTTATCCCTGCATTCTTGGCAGCATCAATATCTGTTTGTTTATCTCCAATCATTACAGAGCTATTTACATCAATATCGTATTCTTCTATCGCTTTAAGGAGCATTCCAGGGTTAGGCTTTCTGCATAAACATTCCCCAGTAAATTCAGGGTGATGAGGACAAAAATAAACTTTTTTGATATTAATGCCTTTTTCCAGAAACTTATTACACATCCAATTTGTCAAAATCCAAAAATCATTCTCTGTATAATAACCCCGAGCAATTCCTGCTTGATTAGTAACCACAAAAATCGCATAACCTTGAGATTGATATTTTAAGCAGATATCAAAAATATCATCTTTAAACTCAAAATCTTCAATTTTATAAACATAGTTTTTATCGACATTAATTACGCCATCTCTATCCAAAAAAAGTGCTTTTACCATAATTCTATTTAAAATAATAACTATACTATAAAATCTCCAGCACGTTTATAATCTTCAGGAATGCCAATATCTATAAAATCAACATCAAAAATTTGTCCTTTTAAATTGCCTAATTTAGATTCTACTTCAAGAACTTCTGTTTCAAATGAAAACTTCTCAGGATAAGAATTCTTAAGTAAAAATTCTTTATCAATTAGATAAATCCCCGCATTAATTAAACCTTCAGAGCAATATCTTTTCTCATTGAATTGTATAATATCACAACTCTGATTATCAATTGTTACCGATCCATATCGCTCAAATTCAAACATTTTTTTCAATGCTATTGTAAATTTAGACTCATGGGAGGTAAAAAACTCATTCATTTGATTTATATCAATCGGGAAATAAGAATCTCCATTAATAATTAATACTTTTTGGGAAGAGCAAACTGAAAGAGACTTGATAATTGCTCCCCCAGTACCTAAAGGCGTATCTTCAATTGAATATTCTAAAGGAATACCGTTGAAAAATTTCCCAAAATATGATTCAATTATTTCTGACTTATATCCAGTAGCTAATATTATTTTATTAATTGGGTATTTAGTTACCCAGTTTAAAAGGTGTTCTAAAAAGGGTTTATCCTTCACAACAGCCATTGGTTTGGGCATGTCTTTTATCACCCCTCTTAATCGTGTTCCTAACCCCCCAGCTAATATCACTACATCCATATTATTTATTTTTTAGGTTTGTATTCTGCAAATATTTCTTCTTCAACTATACAGCAAATAATATGTCCAATTAAAATATGTACTTCTTGAATCCTAGGGGTTTCGTTAGATGGAACTTTAATACAATAATCACATAAATCAGCCATTGCTCCTCCTTTCTCACCAGTTAATCCTATTGATATGATACCCATCTCTTTGCATGTCTCTAGTGCTTTAATTACATTTGGAGAGTTGCCAGAAGTTGAAATACCAATAAAAATATCGCCAGGCTTACCTTGGGCTTGTACTTGTCTAGAAAATAGTTTTTCATAGCCATAATCATTTCCAATAGCTGTTAAAACCGAAGTATCAGTTGTTAAAGCAATAGAAGCTAAACCAGGTCTATCAAAATAAAATCTACTAACAAATTCACCTGCAATATGTTGGGCATCAGCGGCACTACCACCATTTCCAGCTAAAAGTGTTTTATTACCAGATTTATATGCTGCAACAACTACAGTCGCAACTTCATCAATTAAACTAATTAATTGAGCATCAGACAATAATGCTTGTTTTGTAGAAATAGATCCTTCTATTTGGGATTTAATTAGATTCAAATTCATCGTTTCAGTTATATTTATTCTGATTAGTTATTTATTAAAAATTTTCCATCCATGACACCCTCCTTCACTAAAATTAAAACTCACAATTTTTCCTTCTAGTTTATTTAATGCATTTATTACATTAACTCGTTTCTCTGGATCAACAACAAACATAATAAAACCGCCACCCCCAGCTCCTGAAACTTTTCCAGTAATAGCACCAGCATTAATAGCTATCTCAAATATCTTATCTATTTCGTTATTTGAGATTGAACTGGCCATTTTCTTTTTATTCTCCCATGAACTCCCTAAAATTTCCGAATATCTTTTTATTTCTCCCTTCAACAAAGCCTCTTTCATTTCAATCGCACTACTCTTGATTCTATGCATAGCTTCGATTGCTGTTACATTTCCATCTGTAGTGTTCTTTTTTTGCTCATCAATAATTTTGGCAGAAGAACGTGATGCTCCTGTATAGTAAAGAATCATTGATGCCTCTAACTCATCGATTATCCAGCGTTTTATTCTTAACGGATTAACTATTACTTTATCATCTTTATAGAATTCCATAAAATTAAATCCACCAAATGCTGCGGCGTACTGGTCTTGCTTTCCTCCACTTAATCCTAAATCAATTCTCTCTATCTCATACGCTAAACGACCAATTTCGTATTCACCTAAAGGCAAACTTTGCCACTCAACAAATGCTTTAAGGATAGCTACTACCATTGTAGATGACGAACCCAAACCACTTCCTGGAGGTGCATCTGAATAAGTAGTAATTTTGCAAGCAACAGGTTGAAAGTTATAGTCTTTTACTAATCTATTAAAGACTCCTTTAATTAAATCTAAGTATCCATCAATTGGTAGAAATGATGCGACTGGATAGCGTGCTTCCTGATTAATATCGGGGGCATTTAAAATAATTTCATTTCCTTCTATCTCTTCAATTGTACAAAATGCGTATAAATTAATTGTAGCATTCAGTATTAATCCACCATGCAAGTCACTAAATGGAGAAACATCTGTTCCTCCTCCAGCAAGTCCCAATCTTAGAGGAGCTTTTGAGCGTATTATCATCTGCTTTTAAAATTTGTGGTTAAAACAATGTTGAATCTTCCTTCATTTTACTATAAATCTGCTCTGCAACAAAAAAATCAAGAGGTGTATCAATGTCTAATCCTTCTATCTCGTCAGTAACTGTAAATAGAGGATTTAAGCCCACTATATTTTTATATTTTATCAGATTCTCTCTTGAAATCAAATTTAGTCCAAAATTCAATGCATATATATTAGGTAAATTCTGGCTATTAGGTTGCTTGTCTCGTTCATAGTTTATGGGATTGCCATCTAACCATAAAAATTCTTTTACATCAGATACCGTAGCTAAACAATCGAATGAATTATCATTATTTAAAAATTTAAGAATTGCTTCATCAATCGTAGCTGGAAGAATAAAGGGTGTAGTACACGGACAATATGCAAAAATATCCGTTTCAGTAACTACCCCTAAATGTTCTAAAAACTCACTATTCGTGCATTTTGAAGAAGCATAATAATCTTCTCTCCTATGAAAAGAAACACCTTTTGATTTTGCTAATTCAATAGCATCATCTGAATCAGTATTAACGATAATTTCATCGATACCTTTAACTTTTAAAAGATTATCTATTTTCAATTCTAATAAAGAAGTATTTCCAAAAGGCTTTAAGTTTTTATTTATAACCCGTTGAGAACCAATCCTAACAGGTATTACAGCAGTTATCTTCATAATATGTGTGTTCCTTATTTTAATATTTTCAATAAACCTTAGCTTTTGAAGCTATCTTTAAATCTAGCCCAGAACGTTGGTTTTTTTGTATCTCCATGATAGCCATAACCATAACCATAACCGTAGCCATAACCATAGCCGTAGCCATAACCATACTCTTTAGAGTTACGATAGTCCACACCATTAAAGATAATGTTTAATGATTTGAACTTACCTTTATCTTTTAAGTCTTTTAATACTCTTAAATATGATTTAGGAGTATGCTGGTATCTCATCAAATAGAATACTGCATCTACATATTCTGCCAATATGGTAGAATCTGTTACTAAGCCTACTGGAGGAGTATCCAATACTACATAATCAAACTTTTTACGAAGTTCTTCAATCAAGATTGCCATTTTCCCGTTTGACAATAATTCTGAAGGGTTAGGAGGAATAGGTCCCGAAGGCAATACATACATATTTGGATGTAATGAACTTTGCTTTATAATATCTTCAATATTAGCCTGCCCAATCAAATAGTTTGATATACCTACTTCACGTGATACTCCTAAATATTCAGAAACTTTTGGTTTACGTAAATCTAGTTCAAGCACAATAACCTTTTTATCTAGTAAGGCAATACTTGAAGATAGGTTAATACTCACAAAAGATTTACCTTCTCCACCAATTGATGAAGTCAATAATATTGCTTTCCCTCTGCCATCAATATTAACACCCCCAGCTGCATATTGTAAATTAGTACGAAGCGTTCTGAATTGTTCTGCTAAGAAACTTGTACTCTTCATATCAACAATATTATCTTTCATTTCTTTTGGTTTCTTGCCAATTTCACCAAAAACTGAAATTCCTGTTGTACTCTCAATCTCACCCTTCGACTGAATCTTATCATTAAAAGATTCTTTTAGGTTAATGGCACCTGCTGGTATGATGATACCTATTAATAATGCAATCAGGTATATAAAATTACCTTTTGGCTTTATTGGTCTTGGGTCACTATAAGGTTCATCAACTAAACGGCTATCCGTTACAGTTGATGCATAAGAAATAGCAGTCTCTTCTTTCTTTTGTAAAAGCATCAAGAAAAGACTTTCTTTAATACCTTGCTGTCTTTTAATGTTTACAAACTCTCTTTCTTTTTTAGGAATCGTGCGGATTGAAGACTCAAAGCGATTATTTAATCCTTTCAAACTAGTACGAGTAACCATCAATCCTTGTTTTTGGTTAGAGATACTTTCTCTAATTGCGGCTTTAGTATTAGCAATCTGAGTATTAATAGTTCCTAATAAAGGGTTGGCTGCTTCTGTAGTTCTTGCATATTTTTCTCTCTGAATTTCTAATTCATTCAACTTACCAAGTAATCCAATCAATACAGGGTCATTTACCATTAATGTTGCTGGTGCAGTACCACTTTGGCTACTTCTTAAATAGTTTTCAACACCATCTAATACTTTTAATTGAATATCTACTTCATTCATTTTAGTATCATTCTCTTTCACTTTCTCTAAAAACAAATTAGCCTCCACACTCAAGTCAGTGATACCTTGTGAACTTTTGTAAGTCTCAACATCTTTCTCAACATCTCCTAATTCTCCAGTAATTAATCTTAATCTTTGGTCGATAAACTGTAAAGTAGCCGTAGCTTCCATATTCTTATCAGCCAAAGCAGAGAAGGTATATGCTTCAATTAGTTTTGATAATACAGCCTTTCCTTTGGTTGGTGAAGCATCTTCCAACGATAACTTCAATACTGTACTTTTTAAATTCAATAACTCTACCTTGATGTTGTTCTGATATTGTTCAACCAAGTAATTTTTATCATAAAAATTAATTTTGATTAAATCATTATCAGTACGATAAAGAGAATCATTCAAGAAAACTCGAAAAGCACCATACTTACTTCTAATATTTTGACTATAAGCAAATGTTCCTATTGATTCTCCTGTCTTATTTTGCAACTCAAACTTTTGTCTATTAAGTATTTTAATAAACAAAGGTTCTTGGTAAGCTATTTTAGTCAATTCTCCATGCTGTACCCATAATGGAGAATTCTTAAAAATTTGATCATAAGGTCTTATTTCACCTTTTTGAAAGTAAGCTACTGTTAGATTTAAATCATCTACTACTTTTTCAATAAGTGTACGAGATTTTAAAACTTCCATTTCGTTTTCAACGATTTTGTTACCAGAAAACATCTCTAGCTCCTTTAGCATATCATTGCCTCCTATCCCTTTTTTCTCATCTTTAATCAACAACACTGCACCAACTTTGTAAATGGGTACAGTATAACGAAGATAAAAATATGCACCAGCTAATGCTATCAAGCAAGAAAATATAAACCAATACCAATACCTGATATACATTAAAAAGAACTTTCTTATATCGAAACCGCTTTCATTACTCTCAATAAAATCATTTGAATTATCCATCATAATTTCAAAACTTTAATTATCCTTATTAAAAAAATATTCTATTATTTAAACAATAAATTCAATAACAACACTAATGAAGTTGTTACCCCAGTAGCAATTGGAATTAACTGCAAAGTCCTGTCTGATGAAGTAATTTTACCCTTAGTTGCTTCAACATACAATACGTCACCACTTCTAAGATAGAAATATGGTGTTTCTAAAACGTCACGTTTCGTCAAATCTAGTTTAATGACTTCTCTTTTACCATCAGTTGTACGCATTAACATTACATTGTCTCTTCTACCATAAATCGTTAAATCACCAGCCACCCCTATTGCTTCAGGTAATGATGTATGATTATCTAGAAGGTTATAAATACCCGGACGGTTTACTTCACCTATAATCGTAAACTTTTGACTTAAATATCTAACGCTTGCTGTGGGCTCTTTCAGATACTTCGTCAATTCATTCTTTATTTTTACGCCAGCTTCTTCTAATGGCAAATCTGCAACGTGTATTTTCCCAATTAAAGGCATTTCTATATTTCCTGCTGGATCTACAAGATAACCTAATGGTTGATTTCTAGCCATACCATTACTAACACCTCCTGGGAAGTTAGAAGTAATCAATGGCGTAACATTTTGAAAGTTGAAGACTTCGTTTGATTCCGCACTTAGTGAACTAATTGTAATTGCTAAAATATCATCTGGTTGAATTTTAGGAATTAAAGGCGAAATGTTTTTCAATGTTGAATAGCGTACTGAATCCAGCGGATCAGTCCCTTGAAAATAGGTAATGTTCTTTGTGGAAACACAAGAAGCAAAAAATAACGTAAAGCCAACTGCTACTAAGAGTAGTCTAAAGTTTTTAACTTTTTTTGTTTTAATAAACATATTCATCATAGAATTGATAGTGAAGATGATATTTTGAAAATTATGATTAAGATTGTTTAATTGGACTTGAGCTAGAAACTATAATTTATAGCCATTGATATACTGCTATTTTTTTCAGTTGTGGTAACACTCGGGTTGTTATCACTTTGATAATTTACCCTAAGAAATAAATCATGTATAAATTCATATTGAAGCTGTGCTTGTAGATAGCTATACTTATTATTTATACCCCATAAAAATGGATAACTAGTAGTGAAATCTGTCTGCTGAGCTCCTGAACCTATCGCTCCTTTTCTTATATAATTGTATATGAATTTAACGTCTAGTCCTCTAATAACTCTATAATGTAATTGAGCAAAAAGCTGGTCAGCATTAGGCCCAATCCAATGCCCTAGGTTATAATTACTGCTTTCAAAAGTCTGGGCTTGTATAAAGTGGATATACGTAAAAGGCTGTATTTTAGAATATTCAAGTGTTAAGTGTAAATTATTGATAGGAAAATCTGCTACACTTACTCCTATTTGATAGGCTGTATGGTTTCTATTATTACGTTCTATAGCATTCCCGCCAGTCAATGAAAATTCTAATTCATCAACAAAAAAGCTAGCATATAAATGTGTTTTAGGAATATGATTTCTTGAACTGAATTGTAAAAAAAATTGAGAATTAGATATCGTGTTGCTAGCATTTTGTCCGCTAGTTGCTTCTCCCAGATAATGATTCATACCTTGAAATAAAGCAATTGGTATTAAATAACCAATTTTAATATTATCATTATAAATAGCAGACTCTCCTATTGAAACACTTAATCCTTTTATTGGTTTAAATGTCAAGGCATGAAAAGCCAAATATTTACCACGATATTCAAATTGATTGCTCCCTTTCAGAGATGTTTTATAGATTGATGATGAGTCAATCAAATTAGAGTTTAACCAAGCATGAGCATAAGTAAACGATAGCCATTTTACAGGGCTAATATCTAATCGAACCTGTGGATATGACGGAGCTTTATCCGACAAAATTATCTTTCCACCAACTCCATAACCAAAATTCAAAGCATTTTTACCAAAAGTAGCACTTCCCCATTTCCACTTTGCTGTAATGGATGCATTGATAGTACTGTAATCGAATCTTTTACCTCCTACTAGTAAATCACCTATTCTACCAGGTTCTGCATTAAAATTTCTTAGGTAGTCATAGCCTGGGAATAAATTATTCAATTGGTTGTTACGAAAATCAACACTATAGCCAATACTCTTTCCTAAATAACCATACATCCACGCTCCTATCCAACGCTGGTTAATCGTAGTACTATTAATATTTTCTAATTGATAGCCAACAACTGGTTGAAGATTAAATGAGAATTGCTTGTCTTGATAAGCCGCTACTCTAAATCTATCGTTTTCATTCGCATGTAAAATACTTTTAAAGGGCTTATCTACAGCTATTTCTTTTGTCAGATTACGTTCAATCGTATATTCTTTAAGATAAAATACTAATTCTTCCTTTTCTAAACTTGTCAATAACTCATGATGATTATCTAGAGAATCTAACTTAACACTAATGTAAGTTCTAGACAAAGGAAGTGTAACATCGTTTAAGTCTATTACTCCTTTCTGAGCTAATCTAGATAAATAGCTATAAACTGTTTTATAGGTAGGTTCATATACTATTTGTGATTTTACTTGAATAGTAAAACAGAGTAGTAATAACCAGAAAATTGACAGTTTAGTAAATATTTTCATCAAATCGGATATTTTTAGTATTCTAAAAGAATTTTTATAAGCTAAATTAACCTTTATTAAACTCTTTTTAATATAAAAAAACTTATTACTCTATTCAATTAACAATTTGCAAAACCTCTTTTAATAAAACAAATTATTACATTAGATAAAATCTAAGTACATATATTTTTATTTTCAATCAAATTATCTAGTATAGACATTGATAGCTACTTACAAAAATCTTTACTATCAATATAAAAACGATAGTTTACATCTTTAATCAAAGTATCTCTTTTGTAAAATATCCAGCCTTGTGCTGGGTTTGGCGAGGCTCTGATTGAATAAGTACTGCCTACTTTTAACTTATAGGTACTACCAGAGCGTTGTGTTCTCGTTAAGGTCATCAAATCTCTCCAATCACTAGCAGCAGCCCCTTTGGGTTGAAATTGAATGTCAATTTTCACTGGTACGGCTGATTCGTTTACTACTTGTCCTTTAGGGCATTCTATAATCAATTCTACATTTACTGGCTGTGGTGGAGGAGCAGCAATATTAACTGGTATTGTTTTCTCGTCACACAAATCAAATGGTTGAGATTGAAAAATTGGTTTTGATAAATCTCCTCCAAATTGATTATTAAAATTATATACTTGCAAATATACAGTATTCTTTCTTCTGCCAGCCAAAGAATACAAAGCTCCATTATTCAGGCTAATGTATAAATCTCCAACATTTCTGCCTGAGCTAACTTCTACTAAACGACAATAATGATAAATATCTAATCCATTATTTTGGCTTGTAATTTTAATCAGTGGGCCTTTCACACATACTGGAATCATTTCCCCTAGTGCATAGTGTGTTAGTGCAGTAATGTTTGAACTAACATATAACTTACCATTGCTATTTTTTTTAATGATTGGATTACCTAACATTTTCCAAACATTATTGATATAACCCCAAAATGGTATGACATCTCCTTCTTTTAGAATTTGCCCATTTGTATGATAACTATTATTACTAATTTCAATACTTACGCTAGTACTCTTTGAAAGGTTGCTTCCCTCATCAAACTTTTCGTTCATGGCTTTTAAAGAAAAAAAACCATAAGGAACTAATTCAAAAGGTGGTATTTCTTTATTATCTACACCAACTGCCTGATAGATAGTATAATTAGAAGGAACAAAATCTCTTGCAATATTTTCAAAATGAGTTAATATGTATGAGAATTGCCCTGATAACTTTTCAGTATTTGGAGCTAACAAATTTGTCCCTGCATTTAAAACAAGACTAACTTGTTCATTTTTCCCATTCGTCTTTAATGTAGTGGTAGTAGATTCAACACTTGAGCTTTCTATTTTTTTAACATCGACACTCATACCTTTAGGCAAGTTACTGATGTTAAACATTCTAATAGTTTTATTAGTATTAGCCGTATTAGTCAAGGTTATATAATTAATATCGGTTAGATAACCTTCTAAGCTAGCAACTACTTTAATATTAGCTGGTCGTTTTACGTAATCAGGAGCAAGAGCTATTCCTAATAAACCTTCGCGACTAATATTAATTTTTTTATTGCCCACCGAACTAACAATTCCTTCTGCATCTTCCCCTAAAAAGGTGAATTTTATTTGCTTCGGTACTAGTGTGGTATCGTTTGATACAGCATTTTTATAGGTTAAATTAATAGCAGATGAAGTAAGCGGATCTTTTATCTTAATAGAGACGTCTTCCAAAGGATTATTACAAGCATATAATGAGCTTATAATAAAAATCAACATTATGGAATATCCAAAGATTTTCATTTTTGATTTTAGGACTTTGTTACTACTACAATTAGGACTTTATTATTACTACTACAACAAATATAAATAAGATGCTAAAAAATTATAATATCTGTAAATCTATTGTTTGGTCTTAGTAATTCTGAACTTTAACTTAAAGTTAATAAAAGGTAAAAATGAATAGTCTTTTATATTTCTTTCGATAATTGGAATAAGTTCATCTGCATTGGTCGTATCAAGAACACCAAAATAATTACTAACGATTTTTGGTTTTCCCATATAGTAACACCCTAATTCAAAGTTAAACCCAACTCTTCTTCGAGGTACTACCCTACCAATGCCTAATCCTACAAAGGGTACAATTTTATTCCAATCAATTCTTAAATTAATTTCGCCAAAATCCTCCGCATTTACTTCTACTCCTTCAATGTTTATACCCGTGTCTGTATCTATAAAAGACGATACATTAAAGTTGTATATGTAGCTAGTTCCAAGAAATAGGTGGAAACTACTCTTTTTGAAAGGGTAATAGTCAGCAGCTAAGAAAATTTGGTTGAATTTTAAATCAGGTTCAACATTAATAGTTGATTTACTATTAAGATCTACTTTGAAAAGATTCTGGTATTGTAAGTAACTAGTACCAAGTCTACCAAAAAAACGATTATTTTTTGAAATGTTAGTAGCGACTTCAATACTAGGACCAATAGTACCTACTGATAATCCTATTGAAACATTATGTTTATGAACGTTTGTTGAATCGTCTATAGCATAAACACCTTCATTCCTGCATAGATAAAATGCAAAAAAAAACAGCATGAAAGTTAAATAGCGTTTAGACATATTAAAGAATTAAAATCACAAGTAATTAGATGAAACTTAGAATTTTTGCATTCTTCTAAGTCAAAAGTAAGAACAATTTTCGATTTTCATATAAAAAAATTATTAAGCGGTATATTTTATCTGAAATATATTATTCAATATCAAAATAGTAATATAAGTATTATCTATAAAGCACCAAAACAGTCCTATTCAAAATATTATTCGTTATTTCCTATTTAAAACAAAACTTATATATTGCCTTTATTCAAAATACCTTTAATAAAGTAATCAACCATACAAAAGGTATTCATTAGATTTTGTCTAAATCATAAACTATTTCATTTAAGACATCCATTTAGATGGCATCTTTTCACAAGTGCATTATTCCTGATATTAAATAGCCATATCAATATTTCCAAAAATTGTACTTCTTCAAGATTCCTTTCTAGGGAAGGGAAACTATAATGGCAAGCTAAAAAAAATGATTTAGAAAATGAATTTCTATCATTACTGTTAATAATTATAAAATATAAGCAGCGTATTTATTCCTCTTAATATTTGGAAGAATACATAAAAAAAACGAAAAGTAGGATGGGTAAATTAAAAGAATATAGGATGAATATAGGATACACAGGGGGATAGAAATAACAAACCCACCCAAGAAACAAACTTAGGTGGGTTCATCATAGTATTTCAGTTGAAACACTGTATTACTTTAACATTTAACAATCGTCAAAGTGTTCTTATGTTTAAATTTTATCGCCATTTCGCCATTGTTCAACTGTTGGAAACCAGATGGATTGGTATTCGGCATAACGTTGAAGTTCGTAATGGTCCTCTGCAAATTGATTAGACCTTTTGGTAAAGGTAAAATTCACTTCTGAGTATTGGCTATTACGTGTATATGTCCACACTTCTTTGTCTTTGGTCCGTGTAATTCTGGTTGGGTCTCCCATTACGATATATACCATTCCTTTATCAGTTTTCCAGCCTTCTTTATAGCTTGTAAAAAGCCTGTTGGCTTGTTCTACTCTTTGATAGAAAGACTTGATTGTCCTTTTGGCCGTTCCTTGGTTTCCTTGCATGATATTAAGCCAATAATTATCTAACGAGCGCTTAGGGTCTTTAGAATTATACAAATCGCTTGTTTCAGCATTAGTACTTACATAAATCAAAGGTCGTACAAGTTTCTCTGGACGAGTAACCTTCGGGAATCGTTTATCTGCCACTACCATCCCTATTCCATAAGATTCTGTGGTATCTCTCGTAAAATAATAAAGTGCATCACTCTTTAGGGTAATGGGCTGATTAGTTACTACTGTAAAAGAAGAATCTACATAAAGGCTTTTTGTAGCCGCTCTTGGGGTAGTTGACATCGGAGAAATAGCCGCTTCAAATTCATAGCGATATTTAAAAACTTTAAACGTCTGCTGTTTGCCTGAGAGGCTTTTTAACATAACAGTATCCTGCACCGTGAAATAATTTCGTGCAATGGGTGTTTTTCCGTTTTTACTAAAAAACATAAAATAATCGCTTGATTTACCCGATTGGAATCTTAGGAAACAATCATTTAGGATTTTATTCCCTGTTCTCAAATCTTTTATTTCAGTAAGAGCCAAGCCTGTTAATAAATCTTTGGGTTTAGGAATATCAAACCAAACAGTTAATAACCCTCCTTCCTGACTAGCATTCTCAGTAGTAATAGCTACATTACCATTCCCCAAACTTGTTTGTTTTGAATTATAATCTGGATAAAGATTATAGGCAATCGCAAAATCTTTGGTTGCTTCTGCCAACGTAAATGTTCTATCTATATCAATACTTAAAAAAACCCTTACCGAAGTACCATTATCTAAAAATCTACTTTTACTTAAAAATCTTTGTAAAAGCACTTTGTTATCACTTTGTTCTTTGCCTTTTTTAGGTGAAGTGGGGCTACAACCTGCCAAAAACAGTATAATCGGTATTATAAGAAGTATTTTTTTCATCAGTTTAAATAAATAGCTACTAGCTTGAGAGCTAATTGCATTGATAAATATTAGAAATGTTGACACAAATAAAAACGTCAATTAATTAGATGCTATAAACGAAGTTTTGAGTTTATAACGAATTCAATTTAACAAGTATTTTCCTGATGTCAAGCAAATGCCTTAAATTTGGAATAAAATTAAAAATTATTTTTCTTTAAAATATTTCCAGCCGGAAAAGTAATTAACTAAAACCTAATAATAGGCTTTATAAAGGATTGATTACGAGCTTATTATTACTGAAACATAAAAAATTCAAAGATTTTAAAGTACAACATTCTTTTTTACTCAATATCATGTATAAAACAACCGAGATTGCTTCTTCAGAAATTATTTCAGATAATCCTGTTCATCAACGATTATTATTCCCCTATATTGAAGCCGCTAAAATTGTTTCTGGAAACTTATTAGAAATTGGCTGTGGAACAGGAAGAGGTGTGGCTGTTTTGGCTCCGTCTGTTTCAAACTATACAGGCGTTGATAAAAATGAGCCTTTGATGAATCAATTGACGGCTCAATACCCTTCGTTCAAATTTATCGATATGTTTTTGCCTCCATTGAAAGGACTGGCCGACAATACATTTGATTATATCGTTACTTTCCAGGTAATCGAACATATAGAAGACGATAATGAATTCATCAAGGAGGCTCATAGAGTATTGAAACCGGGTGGAAAGCTTATTTTAACCACTGTTAATAAGAAGTACTCGCTTTCAAGAAACCCTTGGCATGTGAGAGAATACCTAGCTTCGGAACTTAAAAATCTTATTCTTAAGCATTTTGCTAGTATCAAAACACAAGGGGTACATGGCAATGAGAAGGTAATGAGCTATTATGAAGAAAATAAACGCTCTGTAGAAAAAATTACCCGATTTGATGTTTTTAATTTACAGTATCGTTTGCCTAGATGGATGTTACAGATACCGTATGATATTGCGAACAGAATGAGTAGAAATCTTATCCAACAATCAGATAGTCAACTAGTAACAGGAATTACGTATCAAGATTATTTTTTATCTGATGATGCTGAGGAATGTTTTGATTTTTTTTATATCGCAACTAAATAAAATTTATAAAAAAAAGCTCTATATTGCATTGTGCTTAATGATATAAAAATTAGGCATAATTCTTGTTTTGTTAAGATTAACAAAAGGATTATTCTTATCCGCCGCTGAGTTAAAATCCCAAAATCTAACAAATTAATTAGCAATGGTCAAAACCAGTTTTTTTAACCAAGTAATAGGCATCTTATTATTGGGTTTTGTTTTATTTGCATTTACGCCATCAAATAAAATTAATCGATTTGTATTTAATGTAGATTATGAAAAAAAAGTACAAGTTGGCGATGATGTAAGCTTTCTCTTCCGTGTAGGAGATAATGTACAAAGAGTAAAAGTTTATTCTGATAATAAAAGTTTAGGCACCGCTATGGTTGAATCTAACAAGGCCGTATTTAGGTTCCTTTTCAGCTACCCGGGTGTCAAACAATTAAAATTTGTCGGAATATCTGCTAGACATGATACGGTCAATGTATCATACGGACAAATCGTAGTGTCTGGTAAAACATTTGATAATAACGTCACAATTCTAGAACGCAATAATACAGGTAGGAATAACAAGCTATCTGCATCTATTGATGATAATTTATCTCGTGATAGAATGCTACCGAGTTATCAATATTCAGATAATTTTACTACTTCCTTCAAGTTCCTTCCTACTCCAAATGAAGACCCTATTCTGGGAACTAACCAAAATGTTTATACAACAGCCATTGGACACCCTACGGCTGACGAAGCTCGTAATTTCATTTTGGACATCAGTCAAGATGCTCAGTATTTATCTCAAAAATATCAAGTCCCTGCCAGCATAATTATTGCGATGTCTGCCTTAGAAAGCGGTTATGGTTTTAGTAGAAATGCAATATACGCTAATAACTTCTTAGGCATCAAACAATGGTGGGGAAATCCTTCTAATGCGTACCAACTAAAAGGACAGCCTGATGAAAATCAAGGCAAAGTAGGCATTCTAAGAATTACTGATATTGGTCAATATATCTACGATGAAGAAAACCGTCCTGATAACTGGTACAAACGCTTTAATTCAAGAAGAGATTGTATGACTTTTTTGGTAGAAGAAATTTTCATGCACAAAACAGGGCAATGGAAACGTGATTACAGCGATATTCCTAAATTTTATAGAGGGCAATTAGCGGCAGGAGTAGAAAAATATTCAGCAGCATATACTTTTGCTTATTCAATTGGTGAGAAAGGGTATTCTCATAAAGGTGGTAAGTATTATGCCGATAGAGTGATGAAATTAGTTGATAAATATAATTTAATCGCTTATGATTAATTTAGAGCAATAACCTACGCTCTAAATTAATCAGTTTGTCTATAAATCAGCGATATAAGCTTTCCCTCCTAGTCCTCTCATTTGGCGTGTGATAAAGCTGGTTCTTCGTTGAACATACTTTGAAGGATTCGTAATTGAAAATCTATTAGGACTTGGCAAAACGGCTGCGATTCTCGCAGCTTCTGTTCTAGTGATTGATTTAGCACTGTGCCCATAATAGCGCAAAGATGCGGCTTCGACCCCAAAAGTCATTTTTCCCATTTCAGCCACATTCAAATAAACTTCTAAAATTCTTTGTTTGCCCCAAACGATTTCGATTAGAAATGTAAAATACACTTCTAATACTTTTCTGACATAGCTACGACCTTGCCAAAGAAAAACGTTTTTAGCAACTTGTTGCGAAATAGTACTTGCTCCTTTTATTTTTTTCCCTTTTAAATTATAGCGAAAGGCGCCCCACATCGCATTGAAATCAAAGCCAAAATGCTGAGGAAATAGCTGGTCTTCAGAGGCTACTACTGCCAAGGCTGCCTCTTTGGAAATATTTTCATAAGGCTCCCAATCTGAATGAATTTCCGAATCTCTTCCGTTAAATAAGGCAGTTACTTTACGGTCTATCATAGTGGGTGTTACCCAAATAGGAACAAACTTTAATACCAATACCCATGCTAAAGTAATGGAAATAAAGTAAATCACGAACTTAATAAAAAGGGAAGCTATGTATTGAAAAATGGGATGGCGTCTATTAAATATCCCAAAGGTCTTCCATGAAGATTGAAATAAGTTGGGGTTTAAATTTGAGTTCTCTTCTGGCGGAGGAGTTCTGAACGTATTTTTTGCCATGTAATATCACGATTAATTTTTATTAACTATCTATTCCTTTCCATTTATCCATCAATAAGCAGTAGGAAGAAAGGATTATAATACAAATTTACGATGTTTCGTAGAAACGTATTTCTGATTAATAAAAAAGAGTTTAAAATTTAAGCGATAAATAAATCTGAGGCAATTCTATCTACAAACAATTTCCCTTTTTCTGTAATCAACAGCGTATTGCTTTTAAGATAAATAAGTTTTTCTACAAACTGACTTGCAAGAATATCTTTTTGATAATCAAGGAAATTATTTCCTAACATTTGATTGAGCTTTTCTACATCACATCCCCACTTCGTTCTCAGGCCTGTGAGTAAATATTCATTAATTCTATCCTCATTAGTCAACAACTCGATGGTGGTTGGTACAAGACCTTTCTCTAACGATTTTAAATATTGAGCATTACTAGCAATATTATATTGGCGACTTTGATGGTTGAAACTATGAGCCGAAGGGCCTACCCCTAAATATTCTTCTTGTTTCCAATAACTGGTATTATGCCTTGCATATTGATTATTCCGAGCGAAATTAGAAATTTCATATTGTTCAAAACCATTATCAGCTAAATGTTTGACTAATATCTCGAATTGTTGACTAGCAAATTCATCATTAATTACTTCAATTTTTCCTTGTTTTAGCCAATTCCCAAAAACAGTTTTAGGTTCTATTGTCAAACAATAGGCAGAAATATGATTAAGCCCTAAGTTAGTAGCTTTCAGCAAGTCATTTTCAAAAATAGCGTGACTTTCCGAAGGAATAGCATAGATTAAATCGACGGTCAAATTATGAATACCGCTATCTTGAGACAATTTAACACAAGTTTCTGCTTCTTGAGCAGTATGAATCCTATTGATTTTCTTTAGATGATTTTCATTAAATGATTGAATCCCAATACTCAGTCTGTTAATACCAAATTGTTGAAAGAGAATTATTTTCTCCTTTGTCAAATCATCTGGATTGGCTTCTAAAGTAATTTCTGCTCCTTCATTTACGCTAAAACATTGATAAATTGTTTCGAAAATCAAGGCTAAATCATGCTCATCTAACAATGAAGGCGTACCTCCACCAAAGTAAATAGTTTCTAATTGCTTATGTTGAAGATAACCCCTTCGAAGTTTTATTTCTTGGCAAATCGCTATGATGATTTCCCTTTTTAACTTTAACGAAGTGCTAAAATGAAAATCACAATAATGACAAGCTTGTCGGCAAAAAGGAATGTGGATATATAAATGCAAGTGTCTACAGCTTTAAAGATAACAACTTTAAGGCAATTAAATTTTTATATAATATTGAAGCTGTTTAAACTTTCCCTTTCGGGTTAAACTAAGTCTTTTAGAATAGCTTGTTCCAAAATTTACTCAACGTAGCGATGCTATGCTTCCCAAATTTTGAAAAAATCAATTCAAAAATACAATACTTTCACCCGAAACGGAAAGTTTAAACAGCTTCATTAATTACTCTGGCAAAAAGGTTAAATAGCTCAAGTCTTTTTCTTGAAACATTTCGTTGGCTAAATCTTGTAATTGATTAGCCGATACTTTCTTTATTTGCTCAAATAAATAATCAAGACTATCTATTCTATCAATATCTAAGAGACTTTTGGCCATCATCAGCATGAAACTCATATTACCTTCTTCCGACATCGCCATTTGCCCCATTAACTGGTCTTTGGTATTTTGTAATTGCGTTTTTGTTAAGGTAATATCTCTCAACTTTTTCAACTCTTTCAAAATCAAATCGTTGACTTTATTCAATCGCTTTACTTCGGTAGCAAAATAAATCCCCCAATACCCCGTATCAATAAAAGGCGTGTAGCCAGCATCAATGGCATACACCAAACCATTGCGTTCGCGAACAGCCAGATTCAACCTTGAATTCATCCCAAACCCTCCTAATAAATTGACTAACATAAAGAAGGGTAATCGCTTATCGTCAGCCAGAGCAAATGATGTTCGTCCGATGGCAACATGGGCTTGCGTAATACTTCTTGTGATGCTGATATTCTGAGGTTTATAATCCGCTGGGGGAATCCTGATTAAATTAGAAGATTTAGCAGGGATATCTTTTAAAAACTTCTCAACCAACTGTATCACTTTTTTAAAAGGCAAATTACCGATAGACGAAAAAATAACGCGTTCAGTATCCAAGTTTTCAGCGATAAAGTCGAATAAATCTTTTTTATTGAAATTTGAAACGCTTTCCTGATTTCCCAAGGTGTTTTTTCCCAATTGATGATTAGCAAAGACAATTTCATCAAAATCATCTTGGATAGCATCTTCTGGTGAGTCATAATACATCGCCATTTCTTCTAAAATAACGCCACGCTCACGCTCCACTTGTTTATCTGGAAAACTAGCATTAAAGGTAATATCTGCTAATAATTCTAATGCACGTTCATAATGAGGCGTCAGAATAGAAGCATGAAAACAGATTTTCTCTTTCGTAGTATAGGCATTCAACTCTCCACCAACTATTTCTAATCGGTTGATAATCTGTAATGACGTACGCTTTTTAGTACCTTTAAAAGCCATGTGTTCCCAAAAGTGAGCCAAGCCTTGTTGATGAGTTTTCTCATCACGGCTCCCCATATCCAACATGATTCCAATGTGTGAAATTGCTGTATGCGTTACTTGTCGATGTACTACTCTAATGCCATTCGATAATCTATATTCTTGTATTTCTAACATGCGTATCATTTACGAGCAATTTTACAAATAATATATTGCTCGTTTTTTATAAAATATAATCTAATTTAAATACAAAGTTAAGTAATTTTAAGCCTTGTTATATCATAAAACAAATAGTGTTAAAATATTCGTTCATAGTATGGTATGCTAGTGAGATATAGCTATTATTTACGAAACAAATCATTCTCATTTTTATTTAACCCAATTCAAGGTAATTTTGTGCAGAAATCTATGAAATTTATTTTCATTTGATTCAAAAGTTAAAACAAATCACTATCCACCAATTATTTAATAAAATGAAAATCGGTTTCGATGCCAAAAGAGCTTTCAACAATAATACGGGTTTAGGAAATTATAGCCGATTTATCATTGATGCTTTATTAAAATATAACGCTGAAAATACTTATTTTGCCTACACGCCTAAGGTAAGCACAGCCCCCTTTACTGAAAAATACCTGACGACGCCCTCTCTTAATTTCACTATCAGAATGCCGACTTTCAAAAAAATGAAGTCTTTCTGGAGAAGTTTTTTGATTACGACTGACTTAAAAAAAGATGGTATCGAAGTGTTTCATGGGCTTAGTAATGAACTACCTATTGGTTTAAAAAGGAACAATATCAAGGCTATCGTAACCATCCACGACTTAATCTTTGAGCGTTATCCCAATTTATACCCCG
Source organism: Arcicella aquatica (assembly GCF_034928825.1). NCBI lineage: Bacteria > Pseudomonadati > Bacteroidota > Cytophagia > Cytophagales > Flectobacillaceae > Arcicella > Arcicella aquatica. The sequence continues at coordinate 79,982 of NZ_JAYFUL010000009.1, read as the reverse complement.
CCTTTGATAGGTTTATTTACAAATTAAAATTCAAGAAAGCTTGTCAATATGCAGATTTGGTTATCGCTGTTAGTGAACAAACCAAACGGGATATTATTGAATACTATCAAATTAATCCAGAAAAGATTGCCGTAGTCTATCAAGATTCGGATAATGTTTTCAAGGAAAAGCTTAGTGAGGAAGATATTGAAGCAGGTAAAGCTAAATACAATATTTATAAAAAATACCTCCTCTGTGTAGCTACTATTACCGAACGAAAAAACCAGTTGTTACTCCTAAAGGCATTTCATAAATTACATCTTTCAGACTATGAATTAATATTGGTAGGAGGAAAATCAGCCTATCAACAACAACTTGAGGATTATATTTCGGAACATTCACTTACTAATGTCAAAATATTTAACAAAGTTCCTTTTGCAGACTTACCAGCTTTGTACCAAGGCGCATCCCTCTTTGTTTATCCTTCGGTGTTCGAAGGCTTTGGTATTCCTATCTTAGAAGCCCTACATTCGGGGATTCCTGTCATTGGGGCAACGGGTTCATGCTTGGAAGAGGCGGGCGGGAAAGGTGCTTTATATGCAAACCCCGAAGATGTAAACGATTTGTCGAGCAAGATTCTGCAAGTTTTATCCAACAAAACAATGCAGAAACAAATGGTTTTAGATGGACAACAACATATCGCCCAATTTTCTGCTGAAAACATCGCCTTGCAATTACAATCACTTTATCAGCGTGTTTTATCATAACAATCTTTTAAAATTATTACAATGGACTTTTTACCTAAAAATATCAATGATTATTCGGAAAACCATACTTCTTCAGAAAGTGAATTATTAGCCAATCTCAACAGAGAAACACACGCTAAAATTCTTCAATCTAGAATGCTTTCAGGGCATTTACAGGGACGAGTTTTATCGATGTTTTCCCATATGATGCAAGCTAAAACTATCTTAGAGATTGGTACTTATACAGGTTATTCTGCATTATGTTTGGCTGAAGGATTAGTTGAGGGTGGAAAAATTATTACGATTGATATCAATGAAGAATTGGAGAGTTTTACAAAACAATTTTTCTTAGCCTCTGACTATGCAGCAAAAATAGATTATAGAATTGGGGATGCCGCTGAAATCATTCCGATGCTTGATGAAACATTTGACCTTGTCTTTATTGATGCTGATAAAATGAGCTATCAAAAATATTATGATTTGGTATTTGATAAAGTACGAAAGGGTGGTTATATCATCTCTGATAATGTACTTTGGAGTGGTAAGGTCGCTAACATTGAGCCTAATAAAAAGATTGACAAGGATACCCAAAACTTGTTGGATTTCAACAAGATGTGTCATGAAGACCCAAGAACTGAAAACATCCTGATGCCTATTAGAGATGGATTGATGGTTTGTAGGAAGAAATGAGAAGACTTTAGGACTAAAGGACTTTAGGATTTTTAGACTTAAGACGCTAGACAAAAGATGTGCTTGCAGATTATATCTTATGTCTAACATCTTAAAGTACACCGTGTTAAAGTCTAACGTCTCAAAGTTTTATATCTAGCGTCTTAAAGTCCAGAGTCCTAAAGTCCTCCAGTCCTAAAGTCTCCTCACTTCTTAATTAATATCCTCTGCCCTACGCTTACTGAGAAATTCTTGAGATTATTCCATTTAACAATTTGCTCTACAGTAACACCATATATTTGTGAAACCTTGAATACAGTTTCCCCTACTTTCATGATATGGTATATATTATTTTCACTAGGTTTCACTACATTTTTAATAGGCTTAGGCATAACAGTTTCGTAATCACTCGTTTCAACCAATTTGCCACTATTTTTAGAAAACCATAATTGCTGGTTGATTTCTACAGTATTAGTAGTTAAATCATTCCATGCTCTAAGGTCAGCCACAGTAACTCCATGTAGTTTAGCGATGCTAAAAAGCGTCTCGCCAGCATTTACAGTATGGATATTTCTAGAAGCACTCTTAATAGCTTCCATATTTTTTCGGTCAACTTCTTCTTTTGTAATTATTTTAGGCATTTCCGCCTTAGCATTTGCTGGATCATCTTTTGACAGGACTTTACCAGGACTATTGATAATAGTTGGTATTTTATCGGTCGTTTCTTTAACCTTTACATCAACAACTTTCTCATCCTTTTTACCATCCAATTTCTTTTCACTTTCATAAGCTCCAGAAATGGGTGTACTCCTCACCTTATACACTTTGATAACTTGTCCTACACGTAGTTTTTCATCAAGCCTTAAATCATTCAAGGTTAAAAGTTCACCTATCTTCATATCATATAGTTGGGCTATTGAGAAATAGGTATCTTTTGCCAATACTGTATGATTTTTCAATTCTTTAGTTACTATTTTTTCTTCTATAATAATTTTCGGTGGCCCCGCTGGATCAGTAAAAACTGGTCTTGTTTTATCACTGACTTGAGTATTATCTTTTGCTACAGGCACTGTACTCTCTTTGGTAGTAACTCTATTATCAATTACTCCCGACCCTGAAGGCTTATTATCTTTTATGGGAACTTCAGTTGGCTTCACCTCCTTTGGTTTATCGAGAATTATGACAGACTTAGTAGTATCTACTTGTTTGGGAGGCGTCGAGATGATAACTGTTTTTTCAACAGGGTTTACTTTAGGCATCTCCACATATTGAATCGGTGTATCTGGCCTTGTATCAATCAACCATAATAATCTTCCTCTTTGTAAACGCTGTAAGGAAGCTATTCTATTTTTTGCCATTAAATCTTCCAAATAAATGCCATACATCTGTGAAATAGCCCAAAGTGTTTCAGTATCCTGAACAGTATGATAAGCCACCATTGCTTTGTGGTCTTTTTTCTTTAGGTAATACACTTCGTTAGGAATAATTCTGCTATCAATATCCAAGTCGTTATATTTCAAAAATCTATGTAAATTAATATCAGCTCGGTTTGCTATACTTTCTGGCGTATCCCCTTCGATAGCCATTATTCCTTTCTTACCGTTAATCTCAAAATAAATAGGTTCAGTTTTACTATTCCCTTGGGTGAGGCGCACCAATACAGGAAAACCTAAATCATTCGTACTATTTTTATTGCCATCGTTCTTCGGATTGGCATTATTCTGACTCATTTCTTTATACTTCTGCAAAGTCATCGGTACATAGACAATATAGTCTTTGTCTTTAGGTACTGTTGAACTTTTTAACCAAACATTATTCACTGCTATCACCGAAGGAGCTACCGATAATTCATTCGCTATTTCAGTAATGCTCTTGCCTCTACTATTACTGTATTCATATAAAAAGTCACTTTTAGCATTATTTTTCACTTTGTTGTATTCAATCTCTAATAGATAACGATGAGCCAAAAAACGAAGTAAATACCAATCTGTAGTGTTTGTAACCGTAATTTCTTTTTTATTTGCCCAGTCTGTAGCAGGATGGTTTTTGATAGCCCCTTGTCCAATACGGTAAGAAAGTACGGTAGTCATCCAATTGTTTAACAACGAATTGCTTCTGTTCAGATAAATAGCGGCTGCTTTGGTAGATGCCGCAAGATGTTTTCTTTCATCCACGATTCCATCTACCCTCAAGCCTATTTCTTTAGCTGTTTCGCTTTTAAACTGCCAGTAGCCAACTGCTCCAGAAATCGAAATAGCATCTGGATCAAAAACACTTTCTTGCACACACAAATACTTTATTTCATCGGGAATGCCAGCATCTGCTAAAATCTTTTCTATGACTGGAAAATGTAGTGCCATTTTATCCACCAGTACATCAAGGTATTTACGATTGTTGTTCAAACTCTGTATTTCTTTTTCAATAATACCCTTAGCATAACTATCATATTTTACATTGATAGCACCAACTTTAATACTACGAGGCAAAGACTGAGCTCTAGATAAAGTATAAGAAAAAAGCATTAAAACCACCAAAAAATACTTGTTCATAATTTAGAAATTCTAAGAGAAATAAAATGAAAAGAGTAAGCTTTCATCCTATTTACCACATAATTAATTTATTTTCTTGAGTTGTAATCTAATAAAGATTAATAGCTTATAATTAAAATAATGAAGATAAAAAATTTACCTAAAGTAACATTAAACCTTCAATATTTTATTATCTCAATAAAGATATGAAAAAATACCTTTTCCTAAATTAGGGGAGTATGAACGGTTAATTATGCAAATTTCGGTCATTACATTAAATTTTACTGTAATTTTGCATTATCTAAGGTGCTAAATGCATCCCAAGATATAAACGAAAATAAAAATTTATTATGATATTGATAGAAGACACCGTCATTAGCGACGACATTATCGAAAAGTTCTTCGTTTGTGATCTTATCAAATGTAAGGGTGCTTGTTGTGTGGAAGGTGACCTAGGAGCTCCGCTAAATGATGATGAGCTATCTATTATGAATCAGGTTTATCAGGAAGTAAAGCCTTATCTCTCGCAAGAAGGAATTAAAACGATTGAAGAAGAAGGCATTTATGTAAAAGATTGGGAAGGTGATTATTCAACACCTGTAATCAAAGGCAGGGAATGTGCCTATGCTATTTACGATGATAGAAATACCTTGAAGTGTGGGATAGAACAGGCTTATTTTGATGGAAAAATTACTTGGCGAAAACCAATTTCTTGTCACTTATACCCTATCAGAATAACTAAGTACGAGCATTATGAAGCCCTGAACTACGACCGTTGGCACATTTGTTCTGATGCTTGTTCTCATGGCGAACAACTGGGCGTTGAGCTTTATAAGTTTTTGAAAGAACCATTAATCAGAAAATATGGTGAAGCTTGGTATCAAGAGCTTCTGAACGAAGCAAGAGACAGGGAACAGCTATAAGATGAAAAACAATTTTGAGGACATCTATGAAGTAGTCAAGCTGATTCCATTCGGCAGAGTAAGCTCTTATGGCGCTATCGCAGAATACTTGGGTGGAAAGGGTGGTGCCAGAATGGTTGGCTGGGCAATGAATGCTTCTCATACTGACGATTCAATACCAGCGCATAGAGTGGTAAATCGTAATGGAGTATTAACTGGCAAAGCTTTCTTTGGTGGCAACAAAATGCAAGAATTACTTGAAGCAGAAGGAATCATTGTGAAAAACGATAAGATTCAACATTTTAAAGAACTCTTCTGGTCTCCTACAAACGAATTATTATAAAAAAAGAGCCATTTCTCATGTGAAAAATGGCTCTTTTTTTAGCTTCTCGGCATCATCCGATAGGTTACATTTACTTTCTGGGTATCTTCATCCACAATTCCAGCATAAAAGCCAGCAAAGACAACCGCAGTTTGAATATCAATTTGACTTAAGTCTTGAATATTCCATTTTACTTTTTTGGCATCAATGGCAAGATGTAAATCCAAATGGTTTTTATCAGTCGTAACGATATCCCATTGTATTTCTTCTCCATCTTCAAAAGACATCAATAGTTTGGAATCATCATCCTTCAATGTCCAAGTACCATGGTGAATTTTACCAGCGCCATCCGTATAATCTACTTCTTCATCACTTGTTAATCTGAAAGCCTCTTTTGAATAATCATGTAAATTAGCGGCTACTCCTCGTTCGTATAATACATTTCTACGAGCATCAGCTTGGTAATTCACTACATTTATTATCCAACTTTTAGCTAACATTTCTGTAAGTAAAGCATTGCTTTTGTGGGGTAGTACTGCTTGTTGAATTTCGTGTGAAAGGCTACTCTGTTGCTGTTTCACCTTACAAGCATAAAGTACTGAACCCAGTAAAAGAACGGTTACTGTTAATTTAATCAATTTTTTCATATCCTTGATTTGGGATTTAAGTAAACCTCTTTTGGCTTACGTGAACAATAATTAAAGAGCGACTCGAAAAAAAAAGACGAAACTTTAACAAAAAAAATAATGTTTGATTATTTAAGTAATTAGGATTTTTCTGTGGAAATTGTTTCCTGGTATTTATCAGGATAATGAAATAATGATAAGTAAGCTACTGAATTACAGTAGTTAAAGAAAGGATTATATTAATGTGAATTCAAAGAACGATTTTGTATATTTCCACAAATACAATGCAAAGATAAAACTTTTTTTTGGAAAAATACTACCGTTTAATAAATAAGCAAAGCCACGGATAGGTTCAGGGCACAGGCAGAAACTTATTTTTTGGTCGTAAAAATGCTTAAAAAGCTTTATCCGAAACTGTACTTATTTACGTAAAAAAAGAGTCACTTATTGTGTTTCTTTATCAAAAATTAAAAATAGAATGAAAAGTTTCCGAACTTTACAAAAAATAAGAGAAACTATCGTTCGATAAGAATTAATAATCAATTAAATACAACAACAATGGAAAACCATTCAGATGGACAAAAAAAGCCCTTCAAATATTTCAACCAAGCAAAACCTGAAAATAAAGATATAGTATTTGGTATTCAATCAGTTTTAGAAACGATTCGTTCTGGGAAAGAAATTGACAAACTATTGGTCCAAAGAGAATTAGGCAGTTTAGAAGTATTAGAGTTTGCGCGTTTGAAAGGAATTCCTGTTCAAAAAGTACCAAGTGAAAAACTAGATAGAATTACGCGTAAAAATCACCAAGGCGTTATTGCCTTTGTTTCGGCTATTAATTATGCTAAACTTGAAAATATAGTAGCAGATGTGTATGAGAAAGGTGAAGTACCCTTAATTTTAGTATTAGATAGAATTACAGATGTAAGAAACTTCGGAGCGATTGCTCGTACTGCCGAATGTACTGGGGTGCATGCTATCGTTATTCCAACAAAAGGTGCTGCTCAGATTAATGCTGATGCGATGAAAACATCATCTGGTGCATTAAACTTTTTACCTGTTTGCAGAGAAGAAAATTTATTTCATACCGTAAGGTATTTACAAAATTCTGGTATTCAAGTAGTGGCTTGTTCTGAAAAGGTATCAAAAAATATTTATGATATTGATTTTTCTGTTCCTACAGCCATCATCATGGGGTCTGAGGAGGATGGTATTTCAGATGATTTAATGCGCTCGGTAGATGAATTGGCTACGATTCCTTTAGTAGGGCGTGTGGGTTCTTTAAATGTATCCGTAGCAACAGGAGTAATTCTTTATGAAGCTATCCGTAAGCGTTTGGGATAAACTAAGCTTCAGAAACAACATAAGAGTAAATCAAAAAGCCCTTTGTATCATCTACAAAGGGCTTTTTGCATAAAAAAAGGACACAACCAATGGCTATATCCTTTATTGTCTTACCTCTAAACCTATTTAACTATGAAAAATAACTGCACTTTAAATGTAAAAAATTAGTAGAATACTACTCAATCTCACTCACTACCTTGATTCTCTAATTGTTTTTTAAAAAGAGGCGTCTCCAAAAGAAACGCCCTTTCCCGTCTTACCTCTAAACCTATTTAACTATGAAAAATAACTATTCAAATCAATAAACTAAGTTTTTTCAACTTTTTATTCAACCTCACAAAAAACTTAGCTTTTTTAAAAAGTGGCGCCTCTAAAAGAAACGCCCTTTCCATCTTACCTCTAAACCTATTTAACTATGAAAAATTTTTAATTATATGTACTAATTGTTGCTATCTAATTTAATCTTATAAGCAACTAATAATTTTCTTATTGAAGGATAATCTGTTAACCAGCTTTATCATTGTCTTGTTATTACTACTACAAATTTTCTGCCAAAAAAGTTTCTTTTTGAAATTATTTTTAAAAATTAATAAAAAAATAATTCGTGGTTTTGTACAAAGACTCTTTTTTATAAATAACGTTGCAAAGTTGTGCAATATTATATAAATATACAAATATCATTGCCTATTACTTACACAAATTTTAGTAGTAACTACCTAAAAATCAATCAAAAAACACTTAATAGCAAAACAAAAATAAAAATAATCAGAATATTATTCTGCATGCATAATAAAAACATTGCAAATATTTTGTTGTAAATTATTTTAATTTATTTTCAAAATATTAGAATAATACAACTACTGGTTGAACGAGTTCATCGTCTTATCTATTCCCTGTAAACAAAAACTAAAAATAATGTCTATAGCACGATCTAGATGCTCTGGCAATTCAGCAAACTGACTTCCATCAAATTTTCCTAAAACATATTCTACTTGTCTTCCTTTACCAAAATCATCTCCAACGCCAAATCTTAAACGACCGTATTGTGAACTACCCAATACCTCCTCAATATTTCTCAATCCGTTGTGTCCTCCGTGCGAACCTTTACTTTTTGTTCTTAGTTTGCCGTAAGGCAAAGCGATATCATCAGTGATGATTAAAACATTCTCTTTTTCAATTTTCAACTCCTTCATCCAATAATTAACTGCCTTTCCACTTAAATTCATATAGGTGGTGGGCTTTATTAAATGAATTTGTTTCCCTTTGTGTTTTATTTCGGTGTGATAGGCCAATCGCTCCATCGAAAATTTCGCATCTACACTCGCCGCAAGCTTATCTAACACCATAAAACCAACATTATGTCTTGTAAGCAAATATTCTGGTCCAATATTTCCGAGACCAACAATTAGGTATTTCATCTGTAAAATATATTTGAAATTAACTTTGTATTCTTTTTTTCATGAATCAATCATCAAAATTAAGTAATTTTGTATAGTATGTATCCAATCATGAAAAACAAAGCTACTATTAGGATAAGTCCAGCCCTCCTCGCATTAACATTATGCTTGATAAAGGAATCCGCCTTTTCGAAAGCCCCAAGCACTTATCCTACTCTGTTAAATTCAACTAATTTATTGACATCGACAGATATAAATGGAATTAATTATAAATACTCAATTTCAAAGAATTATTTACCTAACTTATTAAGTAATAAAAATCGTGCCTATCCTTTAATATCTACGGATTTTATTGAAAAAAAGTTAATAGATACACTAAAAAATAATTTAACAAAAACACAATTACCTCAAAATCAGACAAATAAGTCAAATATTCAACTTAAAAATATTACAATAAATTTCACTGCTATCAATAAAGCTACAAAAGAAAGTATTCTTGCAGACTTTATAGTTAGTTCTGAAAGAACGGGAGAGGTTTTTAAGGGAAGCACTGACAATAAGAACCCTTTTTTCTCTTTTTCATTATCGCAACAAGACAACTTGTCAGTAGTGGTACGCGCTGATGGCTATGCTGATGCTCATTCTAATATCTCGATCAAGGACTTTACTACCACAACGCATCATGATTTTGCTATCCCTCTAGTCTTTGAACGTTATCCGCTATCTATTAAAGTATTGGATGCAGATACCAAAGAGTCTATCAAAAATGCGCAAGTGAAAATTGTTGATTTGGATGCCTCCGAAATTAAGAATGCTTCAAAAAAGACAAATTCTGAGGAATATGCTGCCAATTTAAAACTTTCAAGCAAGTATGAGTTTATCATCAATGCCGAAGATTATATTGAACTAAAAGAGAAAGTAGTAAAAGCCCCTCAGGGAAATTCTGTCAACTTTTTATTGTATAAAAATAGCCTTCCTGTAAATTTTGAGGTGGTAGATGCCGAAACAGAAAAGCCCATCAAATCATTTATTAATATCAAACTTGAGCGATTAAAAAGGAATATAGTATTTAGAAATGAAGCCAAAGCAAGTGTTAGGGTAACAACTCAAGAGATTTTTACGATTGAAACTGCCGCCGAACACTATATTGCGAAGCAAAGTACTTTTAACATGGCAGATTTTAACCCTACCAAGAAATATAATTACACCATTCGATTAGAAAAAAGCTTGGTACACTTAACCATTAAAGCAAAAAATAAACTCAACGGTGAAGTAGTTATTGCTGACAAAGTAGAAGTAGTAAATCTTAGTAATAAAGCAAATCATCCCAAAATAGAACGACTAAAAAATGGAGATGCTTTAGTAAGCTTGGCTCCTGGCGATACTTATCAGTTAGAAATCAATACAAACGGGTTTGAAAAGTATCAACAGGAGTTATCTAAAATTAAACAAACCGACTTAGAGTGTTTTTTAATGCCTAAACAAAAAATCAAGGGCTTAGTATTATCGGCAATTGATTCTACAAGTGGGAAAGTATTGCGTGCCACTTTTAAGGTGACGGGTAACAAAACGAAAAAATCATTCACTGTAAATACTTCTGATGATATTTCAGAATATTACTTAGCTTTAGTGGACAAAGACCTTTATCAGATTGAGACCTTTGCGAAAGACTATGAGCTGAAAGTAGAACAAGTAAAATATGCGTCTTCTAAAAAAGCCGTTTTCTATACTGTTTTATTAAAAAAGGTACCTTCGTTAAATAATTCAAAAAATACCCCTCCTCCTAGCATGGCTACCGCCAAAGCCCCTATTGAAAGTTCTAAAATTAAAGATTTGGCGAATATAGCAATTGGGCAAGCAATTACCCTTGATAATGTGTATTTTGAACAAAGTAGTTTTGTTTTGCAGTCTATTTCCTACGAAGAGCTGAACAAGATAGCTGAACTATTGAAGAGTGCCCCACAGGTCAAGATTGAAATTAGTGGACATACTGATAATATTGGAGATACAAGACTAAACCTTGCTCTTTCGGAAAACCGAGCACGAGTCGTCTATAATTACTTAGTAAGTAAAGGAATTGAAGAACGGAGATTGTATTACAAAGGTTATGGAAGCAACAGACCTCTTTTCCCGAATGATTCAGAAGAAAACAAAAAGAGAAATAGACGAGTAGAACTAACAATTTTATAAGTTTTAGTAACTTACTCATGCTATGCATCTTTAAAATTCATAAATTACAGGATATAAAAATTAACCATTTAAAAAAACTATGAAAAGCCCAATTTTAGCCTTCCTTGTATGTTTATTGACAAGTTTTTCGATATTAGCTATCAACAAAACTGACGATGCTAACAGCCATGTTTATGAATTAAGAGTATATTATGCAAGTGAGGGCAAATTTGATGTTCTGATGAATAGGTTTAAAGAACATACTTTACACTATTTTAAAAAACATAAAATGCGCTTAGAAGGCTTTTGGTTGCCTTTGGATAATAAAGACAATAAAATGGTCTATGTGTTATCGTATCCATCACGTGAAGCCCGTGAAAAATCATGGAAAGACTTTTCAAACGATAAAGGTTGGATAAAAGTAGCGAAAGAAACGAATGCCAACGGTGAAATAGTAGCCAAAGTAGAAAGTACTTTCTTGAAAACTACTGATTTTTCACCAAACAATTTAAAAAGTGTGGGTGACAGAGTGTTTGAATTGAGAACCTACAAAACTACCCCCAATAATTTATCGGGTTTGTTAGAAAGATTCAGAAACCATACCCTAAAATTGTTTGAAAGACATGGTATGACTAATATTATTTACTGGACACCAACTGACAAAGAACAGGGAGCCGACAACACATTAATTTACTTTTTAGCTCATAAAAGCCAAGAAGCTGGCATAGCCTCATTTAAGTCCTTCAGAGATGACCCTGAATGGATAGCGGTTCGCAAAGCATCAGAAGAAAAGGGAGGAGGCTCTCTAACGGTAACTGTTACTTCTGAGTATTTAAGCCCTGTACCGTTTTCTCCGCTAAAATAATTAGCGTATTTCTTCATTAAAATAGACAAACATGCCCAAATTAGCCCTTATTACTGGCGCAAGCTCTGGTATTGGTAAAGCAACTGCCGAAGCGTTTGCTGAATTAGGAATCAATTTAATTATATGTGGAAGGCGTATTGAAAAGCTTGAAGCTTTAAAAGAAAGTCTTTCAGGAAAAGTTGACGTACAAATACTAACTTTTGATGTAAGAGACAAAGAGCAAGTAGAAAATGCGTTGAACTCGCTTTCAGAAACAGCCAAGAATATAGATATTTTAGTGAACAATGCTGGCAATGCGCATGGGATGGGGCCTATTCAAGATGGTTCAACAGACGACTGGGATGCCATGATTGATAGCAATGTAAAAGGCTTACTATACGTTTCGAGGGTAATTATGCCTTGGATGAAAGCTAGAAAGCAAGGACACATCATCAATCTAAGCTCTATTGCAGGCAAAAGTACTTATCCAAACGGAAATGTATATTGTGCTTCTAAAGCGGCAGTAGAGGCCATCTCTGAAGGGATGCGTCTCGACTTAAATCCATTTGGTATTAAAGTAACCAACGTAGCGCCGGGGGCTGTTGAAACTGAATTTTCAATGGTTCGTTTTAAAGGAGATGAACAAAAAGCAGATGCTATTTATAAAGGGTTTGAACCCTTAAAGGCCGAAGACATTGCTGATATTATTGCCTTTGCTGTGACTCGACCTCCGCATGTAGTAATGGCAGACATCACTCTGTTTCCAGTAGCTCAAGCATCGGCAACTGTTATCAATCGTGAGGCTTTAAAATAGAAATTATCATTTTGATACATTAAAAAGTGAATACTTAGTATAGAAAAATGTCTGTATATACATCATTTTCCAAGTTTCATCACTTAAAATGCTTTTTTGTCAAAAAATAGTAAAAATTCATGGGACATTTAATGTTTAAATAACCAGAATTTAGCTTATATTTGTATTAATTTTCATAGTTAAATAGGTTTAGAGGTTAAACAGATAAGGGCGGGGGTTTCTCCTGTCCTTATTTTATTTTTAAGTATTTCTCAAATTTAAAATAAATTTAAGGAAGATTAAGTGAGTATATTTCTCTATTAATTTACAATACTATACTTAACCCCTCTTCAAAAAAATAGCCCCGATTCAAGAATCGAGGCTAGTAATACTAAGGTATAAATTTGGGGTTAGGCTACTGTCCCTCCATCCCAAACTTTTTTACTAGGTTGAACAAAAGCCAAAGAACCATCTTTGTCTTCTGCCATCAGAATCATTCCTTCAGATTCCATCCCCATCATTTTTCTAGGTGCAAGGTTTGCTAAAAAGCTTACTTGCTGACCAATGATGTTTTCTGGTTGAAAATGTTCACCGATACCACTCAAAATAGTTCTTTGTTTGATACCATCTTCAATTTTCAATTTCAATAACTTTTTACTTTTAGCTACTTTCTCTGCTTCAATGATGGTACCGATACGAATATCCATTTTGGCAAAATCATCATATTGAATTTCTTCTTTCAAGGGTGTTACTTCTTTACCTGCTAAAAGATTCTGTTGTTTAGCATCTTCTAATTTTTGCACTTGCGCTGCTACCGTGGCATCTTCTACTTTCTCAAACAAAAGACCTACGTTTGTTACAGCTTGTCCTTCCGCCAATAAATCTGCACGGCCAGCTTCACTCCAACCGAAGGCTTCGGTATTTAAAATCGTACGAATTTTCTCAGCAGTGAATGGTAAGAAAGGTTCAGCTACAATAGAAAGATTGGCTGCAATCTGTAAACCAATATTCAAGATAGTACCTGTACGTTCAACATCTGTTTTAATGACTTTCCAAGGTTCTGTATCTGCCAAGTATTTGTTTCCTAAACGCGCTACATCCATCATCAAAGCCAAGGCTTCACGGAAACGAAAATTAGCGATAGAGTCACCAATTTTAGCAGGCATATCTGCTAAAGTAGCCAATACTTGTTTATCGTAATCGTTCAACGCTCCTTGCTTAGGTACTTTACTTTCAAAATTCTTTTCGGTAAGTACTACTGCACGGTTGATGAAATTCCCAAAAATACCTACTAATTCAGAATTATTACGAATTTGGAAATCGCTCCAAGTAAAATCTGAATCTTTGGTTTCAGGGGCAGACGCTGCCAACACATAACGTAGAATATCTTGTTTACCTTCAAACTCACGCAAATATTCATGTAACCAAACTGCCCAGTTGCGTGATGTCGAGATTTTATCGCCTTCCAGATTCATAAATTCATTCGCAGGAACATTGTCTGCTAAAATGAATCTACCATCAGCCATACACATAGCAGGGAAAATCAAACAGTGGAATACGATATTATCTTTCCCAATAAAATGCACCAGACGAGTATCTTCGTCTTTCCAATATTTCTCCCAATCTTCTGTCAATTCCTTGGTCATGGAAATATAACCTATCGGGGCATCAAACCAAACGTACATTACTTTACCTTCAGTATCGGGCAGTGGTACTTTAATACCCCAATCCAAGTCACGAGTCATGGCACGTGGCTTTAAACCATCGTTTAACCACGACTTTACTTGTCCCATTACGTTGGTTTTCCATTCTGGATGACTTTCAACATACTTTTCCAAAGCAGGTTGCATTACATCCAAAGGCAAATACCAGTTTTTGGTTTCTTTCATGACGGGTTTTTCACCACTTAATGCCGAACGTGGATTGATTAATTCTGTAGGCGATAGCGTTGAACCACAACGTTCACATTGGTCACCATAAGCATTTTCGTTCCCACATTTAGGACAGGTACCAATGATATAACGGTCAGCTAAAAAAGTCTGTGCCTTTTCATCATAATACTGTTCTGTAGTTTCCTCAACGAACTGCCCTTTATCATAGATATTTTTAAAAATATCTTGCGACATATCATGGTGTACTTTGTTGGATGTCCTAGAATAAATATCGAACGAAATCCCAAATTCTTCGAATGAATCTTTGATGATTCCATAGTATTTATCTACTACTTCCTGCGGAGTAACGCCTTCTTTTTTGGCTTTAATTGTAATAGGGACTCCATGCTCATCTGTTCCCGAAATAAACTTTACGTCTTGACCAGTAGCACGTAAATAACGCACATAAATATCTGCTGGCAGATAACAACCAGCGATGTGTCCGATATGAATAGGACCGTTAGCATAAATCAACGCTGCTGTAACGGTGGTTCTTTTGAATAGTTTGCTCATAAAATTTGTATCGAGTGAACTAAAACGTTCATTGCCGTTTTATAATATTATAAAACTTTAAATAAGAGTAATTGCAAAAATAGCTTGTTTGCTAAATAGTATTTTTCTTTAGAAAGACCTTACTTTTCTTGTCTTGACACAAGAAAAGTAACAAAAGAAAGTCAAGAAATTCTGAAACTCGCTTCGCTCAAACAGCAGAATTTCATCAAATGCTAACGCCAGATTAATCTAAAACATTGGTTTATAGATTTTTAAAAAATAAACGTACAATAAATATCTATATTTATCATTTAAGTTCGCAAAGTTATAAAAATAGCAATGGGCGTACTAATTTTAGCGAGCGGATTTTGGATGTGAATAAGAGCTTTCGCGCTTCAGCTATCGGCTATCATTTCAAATCGATTTGCAAAAATAAATCCGATTGTTAAAAGCCAAGGCTAATAACAATCGGATTGGTAATAATCTATGATAAATAAAATTGGATAATATACTCTCTATTATAGTTTTCTAATCAAAAATCTAAACGTCAAAGCCGACATCTGAAATCCGATGACCAAAAGCTATTTCGTACTCAAGAACCCTTTAGCATAATTTACTTTTAGTTTACCAAGGCGTTCAACGTGTGTTTTCAAACGTTTTGTAAAGTCAGCATAATTTTTTGAAGCACTTGGCGACCATGCGACTTCTGCTACAGCGCAAGCTCTTGGGAAAACCATATATTCAATATAATTAGATGTTTCCATGTACTCCGTCCAAACATTTGCCTGAATACCCAAAATAAACTTTTGTTGTTCGGCTGTCAGTTCTTTTGGTGCTGGTTCATAACTATATACTTTTTCTAATGGCAAGAAACCACCAATCGCTAAAGGCTCTGTTTTAGGGTCAGCCTGATAGTGATCTAAGTATAAATAAGAGCCTGGCGTCATAATTACATCATGATTTTCTTTAGCAGCTGCAATCCCACCTTCTTCGCCTCTCCAAGACATTACCGTAGCATTTGGCGACAAACCACCTTCCAGAATTTCATCCCAACCAATCATCTTTCTACCTTTTGAAGTAATGAATTTATCAATTCTACGGATGAAATAACTTTGTAATTCATGCTCATCTTTCAAGCCTTCACGTTTCATTAAATCCTGACAAAAACGGCTTTCTTTCCATTGTTCTTTAGGGCATTCATCACCCCCGATGTGAATATACTGACCCGGAAATAATGCCATTACTTCTGTAAGCACATTTTCTAAGAAAGTAAAAGTTTCTTCTCTTGGTGCAAAAACATCTTCAGAAACACCCCAAGTGGTGTGTACCTGATAAATTTTATCTGGGTTACAGCCTAATTCTGGATAAGCAGCCAAAGCAGCTTGTGCATGACCTGGCATTTCAATTTCAGGCACTATGTTAACATACTTAGTTTTTGCATAAGCTACTACTTCTTTTATTTCCTCTTGTGTATAAAATCCGCCATAAGGTTTACCATCATATTTACCAGAACCATAACGACCGACTATCGTTTGTTTTCTAATCGAACCAATTTGTGTTAGTTTAGGGTATTTTTTAATTTCAATTCTCCAGCCTTGGTCTTCTGTTAAGTGCCAGTGGAATGTATTAAATTTGTGCAAAGCAATTAAATCAATGTATTTTTTCACAAAAGAAACTGGGAAAAAATGACGACCTACATCTAAGTGCAATCCACGGTAAACATAACGTGGCGCATCTTCAATAGTACAATTCGGAATAGCTAATTTTATTCCTTCAACTTTTGCTTCACTGAAAACTTGTGTTGGTAATAATTGTAATAAAGTTTGTACTCCATAGAATGCACCTTTAGCTGTTTTTGCTGCAATGATTACCTGTTTCGAGCTAGCCTTTAAAGTATATGCTTCATCTCCCAATTGCTCATTTTTCACGAACTGTATAGCTGAACTAGCCAATCCTTTTTCTTTAACAATAACTTTTTTACTAGAACCAGATACTAGATTCAACTGTTCATTCAAGAGGTTTGCTACATCTTTAAATTCAGAGGTAGAAACGATAGTAGTGGTCTTTTCCCATACAAACTCGCCAGTGAGCGGAGTAAGTTTCTGAGGAACTGGAATGATATTGTACTGATTTTGACTACGTGCTACAAATGAGCTAATAAGTAACGATAAACAAAAAAATAGTTTTTTCATGATTAAATTAAGGAAAATAGTAAAGTGTTACAGAAGTGTCAAAAGTAAGGTAAAAAAAGTCAATTTTAAAATTTCCTATAGGGTAAAACATAAATATTTTTTCATAAAATGTAACATATTTCCGTTTTACTAAAAATAAACCCGTTTTTTGAAAATATTTAGTAATAATCCTAAAACATAGCAAACAATAGTTTTTTGTAAATTTGTGCATGAAAACTATTACAACACTCCTGCATTATAAAGCATTGCCCATAATCTGGTCAATCATCATTTTAATACTTTGCTCGTTACCAAGTAAAAACATCCCGACAGATGTTGTAATGGTAAATGATAAAGCGAACCATTTCGTAGCTTTTGCTGGTTTTACTTTTTTCTGGATTTTCCCTACTAAACAATCTTGGAAAATAATTCTTGTAGCCATTGCTTATGGAATTATCATTGAGTTTTGGCAAGCTATTTTACCAAAAGAATTTAATAGAAGTTTTGATTGGTACGACGTAGTGGCTGATGGAATTGGCGGAATTATTGGATATTTTATTTGGCTGATTTTCAATAAATTAAGCACTATAAAATGATATATTTGAAGAATATTAATTTTTTTTTGAATTTAACTAAGGGTATCTGCCCTTTTTTTTGTCTATGCTCTTAATTGAATTATTTTAATAGAATATTATACATTTAAAATACACTTCATCAACAATCTCAAGGAAATTTCCTTTTAAAATTATGCTCGAAAATATATCATCTGAATCAACAAATAATTTTCTCAAAACTCAGGCTTTTCAAGCACCTGAGACTGGGGAAATTATGGATGATGAATTCTTTATCAAACAAACTTTCAAGCAAGACCCTAAAAAGGGGTTTGAGTTGCTATACAATCGTTATTACAAGCCTCTTTGTAGCCATGCTGTAAGGTTTGTTTATTCAAAAGATGTGGCGGAGGATATTATTGCAGAAATCTTTTACAACATCTGGAAAAACCAAGTTTTCTTACACATCACTACTTCTTTCCGTGCCTATTTGTTTACGGCCGTTAGAAATCGTTGTTTTTTATATTTACAACAAGAACAAGGCAATAAATCTTTTGCCTTTGATAATTCCGATTTACAGTTTCCAGAGTCGAACGTCTCGCCAGACCAAATGCTCTTTTATGATGACTTGCAAAAACAAATCGAGCAAGCCATCTCCCAATTACCGCCACAATGCCAAAAAGTATTTTTGATGAACCGTTTTGAAGGCAAAAAGTACAAAGAAATTGCTGATGAACTACAATTGGCAACGAAGACCATTGAGGCACATATCAACAAAGCGCTTGTACATTTAAGAGATGTTGTCCTGAATAATCCTTCATTATTCGGACTGATTCTGACATTTTTTATCTAAGAGCCTCAAACACTACCTTACAAATCATCAACGATATGACGACGCTTAGCAAAAATATGTTATTTGAACACTTCGCAGGAAGAACGAGTCCTTTGCAAAAGAAAATGATTGCAGATTGGCTTAACAACCCTGAAAATAAAGAGGTGTATTATAAATGGTTGGAAGAATACGAAAACGAATACCCACAAATACTGGCTGATAAAGACAAGGCTAAGGCATTTTTTTTTCAAAAAATATATAGTGAATCAGACATTGATGTTCAAGAAGCTTTAGAAAGCCAATATGATGCGATAGAAGAAAAAAGTATCTGGCAAATGGCTTGGTTTAAATGGACAAGTGCTGCCGTGATTCTAATGTTTTCGGGCTTGGCTTTGTATTTCCAACGTGACCATCTGATTTATCAAGTGTATCAAACTGCTTATGGCGAAACGCAATCTATTAGCTTGCCTGATGGCAGTAATGTTACATTGAATGCGAATTCAACCTTAAAATTAAAGCGATTTAGTTTTAAAAATGAGGCTACCAGAGAAGTATTTTTAGACGGAGAAGCTGAGTTTTCGGTAAAACATACCATTAATAATCAGAAGTTTATCGTAAAGACTTCTCAAAAATTAGAAGTAGAAGTACTAGGAACAGAATTTAGTGTTTTTGCTAGAAATCGTGGTTCAAAAGTAGTTTTGAGCAAAGGTAAAGTAAAGGTAAATTTTTTGAATGGCACTGAAAAACGTTTTATTATGATGAAGCCTGGCGACTTGGTGTCATTAGATAAAATGGGGAAGTCGGAAATCAAGGCTGTAAAAAATGTAAATTCTTATACTGCTTGGAAAGTTCACCGCTTTGTTTTTGATGATACTTCTCTGGAAGAAATCTCTTATCAAATCGCTGAAATGTTTGGTGTACAAATTAAAATGAACTCGCAAGAATTAGCGAATCGTACGGTAACAGGCACTTTTAGTGCGGACAAGGCTGATGATTTAATCTCTATTCTACAAGAATTACTCAATTTACAATATCAGAAAAATAGCGACGGAACGGTGGTGCTTTCTGAGATTGATGAGTGAAGGGAGATTGGAGGATTTTAGGACTGGAGGACTTTAGGACTAGAAGATTTTAGACGCTAGATTTTAGACTGAAAGACTATTAAAATATAAAAATCAGCGAAAATCAGCGTATTAAATCTCCATAAATCAGCGGGTAAAAAAAGACAAAAGATTTAAAAGAATTTTAAAAGAACATAAACAAAAATCAAAAATATTGAATTGTGGATTAGATAAAAAAATAATCACTAAATCACAATTCCCAACTCACTAAATCACAACTAAAAAACAGTCTTACAAAAGTAATTTCCATTAACCAACATTTTTAAAAACACATGAAAAAACGAGTATTTCGATTAGTGATAATCGGAGGAATGGTAACTGCATTTAGTTACCTACCCCATCCGTTATCTGCGCAAGCTTTGGCATACGCCCAAAACAAGCCTAAAGTTGAAAGAAGCCCTGAGACTTCGTCAACAATGAAACTACGTGATGCTATTCTTTCTCTAAAGAATCAATTTAATGTTGATATTCTTTTTGAAGAAAAAACACTTTCGGGCATTTCCGTTCTGCAAGAAAATGTACGTACTAGTAAAAGTCTGGAGCAATCATTGGAAGCTTTATTAGCACCAAATGGTTTAGCTTTCAAAAAAGTTCGCAAAAATACTTACTTGATTTTTGGAAAAAAGTCAGAGGGCAGTACGCAGACAAAAATCGCTTCAAATGAAAAAAATCTATCTTCTAATATGGAAGGGAATGATTTAAAAGAGAACAATTCCATTTCTGAAGTAAACCTATCTGCTACGGCCGAACAAACAGTTACAGGCAAAGTAGCAGATGACAAAGGTAGTCCGCTTCCCGGGGCGTCTGTAGCCATTAAAGGTACAACCAGAGGTGTAACCACTAATACGAATGGAGAGTTTAGTATCACCGTTCCAAACGAGCAAGCTGTTTTGGTAGTAAGTTTTATCGGTTTTTTACCCCAAGAAATCACCGTTGGCAACAAAACAGCTATCAATGTTACCTTGAAAGAAGACTTAAAAACATTGACAGAAGTAGTGGTAGTGGGTTATGGTAGTCAAAAGAAAAAGGATTTAACAGGTTCAATCACCAGCATTACTTCTGCTGATTTTGTAAAAGGGAACATTGCTACTCCTGAACAATTAATTACAGGTAAATTAGCAGGTGTACAAATTACATCCAACGGTGGAGCACCCGGTTCAGCCAGTCAGATTCGTATTCGTGGAGGTTCCTCTCTAAGTGCTAGTAACGACCCATTGATTGTAATTGATGGAGTACCGTTAGACAATGCCGAAGTAAAAGGATCAGCCAACCCATTGAGTTTTATCAATCCAAACGATATTGAATCATTCAACGTATTGAAAGATGCGTCAGCTACTGCTATTTATGGTTCACGTGCGTCAAATGGTGTAATTATCATCACTACCAAAAAGGGAACGAAGAAAGATAAATTCAATGTGAATTTCAGTTCGATGTTCTCTGCGGGGGTAAAAACTAAAAATGTAGACGTACTTTCAGCTGACCAATTCAGAGAAGTGGTGAATGCTAGAGGTACGGAATCTCAGAAAGCTTTACTAGGAACAGCCAATACTAACTGGCAAGACTTAATCTATCGAACTGCCTTGAGCAACGATAATAATTTAAGTATTACAGGGGTTTTGAAGGATATTCCTTACCGCGTTTCAGTGGGTCATACTAATCAAAATGGTATTTTATTGACTTCTGGTTTAGAAAGAACATCTGGTTCATTTGGTATCAGCCCGATGTTGTTCAATAACAGCTTGAAGATTGATGTAAACGTAAAAGCCTCTTCAACAAAAAGCAATTTCGCTGATGAAGGTGCAATCGGTTCGGCGATTGGCTTTGACCCTACCCAACCTGCTTATGTTGAAAATCAAAAGTACGGTGGCTATTTTAACTGGTTAGAAAGCAATGGTAATATTGTGTCGTTGGCACCTTCTAACCCATTGTCTTTATTAAATTTGAAAAGTAATAAAGCTACGGTAAATCGTATCATTGCCAACATCCAGTTTGACTATAAATTCCCATTCTTACCAGCATTAAAAGCTAACTGGAACTTAGGCGTAGACCGCTCGAATACGGATGGTAAAGAATCGGCATCAAACTTGGTGTCAGCCAACTTATATACTAATAGAGGTTCGACAGGATATTATACGCAGAGTCGTAATAATTTCACTAACCAGTTTTATTTAAACTATGTGAAAGAGTTTACAAACCAGACTGTCAACGTAATGGCAGGGGTTGAAAACCAAGGTTTTGTAAGAGAAGAAGAAAATGGTACAACATTCGGAAACCCTGATGTAACAAGCACGAAATCATATTTCAAAACGGATTATGCCTTGTTATCATACTTCGGTCGTTTGAATTATGCTTTGGCTAACAAGTATTTAGCAACGTTTACACTTCGTCGTGATGGTTCATCTCGTTTTGCGGAAAATAACCGTTGGGGTACATTCCCGTCGGCTGCTTTGGCTTGGAAAATCAATAACGAATTTAAAGACAGCCAGACTTTTACAGACTTAAAACTTCGTTTAGGCTGGGGTATTACGGGTCAGCAAGATATTTCTTCGGGCGACTATCCATACTTAAATGCTTATACGCCAAGTCAGGGTATTCAATATCAATTGGGTAATACTTTTTATACCCTGCTACGCCCGAATGCTTATGACCCTAATATCAAATGGGAACAAACAGAATCTACTAACATTGGGGTAGATTTTGGCTTGAAAAAATCACGTCTTTCTGGTAGCATTGATTTATACAAAAAAGTTACTTCTGATTTGATTAACGAAATTGATGTAGCGGCTGGAACCAACTTTAGTAATAAAGTAGTGACCAACGTAGGCTCATTAGAAACGAAAGGGATTGAAGTAATTTTAAACTATACGCCTGTTTTGACGGAGAATTTCAATTGGGATATTAGTGCCAACTTTACTTATAATCAAAGAAAAATCACTGCTTTGACTAAAGTGGATAACCCTAGTTATGTAGGTGTATTAGTAGGTGGCATTGAAGGCGGTACAGGAAATACCATACAAGTACACTCTACTGGTTATGTGCCAAATGCTTTCTTTGTTTACAAACAAGTATACGATGCTAACGGCAAACCATTAGAAGGCGTTTTTGAAGATTTAAACGGAGATGGTAAAATCACTGATTTAGACCGTTATCGTTATAAAGGAGCTGCGCCAAACTATTTATTTGGCTTTACATCGCAGATGACCTACAAAAAAGCAAGCTTTGGATTTGTGCTACGTTCGAATGTGGGCAATTATGCTTACAATAACATTTTCTCAAACAGAGGTATCTATTCTAACCTTTTCAACACTGGTTTCAATAGCAATTTATCTACCAATGTGTTAGAAACTGGCTTTAAGACAGGTACGGTAGAAACCCGTATGTCTGATTATTACATTCAAAATGCTTCATTCTTGAGAATGGATAATATCAACTTAGGCTACAATTTAAGTGATATTATCAAAATCAAAAATGTAAGAGCGCAATTATCATTTATTGTACAAAATGTATTTGTTATTACAAATTACAAAGGATTGGATCCAGAATTAAGAGACGGAATTGGCAACCAAGTATATCCAAGACCGCGTACTTATTCTTTGGGCTTAAATGTTAATTTTTAATTAGAAAATCATCATGAAACATATATTTAAAAACGTATTAACCGCAGCAATTCTTTGTTTTTCATTGAATTCTTGCAAAGAGTTGGATACTGTGCCGTATGTAGGACAGGTATCAGAATTAGTATATAAAGACCCTGCTAACTATAAACTTATCTTAGCTAAGATGTACGCTGGACTAGCAGCATCAGGGTTGAAAAATGGCGATAACGATGTTGATTTAAAAGGATATGACGGCGGTTCGCAAAGTTATATGCGTGCCTATTGGTATTTACAGGAATTTACGACCGACGAATTGGTTTGTAGATGGAATGACCCAGGCGTACCTGATTTACATGCGATGAACTGGACAGCAGCCAACTCTTTTTCTGCTGCATTCTATTCTCGTATTTTGTTTCAAGTAGCCGTTTCTAATGAATTCTTGCGTGAAACTACAGAGGCTAAATTGAGTAGCCGTGGCGTAACTAATACGCAAGATATTAAGAACTACCGTGCTGAAGCTCGTTTCCTTCGTGCGTTGGCTTATTCTCATGCGATTGATTTGTACGGCAACGTACCATTGATTACCGAAAACGAGCAAGTAGGTGCTACGTTACCAAAACAAGCTACCCGAGCTGAATTGTTTGCATATTTGGAATCAGAATTATTGGCTTTGGATGCCGAATTGCCTGCCCCAAAAACCAACGAATATGGTAGAGCCGACAAAGCTGCTGCATGGATGACCCTAGCAAAATTATATTTGAATGCTGAAGTATATATTGGTCAAAAGAAATATACAGAGGCTGCTGCTATTGCCAAAAAAGTAATTGATGCTGGTTATACGCTTGCTAGTAATTACAGAACTAATTTCTTGGCAGATAATAATACGTCTAAAGAGATTATTTTCAGTATCAATTTTGATGGTAACGAAACCCAAACTTATGGCGTAACTACTTTGGCGATTAATGGTTCGATAGGTGGAGCAATGAATCCTGCTGACTATGGTACCGAGCAAAAATGGGCTGGTTTCCGTACTACCAAACAATTGGTGAATCTATTTGATGACAAAGCTGATAAGAGAGCGCTTTTCTACACAAATGGACAACAATTAGAAATCGATGAGTTCAGTACTTTTGAAAATGGTTATGCGGTAGTGAAGTTTTCAAACTTAACAAGTACAGGTGTAAAAGGTAAAAATGCATTATATGCAGATACAGATTTTCCATTATTTCGCTTGGCAGATGCTTATTTAATGTATGCAGAGGCTGTTACGCGTGGAGGAACGGGCGATAATTCATTGGCATTAAATTTAGTAAACGAGCTTCGTAAACGTGCTGGTGCAGGGAATCTTTCAACATTGACAATAAATGACTTATTGAATGAAAGAGGTCGTGAACTATTCTGGGAAGGACATCGTCGTACAGATTTAATTCGTTTTGGAAAATTCACTTCTGGGTATAACTGGGCATGGAAAGGTGGTGTAAAAGAAGGTAAAGATGTAGAGGCTTTCCGTACTCTATTCCCTTTGGCTTCTGGCGATATTATTGCCAACCCAACTTTAAAGCAAAATACTGGATATTAAAAAGCTATAAGCAGTAGGCTTTTACAGTACTAGCATACAGCCTATAGCCTACCTAAAGAACAACATTTAGACCAATAACATCAAACGATGAAAACGATACAAAAATTATTCCTAATGAGCCTTGTTTTTGTACTGGCTTGGGGATGTAAAAAAGACGAAGAAATAGCGGTATTAGATGCCAATGCTATTCCCGTTGTCACTTTATCATCAAGCAATCTTGTCTTGGATAAAGATAAAGCAGATACCGAAGTATTAACTGTTTCGTGGGCTAATCCCAACTATGGCTTTAAAGCGGCTCCATCTTATACCATATTAATTGATAAAAAGGGTGGCGACTTTACAAAAGCTGTTTCGTTAGTAACAGGAACTGCTTTGAAAAAAGTATTCAAGGCTTCTGAATTAAATGCCATATTATTGGGCTTTGGCTTTTTGCCAGGAGCGGCTAGTGACATTGACATTAAAGTGCAGTCGTCATTAGGAGCATCTACAGTATTGAGTTCGACTACTGGTAGCTTAAAAGCTACCCCCTACTCTGCTAAGCTTGACTTGAGTACTACTTGGGGCGTTGTAGGTAGTGCTGCTAACAATTGGGGGGCAACACCAGATTTGCCATTCTACAAAACAGATGTAGCTAATGTTTTAGTAGCGTATGTCATTTTGACTGATGGAGAAATTAAGTTCCGTCAGAATAACGACTGGACTGTTAACTTAGGTGGAAGTGCGGGTGTTTTGAGTGCAGGTGGTGACAATATTGCTGTAAAAGCGGGTACTTATAAAATAACATTAAACCCAACAGCCCTTACTTATAAAATCGAGAAATATGCTTGGGGAATTGTAGGAAGTGCAGCTAATGATTGGGGGGCAACACCAGATTTACCATTAAGTTATGACCCAACCGTTGACCTTTGGACGGGCATTGTTAATTTGATTGACGGAGAAATTAAAATCCGTAAAGACAGTGACTGGGGAACAAATTATGGTGGTGCAGGTGGCGTTTTGAAAGAAGGTGGTGATAACATCGTCGTGAAAAAAGGCACTTATTTAATCACGGTTGATTTCAAAAAATTAACCTATACTATTACGAAATATGCTCCTTGGGGAATTGTGGGTGCTGCTACAGCTACTGGCTGGGGCGATAAACCAGACCAGAAATTCACGTATGATTTGAGTACTGAAACTTGGGTATTGAAAGGCGTAGTATTGAAGGCTGACCAATTCAAATTTAGATTAAATGATGATTGGGGTACGAACTATGGCACTACAGCGGCGGCGGCTCAATTAATTGGTACAAGCGGTGCTTTAAAATTAGGTGGAGAGAATTTTATTGCAGTGGCTGGCACTTACGATTTTGAGCTCAATCTGAAAGATGCTGCAAATCCTACTTATAAGGCAACTAAAGTACAATAATTCATAATAAATTTAATGAAGCTGTTTAAACTTTCCGTTTCTGAGGTGAAAGTATTGTATTTTTGAATTGATTTTTTCAAAATTTGCGAAGCATAGCATCGCTACGTTGAGTAAATTTTGGAACAAGCTATGCTAAAAGACTTAGTTTAATCCGAAAGGGAAAGTTTAAACAGCTTCAATACTTAAATCTGCATAGCTTTGCTCATGCAGATTTTTTTTAGCTATTAAATCATACAAATACGATGAAAAAGACATTTCAACTATTTCTCTGTTTATGCTTGATGCAAAACGTAGTGGTTGCTCAAGAAAAAATTCAACATATCGAACCCTTGAACTGGTGGGTAGGTATGAAAAATCCTGCTTTACAATTATTAGTTCATGGAAAAAACATGACTGAATTTACACCTCATATCAACTATAAAGGAGTAACTATCAAAAAAGTCAACAAAGTAGAAAATCCAAATTATCTATTTATTGACCTTTTGATTGCCCCTGAGACAGTAGCAGGCAACGTAAAAATCGTTTTTAAAAACAGTAAAAAAGAATCATTTACGTATAACTACCAATTGTTGAAGAGACAGAGTAAGTCTGCAGAAAGAATAGGGTTTAATAGTAGTGATGTGATGTACATGATTACCCCTGATAGATTTGCTAATGGAAATCCGCTGAACGATAATGTGCCTTTATTCAAAGATAGCCTTAATCGCAAAAATTTAACAGGCAGGCATGGGGGTGATATTGAGGGAATCATTCAGCATTTAGACTATATTCAAAACTTAGGGATGACTGCCCTTTGGATAAATCCATTGGTGGAGAATAACCAACCTAAAACTTCATATCATGGCTATGCCATTACTAATTTCAGCAAAATTGATGCCCGATTCGGAACAAATGAGGATTATGTTCGGCTATCAAAAGAAGCTAAAAAGCATGGCATTAAGTTAGTAATGGATATGGTATTGAATCATTGTGGGTCTGAGCATTGGTGGATGAAGGATTTTCCTGCTAAAGATTGGGTGAATTTTCAAGACTCACCAAAGGTAATTTATTCGAGCCATCGACGTGAAAGTCTTCATGACCCTTATGCCGCTCAATACGACATCACATCGCACAGCGACGGTTGGTTTGACTCAACCATGCCTGACTTGAATCAACGAAATCCATTTATGGCAACTTACTTAATACAAAACTCAATTTGGTGGGTAGAGTATGCCGACTTGGGTGGTATCAGAATGGATACTTGGCCTTATCCAGACAAGAATTTTATGAGTGTTTGGAGCAAAAGAATGGGTGAAGAATATCCAAATTTTAATATTGTTGGCGAAGAATGGTCATTAAATCCAAGTATTGTATCAGCATGGCAAAAAGGTAAGGTCAACAAAAATGGATATGTATCGTATCTAAGAAGTTTGATGGACTTCCCGACTAATGCTGCTTTAATTGAAGCCTTGAATACTGACGAAAAAGTTTGGAATCAAGGTTTGGTGAGGCTCTATCAAACCATTGCAAATGACTTTGTTTACGCTAACCCGAACGATTTAGTGATTTTTCCAGATAATCATGATATGAGTCGTTTCTTCACCCAACTTCACGAAGATTATAACAAATTCAAAAATGGAATGGTATTTCTGCTGACTACTAGAGGAATCCCTCAGATTTATTATGGCACAGAAATCTTAATGACCAATCCCAAAAGTGATGAACATGGAGAAATCAGAAGTGATATGCCTGGCGGTTGGGATGGCGACAAAAAAAATGTATTCACCAATACGAATATGAGTACTGCCGAAACAAATGCTAAAAACTTTGTTAGTACTTTATTAAAATGGCGTAAAAACACGCCCGTGATACATTCAGGGAAATTGAAGCACTTCGCTCCTGAAAATGGATTTTATGTGCAATTCAGGTATAATGATAAGCAAAAAATCATGATTATTCTGAACAAGAATAATGAAGCCAAGACATTAGACATGGGTAAATTCAAAGAAATCATTCAGCCAACATTCCAAGCAAAAGATATTCTTAATAATCAAACTATTGAAGTAAATAATAGCTTGAACATTGCCCCGAATAGCCCGATGATTTTAGAAATTACTGAAAAATAACACCCTTCTTTAGTGCCTATTATTGTCTGGAAGAGCTATTTCAAACAATAATAGGCATCCTTTCAAACGTTCCTAAATTTTAATTATAGTCCTATTATCAGTACTTATGGCATAAAATTTGCTGTTTATTTCAACGTATAAACAATTATAGTATTGTCGTTAACTCATGTTATTTTTAATTCAAAAAAACAGCATGATTATTTGAATTAATTTACATTATCTTTGTAGTTATGAAAATTTTAATAACCAGCTACTATAAGGTTTACACTTTGATTTTCAAGAGATTAAGCATCGTCAAATTGATATAAATAACGTTTTCTACTAATTATCTAAAAGATAATTTATCTAAACCAATAAAAAATGAATGACTTAATACTCTTTTTTTACTGTATTAAAGGGCGTTGTTTATTTTAACTTCCCATTATTGACTTTTTGTTCGAGTATGTATCCAATAAAAATATATTGTAGCCTCTTTTTAATTATACTTGTTTCTTTTGGTTTTCAATTGAAGGCGCAGGTATTGCCTTTAAGCCGTTCTGATTCTGGACGTGTTATACAATTTCAATCACAATACGAAAATTTCATTGATGTAAATAACTACAAAGAAGCATCAAGAATGATGAATGAAATAGGTTTCATCTATTGGAATTATAACCAATATAAACGAGCCATTCCTTTCTATGAAAAAAGCTTAAATCTAAATATAAAAATTGAAAACAAAAATGGTAGTGCTATGATTCATAACAACTTGGGTATGCTCTATGCTGATGCCGAAGAATATGACAAAGCCTTGTACCATTTTACCCAAACACTGGCTGCCCGACGAGTTCAGAAAGAACCTTACAGTATTATCTCGTCATTAATCAACCGTTCTGTTGTTTATAACAATATAAAAAAATATAATCTTGCACTGAATGACTTAGACGAAGCACTGAATTTAGCGAGGGAGTTGAACGATATTAAACAAATGGCGAGTACTTATGCCATGTTGAGCGAAACTTATGAAAAAGCAGGTAATGTAGATGAATCCCTTAAGTATTTCAGTCTTTATAAATCCTTTCATGACCAATTACAGAAAAAGGAAGTAACCAAACTAGCCAGTGATTTAGAAGCCGAAAGTTTGAAAAAACAATTAGCCGAATCTATGGCTAAAACGAAAGAATTAGAACTAGAGAAAAACGAGATTAAGCTCAAAGAAAGTGGTAAGCAACTTCTGACTGCTAAACAAAAAAATATCAATCTTTATCAGGATCTTACCAATGCTGAAATGATTGTTGGATTACAAAAAAGAGATTTATTGATTGAAAAGGCAAATGCCGAAATAGCCCAAGCCCAAAATACAGTACTGGAAAAAGAGAATAAATACATTTTTATCATTACCAGCATTATTATTTTATTTGTGCTTGCTATTGCTACAATCGTGTATTTGAATAACGTAAAAATTAAAAAGCAAAATGAACAGTTATCAAAGCAAAATCAAGAAATAGCTGAACAAAAAGAGCAACTAACAATTTCAAACGATGTAAAGAACAAGATTTTCTCTATCATCGCACATGACCTTCGTGGTCCG
The DNA here is from genome assembly GCF_034928825.1 of Arcicella aquatica. Classification (NCBI taxonomy): domain Bacteria; kingdom Pseudomonadati; phylum Bacteroidota; class Cytophagia; order Cytophagales; family Flectobacillaceae; genus Arcicella; species Arcicella aquatica. The sequence goes on along the minus strand of NZ_JAYFUL010000009.1, from coordinate 50,308 downwards.
ATTGCCTCTTTACAAAGCTTCTTTGTGATTATAGAAGAAGATTATTATGACGATATTCCAGAAGACCTGAAAGAAATTTTAAATCAGTTAAAAACCGATAATGCTCAGGTTTCAACAATTTTAGATAATCTTTTGAACTGGGCAAAAACACAAATGGCTGAACTTAAGCCAAAAATTCAGACAGTAAACATTCATGATATAGTTGAAGAAAACATTAACTTACTTCAACGTATTGCTGAAGTAAAAGAGATTGTTCTTATCAATGAAGTATCAGCTCAATTAAAGGCTAGTTCCGATATTGAAATGACCAAAATTGTTATGCGCAATTTGATTCAAAATGCCATCAAATTCACAAAAGCAAGAGGTACTATTAAAATACAAGCTAAGTACAGCGGTGAAAACGTAGAAATCGTAGTAATTGATAGTGGCGTAGGCATGAATGAAGAAAAACTAAAAACATTATTTAATCTTAAAAGTAATAAATCAACCTATGGAACTAACAAAGAAAAAGGTACTGGCTTAGGTTTGGTACTCTGCAATGACTTTATTAAAATTTGTGGAGGTAAACTTAAAGTTGAAAGTGAATTAAATGTAGGAACCACTATTACCGTAACCTTGAATAAAACAAAAGATGCGTAAACACATAATACTAAACACAATTATTTTGATAGTAATGGCTTTTGCTGCCGTTGCTCAGACTAGTAAGCCTAAACATTATACTGATAGTACATCAGGTAAATTGTATTGGAACAAGAAGTTGCCAGTTTATATCTGGGTATCCACCACTCCCGACCATGCGGAAAAGTTATTGAACAAATCTCCTAACCAAAAATATTCATTCCCTTTCTATTTGGATACAGAAGGAGTAAATTATATTCGTTCAAAAAATGCTATTGACCCAGAAACGAGGGTTGCTGTTGAGCCTCCACAGGAAGTAAGATTAGAAATCTATGCAGATGGAATTGCACCTGAAACGGGCATTTCTTTATTCAATGGATCTAAGAAATATGTTAATGCCGAAGGAAAGATTTTCTATGGTCCTTTTGTAAGCTTTAGTTTATCAGCTAACGATAAAACAAGTGGTGTAGAAACAGTTTTTTATGCCATCAATAATACTTCCTTTGAAGCGTATAAATCTGAAAAAAAGATAGCTACACAAGGCAACTATGTGTTGAAATACTACGCAACTGATAATGTAGGAAATGCTAGCACAATGCAACAAGAAACATTTACGGTTGATAATACGCCTCCTTTTACAAATTTGACTGTAAATGGTGTTACTGATGATAAAGTAATTTCATTCACCAGTAGGCTATATTTCAATACTGAAGATAGTATTTCAGGATTGAAAGGTACTTATTACAAATTCGATGATGGTGCCATACAGCCTTATGATGGAAAAAGTATTCCTTTTTCTGTTTTATCTGAAGGAAAACATACCTTGTATTACTACTCAACCGATAACGTAAATAACCAAGAGAAAGAAAGAAAATTTGATTTCTTCCTAGATAAAAGTTCTCCTTTGATGGCTACAGATATATTAGGAGATAGATTTATTGCTAACAATACTGTTTATTTCTCTGGAAAAACAAAACTAAAATTAACAGCGATAGACAATAAAGTTGGTATTAAGGAAGTAAAATATTCAATTGATAATCAACCATTTGTTAATTATAATAATCCATTCTATTTGCCAAGTATCTCTGGTATGCACAATATCAGATATTATTCTGTTGATAATTTAAATAATCAAACTACAAGCTTAAACGGAGCTGGCTATGAAGAATTTAAACATAATATCAGTAAAGTATATGTAGATTTAACAGGACCAAATCTTCAACATGAAATCATTGGTGATATTGTTACAAGAAGAGATACGATGCTACTTGGACCTAATAATTTTATCCAGTTGAAAGCAAATGACCCTGAGTCTGGTTTACAAAAAATCACGTATAATTTTGATGGCAAGTTAATTGAGAATGATTATACTAAACCAATCAAGATGACAGAAAAAGGTGTTCATAAGTTTGATTACTATGGATATGATAATGTAAACAATAGAAACTTTGCTTCATTCGTCTTTGTAAGTGATATTGAAGGCCCTGAGCTTTTCACTTTCTGGACAGTTGGTAGTATTAATACGACTAAACAAGGTATTGATATTTATCCATCAACAGTGGGCTTTACGCTAGCAGGAACGGATGTATTGGCTGGTTTAAAATCAATCACTTATAGTATTAATGGACAAGCACCAAAAGTCTATCTTAATACGATTGGTGGCTTCAAAGCCAATACCAAATATACGGTTAAGATAACAGGTACTGATTATTTGGGTAATCAATCATTTAAGGAAGTAACCTTTATGACTGGTAAATAATGATTATCAAAAATATTAACACAAACATGAGTCATCCCGAATTTTAAAATCATAAAAAAGCGGTCGAAATTTGTTTTTCGACCGCTTTTTTATGATTGATGGGTAACGAATTCCTACTGTTTGAGCGAAGCGAGTCGGTTCGCCGATGCGATTAGGAATTCTTGATTTTTTTACGGTCCGCCGTTGCGGTTACTTTTTGCATCAAGGCAAAAAGTAAGGGCGAGAATAAATCCAAAAAACATTAAAATCTTTTAAAACTTGCTTTTCCAAGAGAAAATTCGGGATGACTCATGTTTTATGTTCTTCTAACAAGTATTCTATCTATGCTTGAGGGGCATTTTCTTCCTCAATAACAAACTGAATACCTTCGTATATATCATCTAAAGTAATTGATGTTTCTAAGGCTGGTAATTGAATTACGTCTGTCAATTTATCAAAAAAGTTGAATTCAAACGTTTGAGAATTTTCTTTTCGCTGATAGCATTCTACCAAAGCTGTATTTTGATGCACCATCAAATAATATTGTAGCGAAGGCAAAGCAGTATATTGTCTAAATTTTTTATTTCTATCTACCTCCTCTGTACTTTCAGAAAGTACTTCAACAATCAGTACGGGTTCTGTTACATGTCGAATATCTTTGATAGTATCAGAAGCTGAAACAACAACATCCGGATAACGATAAATTCTTCTTTCTCGAACAATAGTACGAACATCGTGTCCAAACATTCTGAATCCTTTTTTTCTTAAAGTTTTTTGCAAGGCTACAACGAAATTTTGGGCAATTTCATTGGCATCTAAGGTTTCTCCAGGCATAGGTATTAATATCCCGTCTTCATATTCATGACGGATTTCTGAGTGATTCTCGATTTCGAAATACTCCTCAACGCTATATATTCGTGCTGAAACTTCTATTAAATCGCTCATTGTAGATGTTAATTAATGTTTTTAAAAACATAAAAAGTTTATGAATAATAAGAATGAGAGACATTACCTCAAAAACTTATCACTCATAATCTAAATTAATACTTTTTATCTATAAAGTCAATATCAACCTAAAACCACTGGGCCAGCTTGATTAATGCCCGATACATAACATTCAGAACCAATTCCTACTTTTGCAAATCCATCTTGCATGGCTTTTCCTACCCTATTTGCTGTAAATAAATCTTTCGACAAAGCAAACATTGATGGCCCTGAACCAGAAATAGAACAGCCCAACGCTCCATTATCTAAAGCGGCATTCTTCACGTCATCAAACTGCGGAATCAAGATAGAACGAATCGGCTCTATGATTACATCTACTAAACTTCTTGAAATTAAGTCATAATCTGGCAACATAAAACCTGCTACTAAACCCGCTACATTTCCCATTTGTGTGATGGTATTTTTCAAAGAAATTTCACGCTTCAAAATATTACGGGCATCTTTAGTATTAACTTCTATATGTGGATGAACAATGGTCGCATACAATTCTTTTGGAGTACGCAACTGAATAATATCAAGTGGGTCATACGAGCGAATGACAACAAAACCGCCCATCAAACTTGGTCCAACATTATCAGCATGAGCAGACCCACAGGCGATGAATTCGCCTTCCATGGCGAAGGGTAATAAATCTTTTTGGGCTAAAGGCTTACCAAGTAATTCGTTTGCTGCAAAAACGCCTGCTACAGCCGAAGCCGCAGAAGAACCCAAGCCAGAACCTAAAGGCATTAATTTTTTAAGCTCCATTTCAAATCCTTGCCCTTCTTCGCCAATCGCTTCTAAAAATTTAATAATAGCAATACCAGCCGTATTTTTTTCAGCCGCCAAAGGCAAACGCCCATCATCGCCTTCAATTTTTAAAATTTTGACACCCTTTGTATCAGATTTTCTTAATATGATTTCGTCACCTGGATTATCTACGGCAAAACCGAAAATATCAAAACCACAAGCCACATTCGCCACCGTAGCTGGGGCAAAAACTTTTATTGAATTTGTCATTAATTAGTTTATTCCACAGAAAATTAAATTATAGATATTAAGTATTTCAATTAATACAAAAAACCTAATTCTCTAAATGCACTTTTTAAACTTTCTTTAAATTTACGGAAAGAGTCTAAGTTTTCTAATTGACTTAACTCTATCTTTTGACCTATAATTTGGTACAATTCTGAAATATCTAATCCTCTATTTCTTTTTCTTCTTGTTAAATCACTTTGAACAATTCGAATTGCATTTATAATCGTTTCTTTGGGATCTGCAATATCTTGAGGCATCGGATGAATACCTAAATCAAAGTTATTTTTTTGTGTGCCAATCTCACTTTTTAACAAATCTTTATCAGCTAACATCCATGCTTCTGTCATGTGAACGGGGATAACAGAGACTAATATTTTGCAATATTCTGTTTCATTTTGTTCTTTTAATCTATTGATAGCAGGAGTAATTTTAGATTCCATTACTCTTGAATCAGTGTAATAATCTGCATCAGTGTGAACGCAAAGTAGCGTAATACCATATTCATTAAATCCTTTTCGAGAAGCTTCTAACACTTGGTCAACAAAGCCAAGACCTAATTTATTTATTTCAATCGTTTTTACTTGGGTTTCTATTTGTCCTTGGCAATCAAATGCTACATCTTCTAAAGTTTTTCTAACAACACTCTCTAAAAAGCGAACATCAGTAGTACCTTCGGTGAAAAGTCCTGCAAAAATCTGTCTATTCATACATTTATTCTTTATAAGGTGTATTTTCAAATTCAGACGTCCTTAAATATTCCTCAACAGTTGCTAATGTTAGTTTTTTCTCTTGTTCACTATACACAATGGTAGTTTGATAACTTCCTTGTTTTATTACCGGGTTAATTTTAGTAATATTCATTTTAAGTCGTTCTTCACCAATATTGAAGATACTTGTTCTCATTTGAGCATACCATAAACTTACATTTTGGTCTTTTTCCCATCTGTGCATGTTACCCACTAAAACAGGAGAGTGTGTATTAACAATAACCTGACGAAGTGGTAAATCAATATCATTAAAATCAACACTTAAATCTTTTAACAGCTTGGTCATTGCCTTAATACGAAAAGGGTGAATACCATTTTCAGGTTCTTCAAAACACAGTAAACCCGTATGTTTATCGTCAAACTCTAAAATACATAAAGCTAAAATTCTTAAAGTACCCTCAGAAAGAACCCTTGATGAAAACTCTTTTTTATCAATATCTTTTAATTTAATTAAATATTGTTTGTTTTCATTATCATCAATCACATCAACTTCTGTGAAGTTTGGCAAAAAAGTATTTAGTTTTCTAGAAATTTCTTTAAGGCTGTATGAATCAGCTTGTTTTATTCGGTACAATGCAGCCGCTAAATTTTTACCACTTGTTGTAATAGTATCCCCTCCTCTATTTTTACTGGTTGCTTGTCTTAAATCTTCAGGATTAAGTTGTAAAAATTTCCAACTTTTCATTTCTTCTTTTGCCGCTAAAACATGGGGAAAGTCAATTGTATCAAAACTACTTAAAACTGTTCTAGTAGCATTATTCAGTGGAAATCTCCTTTTATTACCTTGTGAGCCATCCTGCGGAACTAATACAGTTGAAATATTTTCTTCTATGGTTGTTTCAATGTAAGCTACCCCTCTTTTTCCTGTAGCTACTTTGGGTCTCCAATTATCGAGGCTTATTTTGGAGATTATTCTAACCCATTTATCTTCATTATGATTTAATTTCACTAAACTTTCCCTCGTTACCTCTAAGTCTTCCATACCTGAGTAATTTGTAAATCGCCTAATAGTCAATTCATAACGAAGTCTTGTATATTTTAGCTCTGCTTCACTTCCCCATGCATCTTTCACATTCCGATTCACTAACATTTCGACAGCAAAGTGAATCTCGTTAGCATATTTATCATCTCCATATTGAGTGAACATCTCTATAAATTCACCTCGTTGTTCACTAAACGCCCGCTTTAAATTATCCGTTTCAGCCAATCGTGACAACAAAGTCAAGGCATCAAAAAGATTACTTTTTCCAGAAGCATTTGCTCCTGCGATAACAGTAAAAGGAGTAAATTCCATTTCAAAGTCATGAAAGGATTTAAAGCCATTTATTTTTATATATGTTATCATCTTTTCTTTTTATTCAACCTAAAATATAATGAAATTCTAACAAATAGTAAGACATTCAGTAATAACAGAAATTTTGTTGACTGTTGAACGTCTCTTCTTCTAATTTTCTTCTTTAAGCTCATTCATCATTTCATCAAAAGTCTGCAACTCAATCTTACCTTGCTGATGCAAATCTACTTGTACTAATGCCTCTTTTAAGTCTTCAACAAATTCTCTTTGTTCAGGAGTAAGTCGCTTTTTAGTCTTCTTAGTACTGCTGTCTTCCTTTACTTGGAAGTGCAAAGTCTTCGCTAATTCCTGAATTAACGTAATATGTTTGGGCTGAACATTTTCTAAAATAAGGTTCATAATCGTAAGATTTTAACTGTAATTAAGCCAAATAACTCCCAATCGCAACAATATCTGCAAATACGCCTGATGCCGTTACTTCTGCTCCTGCTCCTGGCCCTTTAATCACCAATGGGCGGTCATGATAACGTTTTGTGGTGAACGAAATCACATTGTCAGCACCATCCATCATATAAAACGGATGTGTTTTTCCGATACTTCTTACACCAATTGTAATCTTATTGTTTTCTAAAGTAGCGATAAATCTTAATACTTCTCCTTTTGCTTCTGCTTCGTTTACCATTCCTTCAAAATAACTATTAGATACTTCCAACTCCTTGAAGAAATCCTCTACCGTAGGTGCTGTTTCACAATTTTCTGGCAATAATTTCAAGATTTCAACATCTTCTGGTTCAAGACGTAAACCTATTTCTCTCCCTAAAATCAAAATCTTACGGGCTACGTCCATTCCACTTAAATCTTCACGTGGGTCTGGTTCTGTATAACCTTTTACCTTAGCCTCGCGAACGATATCTGCAAATTTTACGCCTGCTTTGAAATTATTGAAGATATAAGATAAAGTACCAGATAATACGCCTTCTATTTTCTCAAATCTATCTCCCGACGAAATCAAACCTTGTAACGTATTAATAACGGGTAAGCCTGCTCCTACATTGGTTTCATACAAGAACTTCACTCCTTTTTTCAAGGCTGTTCTATGCAATAAAGCATAGTCTTCATAACGACCAGAATTGGCTACTTTATTAGGCGTTACTACCGAAATATTGGCTTCGAATAAGCCTAAGTAGTAATTATGAATCTCTTTATTGGCTGTACAATCTGCAAAGATTGAATTAGGTAAATTTAATCTTTTTGCTTCTTCTACAAATGCCCAAATCTCAGCAGGTTTCCCTTTCCCGTCACGTTCTTCTTCCCAATTTTCCATCGGAATTCCTTGTGCATCAATCAGCATTTTCTTAGAATTCATTACTCCTACTAAATTAATCTTCAAGGCTTTGTATTTAGAAAGATAATTTTCTTGTCCTTGTATTTGTTCCAAGAGTGCTTTTCCTATCAAACCTGTTCCTACAAGGAAAAGGTTCAACGTTTTTGCTTGCGAGAAGAAGAAAGAATCATGGATAACATTCAATGCTTTTGAAATGTCTTTCTTCTCAATTACTACTGAAATATTTAATTCTGAAGACCCTTGAGCTGTCGCTACGATATTAATACCGTTCTTGCCTAATACCGAAAACAGTTTACCGCTTACCCCTGTATGGCGACGCATTCCCTCTCCTACCACGGCTATTACCGAAAGGTTTTCTTGAATGTCTATACCTTCTACATCACCATCAGCAATTTCTGTTTTGAACTCATCTTCTAGTAAAGCTTTTACTGCTACTGATGCAGATGGTTCTATGGCAAAACAGATAGAGTGTTCAGAAGATGCTTGAGAAATCAGGATAACCGATATTTTGTGTTTTGCTAATACGGTAAATAATTTAGCGGAAACACCCGCAACACCAATCATACCAGAGCCTTGTAAGTTGACCAAAGCCAGATTATCAATCGAGCTGATACCCGTGATGATGTATTCAGACGATTCGGCAGTACGGTTAACAACCGTTCCGATAAAGTCTGTATTAAATGTATTTAGAACCCTAATCGGGATATTTTTTGTAAAAGCAGGTTGTAATGATGGTGGATAAATTACTTTTGCCCCAAAGTGGGTCAATTCCATTGCCTCCGCATAAGTAATCGTTGGAATGGTGAAGGCATTTTTCACCTTTCTAGGGTCAGCAGTCATCATTCCATCTACATCAGTCCAAATTTCAATTTCTGAAGCATTCAAAGCCGCTCCGAAAATGGAACCCGTATAATCAGAACCTCCACGCCCCAATGTTGTTGTTTCTCCTTTTTCGGTTGAACCAATAAAGCCTGTAATCAACTGAAGAGACCTTGTTTTTGAAAAATGTTCCTGAATCAGGCGATTGGTCACTTCAAAATTCACAGCTGCCATGCCAAAATTGGCATCAGTTCTTATTACTTTACGCGCATCTAAAAACTGACAGTCAACTCCTTGTGCATGAAGAATTTCATGAATTAATGTGGTTGAAAGTCGCTCTCCAAAACTTACAATCAAGTCGGATGTTCGGGCAGAGATTTCACGAATCAAAGAAACACCTTTCAGTAGGTCTTCTAATTCATTAATAATGGTACGAATATTAGCAAATACTTTCGACTGAGATTTTACGTCAATTAATGCACGTACAACTGTGAAATGACGGTCTTCAATTCCCTTTACAATGTCGAAGTAAGATGTATCATTCGTAGAAGCTAAGTCTCCTGCTTTCAACAATTGGTTGGTTACCCCTCCCATTGCCGAAAATACGGCTGCAATTCTTTCCTCTTTAGCTTGCTTGCTTTTAATAATCCCTAATACTGCTTTGATACTTTCAGTAGTACCACAAGAAGTTCCTCCAAATTTTAAAACTTTCATAATGATTTAATTGATTGAGTGGTATGGGATGAATATTTTCCTCCTATATTCACTCCGACTGCTTTACAACAGCAGGTTTTTTATTTGATAATTTTATGAGCGACAAATATACCAATACTCTACTAGTTTTAAAGAATAAAGGGCAGAATCTTACTTAGATTTATCGCGATTCTTGATAAAATTCATTCAAAGTGATTGTTGACTTGAATATTATTTTGGTGTAATCTTAGAAAATTTCTAACCAATTGATTCCTTCTGATCATTTTCCAAAGCCATTTTCATTTATTAGGAGGTTGTAATGGTTATAAAAAAGAAAAAAGCTCCACATTGAATGTGAAGCTTTTCTAAAAATTTTACTTTTGTACATTACTACCATTTATACGCTACAGTAAGTGAGAACATTCTTGGTGCTATCGGATTTACTGAGTTATCATCATGAATATTATAGCTCATTTCATTTAGAATATTGGATACTTTTCCTCTAACTGAATACTTTTTGAAATTGTATCCGATACTTGCATCTATTTGTGTATAAGCATTTACTGTAATCAATTTAAAAGCATCGTTCGCAACAGTTAATCTTGTTGAGCGACCAGCAACTCTTTCTCCAAAATACATTGCTGTTAATCCAAGATTCAACCCTTTTAATTTAGTACCTGAGAAGGTATAATAGATACTCGAATTGGCTGTATGATTTGGATTGTATCTTAATAAACTTCCTACGATGTAAATATTACTTTTTGTATATTTTGTTTCGTTATAACTGTAACCAGCCATTAATGAAAACCCTAAAAATGGCTTACTTTTCAAATCAACTTCAACTCCTTGGCTAGTTACTTCACCTGCTAGCTCTTTGATATTAGCATTGCTATTAGCCTTACCGTCTTTATCAAATAATGCTGTTTGAGCCAAATTACTGTTTTTGATTTGATAAACCGTAACGTTTGCAGAAACTAAACCATTGAATAATTCATTTTTCATACCCAATTCTATTTGGTCAATCAATGATGGTTTAAGAGCTGTTCCATAAATATCAACACCAGTATTCAAGGTAAAGGAATTTGAGTAACTACTGAAGAAAGCCATACGCTTATTCGGTTGATACACCAAACCTAAACGTGGAGAAAGGGCATCATCATAAGCAGAAGATTCTGCTGTTGCATTTGTTTTTACAGTTAGTACAGAACTTTTTGTTTCTTGATAGCTATAACGTAAACCAGCTAAGAATTTGAATTTATCTGAAAAACTTATCAAATCTTGTGCATAAACACCTACACGATTCACAGGTGCAGTAGTAATTGTATTGGTAGCTAAGTTTGGTCTATCGCTACGTTTGTCGATAATTTCAGCATTAAATACATTGATGGTGTCATAAACTGCTGATGTAAATGAAGTAGTTTTAGTATTATAGCTATCAACATCAGTACCTATCAAAACATTATGTTCAATTTTCCCTGTTTTGAACTGCCCTGTTAAATCAACTTGCCCCATAAAATATTTTTCATCAACTTCAGAGCGTTGGATACTTCTTACCAAGTTACCATTTGCTGCAATGGTAGTTGGGCGAGTTGTAGCAAATAATTCACTTTGATAAGCTCTATAAGCACCAGTTCCTGAAATTTTCCAGTTATTATTAATTTGATGATTAATGGTAACGTTAGCTGATTGTTGTTTAATGTCGAAATAAGACCACTTCACACCGATGAATTTTTCACGAGGTAAATCTGTAATAACATAATTAATAGCTCCAATACCAAAATCAGCAGTTCTACGGTCTTTCATATAGTCACCCTCTAAGATAATTTCAGTTTTATCACTCAATTTGAACAATAAAGAAGGATTAACATATACTCTTTCTGAATTTACATTTTCACGGAAACTATTCCCTTTTTCATAAGTCCCATTGATACGATAAGCTACATTTTTACTTCCAAGTATAGAACCGTATAAATCGACAATGGGTTTGTAAAAGTCATAAGAACCTAAACGCATTGAAACCGACCCACCCGATTCAAATTTTGGTTTTTTAGTTACTAAGTTTAAAATACCACCTGCTGCAACGTTTCCGAATAAGATAGCAGTACTTCCTTTCATGATTTCTACTTTTTCTATTGAGGACATTTCAGGTAAAGTTCCATTAAAATATCTAGCTCCATTTTTAAAAGTATTTGAACTCCCAAAAGCAAAACCGCGTCCCGCAATTTCTTCTTGATAACCACCCGTATTCCCCATGATATACACCCCGTTGGCATTCATTAAGGCGTCACTTAAACGTAATACTTGTTGGCGTTCCAATACAGTTCTATCAATTGTAGCAACTGCTTGCGGTAAATCCATTGGTTTAATAGCAATTTTACCAATGGTTACAACTTTCTCATTTGCCGATTGTACTCCCATTACAGTTACCTCAGATAGTTCATTTGAACCTTCTTCTAAAGAGAAATTGGTTTCGCTTACTGCACCAGCTTTAACATTTACTTTACTTTCTAAGGTTTTAAGCCCTACAAATTGCATCACTAATGTTACTTGTCCAGCATTTATATTTTTAATGAGGAACTCTCCATCTTCGTTAGAGATAGCTCCTAGTTTTGTTTCTTTGATGCTAATATTTACAAATTGAATGGGTTCGCCGCTTTTATCAGTTACTTTTCCTTTAATACTTCCAGTCTGAGCAAAAGAAACAGCACTTCCAGTAACTAAAAAAAGAATTACTAAGTAGAAAGATTTAATAGAGTTTTTCATGTTTATTATTTTATTTGGACTAATTCTAAGCATTTAATCAAAAAATATATTTGTGATAAGGGGTTTTGGCCAATAAAAACATTGACTAAGAAAATCCTTTTTTATCGGTTATTGATTATAAGAGTAGGTTTAGAGGCTATTATAAGATATTTTTCTCTAATGAGCATATCGCTTTCTTCAGCGCTCAATTGATTTGTTATTATTTACTGACGCAAAATTATAGCCTATTTAGACTAAATCCAAACAAACCAAATAATTTATTTAGACTTAATTTAAACAACAACTAATAACAGACTTTAAATCAATTATTTAATATCAAAATGAATTATAAATAATGATATAATCCTTACAATTTTAGTGTTGTCGGGAGATTAATTAACCCAAAATTAACCTACAGTTAACAAGCTTATTTTTTGTCGAACCTAGTTTTGCAGAAAAAAAGAAATGAAAAGAACATTCCTATCCCTTTCCCTTTTACTAACAACCCTATTAATAAGTTGCAATAAAGATGAAGCAGAGTTTTTTGTAAATGAAGATGCTGCTACTTTTGCTGAAATAGGAAGCATTGATATTGGTGATGCTGGTGCGGCAGAGATTTCGGCCTATGACCCTCAAACCAAACGCTTATTTGTGGTGAATAATAGTACAGTCAATAAAATTGATGTGATTGATTTTGCTGACCCAACCAAAATGAAAGTCATCAGTTCGATTAGCATGGCACCTTATGGTGGAGCAGTAAATAGTGTTGCGGTTTCAAACGGTAAATTAGCAGCTGCTATTGAGTCGTTGAATAAGCAAGAAAATGGTAAAGTAGCAGTATTTAATACAGCTGACTATAAGGAAGTAAAAGTAATTACGGTAGGTGCTTTGCCTGATATGATTACTTATTCACCAGATGGCAACTTGATTCTGACGGCCAACGAAGGAGAACCAGATGCTACTTATAAAAATGACCCTGTTGGTTCTATTTCAATTATTTCAGTAAACGAAAATTATGCTGTAACTACCTTAGATTTTTCTGGTTTTGCAAGTCAGCAAACAGCTTTAATGGCTAAAGGACTTAGAATATTTGGTTTAAATGCTACTTTTGCGAAAGACATCGAGCCTGAATATATCGCAGTAGCTGACGATTCAAAAACGGCTTGGGTAACGCTTCAAGAAAATAATGCTATCGCAAAATTGAACCTTGAAACTAAAACGATTACGGCTATTCTTCCTTTAGGCTTCAAAGACTATGGCGTCGATGCTAATGCAGTTGATATTAGTGACAGAGATAATGTCATAGCGCTAAGTAAATGGACTAATATAAAAGGAATGTACCAGCCTGATGCCATTGCTTTTATGCAACATGCAGGAATTCCTTATTTATTTACTGCCAACGAAGGTGATGCTAGAGAATATGATGCTTTTTCTGAAATCAAAAGAGTAAGTGCTTTGAAATTGGATGCTACTGCTTTCCCAAATGCAACTGACCTTATTAAGGCTGAAAAAGCGGGTAGATTAAACGTAACAACTACTTTAGGTGATACAGATGGTGATGGTGACTATGATTTTCTTTACTCTTTAGGCGCTCGTTCTTTCAGTGTTTGGAATGGTAATGACGGAACATTGGTATTTGATAGCAAAAACGAGCTTGATACTAAAGTAATTGCCGTACCTAATCTTTATGATGATACCAGAAGTGACGATAAATCTGTAGAACCAGAGGGTATTACAGTGGGTACTGTTGGAAACAAAAAAGTAGCCTTTGTAGGGATGGAACGTGTTGATGCGGTAGCAGTTTATGATGTTACGATTCCAACAAGTCCTGTATTTTTACAAATTTTGAAATGCGGAGATGCTCCAGAAGGCGTATTATTTATTCCTGCGAAAAATAGCCCTACCCAAAAAAGTTTGCTAGTAGTTAGTAGCGAAAACGATGGCGTAATCAAGGTTTATAAGCCAAATACCCTATAATTTTACTGAGTCTCTAAATATTTTTTATTAAAACCATACGTTTAGTTAAGGCTAAAAGTATGGTTTTTTTTATTTATTATCATTAATATCAACGATAATTAAACCCATTCGCTAAAGTTTTTGTTTTATATTTATACTGTGCAAAAAAAATAGCACTCCATTTTCATCAATCCTATATATAAATATGCTTGGCTATCGTTTTTCAGAATATATTCCTCAGGAAGCCGAAGACGGCAAAAAAGCCAAATTCGACCAGCTCTTAGACATTTTTAATCAACTAGTTACCATGACTGCTGGCAATGTTTCGGAGGCTTTAACATGGTTGACTTCATTAGATAAACAATATAACCTTACTGATAATTCTTATGGAATAGCCGATTTTATTGATGACTTGAAATCAAAGGGCTATATCAAAGAAGAAAAAAATGAAGAAGGTGAGGAAGAACCAATCCTTACTTCAAAAGGTGAGCAAAGTATCAGAAAACAGTCGCTAGATGAGATTTTTGGTAAATTAAAGAAAACAGGCTCAAACGGGAATCATAGAACGCCCTATCAAGGCACTGGAGATGAAAACAATACCGACCGCCGAGAGTTTCAATTTGGGGATGCGATGGATCAAATCGCAATGACGGAATCTATCAGAAATGCGCAAATCAATAATGGTGTAGAAAACTTTATGTTGACGGAAAACGACCTAGAAATCGTTGACAAGGAATATAAAGCCCAGACTTCTACCGTTTTGATGATTGATATTTCACATTCGATGATTTTGTATGGCGAAGACAGAATCACGCCTGCTAAAAAGGTTGCGATGGCAATGGCGGAGTTAATTATGACCAAATATCCAAAAGACACTTTGGATGTTATTGTTTTTGGGAACGATGCTTGGCAGATTCAAGTAAGAGATTTACCTTATTTAGAAGTTGGCCCATATCATACCAATACTGTGGCAGGCTTGGAACTTGCCATGGATTTATTGAGAAGAAGAAAGAATAAAAACAAACAGATTTTTATGATAACCGACGGCAAACCTACTTGTTTAAAAGAAGGGATTCGCTATTATAAAAATTCATTTGGCTTAGATAAAAAAATACTAAACAAAACGTTAACCTTAGCGGCGCAGTGTCGTCGTTTAAAAATTCCAGTAACAACTTTTATGATTGCTCGTGACCAATATCTAAAGGAATTCGTACAAGAATTCACCAAGATTAATAATGGACGAGCATATTATTCTTCATTAAAAGGACTCGGAGAGTTTATTTTTGAAGATTATGAAAAAAACAGAAAGAAAGATGTGAGGTAATTTAGCTATTAGCTTTGAGCGGTAAGCTTTGAGATTTGTTGTCAACTAGTTTGGAAGAAAAGTATTTTCAAATTAACATATCTTCAAATTTTCAAATCACTAACACGTCCTTAAACCCAAAAATTTCAGAAATCATGAATTTAAAACCAAATTATATAGCCGCTGAAAAGCATGAATCGTATCTTCAATGCATAGACCATGAGGCAAAAGCTAAAATTTTGCCCTATAGAGCACAAGGCGAGGCATTTTCAAGAGAATCGTCTGTAGTAAAATCGTACGATGACGAGACTTATGCAGAAGCGTATTCGGAAGTAATTAAATTAAAATTGAAAGGACAAAATATACAAAATAGAGATGTTCTAGGTTTTATTGCTAACCGCAGTTATGGTTCAGCAATTTTAAATAAAAAGAACCTTTCTCACTTAAAATAAATCTCATTTTTCATAAGATACAACAGCATAATGTCATACAAAACAATCGATTCAACAGAACTGTTAAATATTCACACACTCGGTCAATTAAAAGCATCAGGCTACCAACCAAAATCAATAAAGGATGAATTAAGGGATAACTTAATCGTTAAAATTAAAAATAAAGAGAATGTTTTTGAAGGAATCTGGGGCTATGAAGACACCGTAATTCCTGATATTGAAAGAGCAATCCTTTCGCAACACCATATTAATCTATTGGGTTTACGTGGACAAGCCAAAACACGTATTGCCAGATTGATGGTGAATTTATTAGACGAATACATTCCAGTTGTGAAAGGTTCAGAACTGAATGATGACCCTTTACAGCCTCTTTCTCGTTTTGCGAAAGATTTAATCGAAGAACATGGGGATTTAACACCTGTTACTTGGATGCACAGAAGTGATCGTTATACTGAAAAATTAGCAACACCAGATGTATCGGTAGCCGATTTGATTGGAGATGCCGACCCAATCAAAGCCGCAACGTTGCGTTTGCCTTACTCTGATGAAAGAGTGGTTCATTTTGGGCTAATTCCACGCTCTCACCGTTGTATTTTTGTAATTAACGAATTGCCCGATTTGCAAGCACGTATTCAGGTATCCCTTTTTAATATTTTACAAGAAGGCGATATTCAAATTCGTGGTTTCAAAATACGTTTACCGCTTGATTTACAATTTGTATTCACGGCTAATCCAGAAGATTATACCAACCGTGGGTCGATTGTAACGCCTTTGAAAGACCGTATCGACTCTCAGATTGTGACGCACTATCCAAAAACGTTGGAAATTGGCAAAAAGATTACGTTGCAAGAAGCAAAACTAAAAGGCGAGCAAGAAGAATTAGTAACGACTAATCATATCATGGACGATTTGATTGAGCAAATTGCGATTGAAGCTCGTTCCTCTGAATTTGTTGATGCTAAATCAGGCGTTTCGGCACGTATGACGATTTCTGCCTATGAAAATTTAATTTCATCTGCTGAAAGACGTGCATTAATCAATGACGAAGACAAAACGTATGTGCGTGTAGCCGATTTGATTGGTGTTATTCCTGCGGTTTGTGGCAAAGTAGAATTGGTATATGAAGGTGAAGTAGAAGGGCCAGTAATTGTTGCTCAAAACCTGATTGGGAAAGCCATCAGAACACAATTCCTGAATTTCTTCCCAGACCCTGAAAAAATCAAGAAAGCAGCTAAAGATAAAGCTGGCAAAAACCCTTATAAACCAATTATTGATTGGTTTATGGATGGCAATGTCATGGATATTTTAAATGATTGCTCTGACAAAGACTATTCAGCTCGTTTACGCACGATAGAAGGTTTGGATGAACTCATCGAAAAAGTATATCCAGCCATGCAAGGCAGAGAAAAACTATTCATGATGGAATTTGTACTCCACGGACTATCTGAATTTTCTATTATTTCTAAAAAGAATCTTGAAAAAGGGCTTCAATTTAAAGATTTGACAGATTCTTTGTTCGACTTAGACAAGTTCAAATTTGATGATGACGAAGAAGATTATAAGTAAGTAACTTTAAAAAGACTTGGCAAAATTGTCAAGTCTTTTTAAATTGCATTAGCTAAACAAATTGCTATTTATGGTCATAGCAGATAAAATACCTCAAAAAATAGCTCGCGTACGCAAGCCCAAAGAAATTCCAGACGCTCTCGTTTATGAAATTATAGACGGGCGAAAACTCTATTATAAAGGTTACAAAGAAGTTCTATCCAAAAAGAAAAAAATTGAAGATATTATGGGATCAAGTGGTTTACAATCATTTATTATCCAATATTTACTAGGGATTCTATACAGAAACATCAGTTTAAATCAATATTACTTTCTTACAAATGAGATTGGTACTCATATAGACCACAAGACTAATTTGTCGGGTGATATTTACATCATTGAAAAGAAAAATCTTCCTCCCTCTAAAATCAATACTCAATACATTGACGTTCCTCCGAAAATTGCGATTGAAGTTGACATCAGAATTGACCTTTCTGATGAGAAAGATTTTGATTATACTTTCACAAAAACCAATAAACTCTTAGCATTTGGAACAGAAAAAGTAATTTGGATTTTTACCAAAACACAGAAAGTTGTTATTGCTACCAAAGATGAAGATTGGATTGTTAGAGATTGGAATAAAGACATTGAATTATTAGATGTACACATTTTCAATATTGGAAATTACCTTAAAGAACAAGGTGTAACATTATAAAAGATTGGGAATTCTTTAATATCATCAATACTTATTATCTAATCACTCCATTATGCCTTTGGATGTGCCTGCTCGTAAATTTTCTTAATTTTCTCCATAGAATTATGGGTGTACACTTGTGTAGCTGAAAGCGACGAATGACCCAATAAATCCTTGATTGCATTCAAATCGGCACCATTATTTAACAGGTGTGTAGCATAGGAATGTCGTAAAATGTGTGGCGACTTCTTAGCAAGCGTTGTGACCAATGACAAATACTTTTTAGTAATCCGCTGAATCATTACAGGGTAACTCTGTTCTCCTTTATCAGTTACAATCAAAAAATCGTTGCCTAAACATTCTGAATTTTTATACGATTGATAAGCTTGTATCAATGATACCAATTGCTGATTAATCGGTATTATCCTTTGCTTGTTCCGTTTACCCAGTACTGTCAAGGTTCTGTTATAGAAATCAATATCTCGCTCTTTTAAATCAATCATTTCTGACAAACGCATTCCTGTGCCATACAATAGCTCTAAAACCAGTTTATCACGTACACCAGCAAAATCTTCTGTAAAGTCCACATCATCCAGTAGCGTATCTAATTCTGTTTCACGTACGAAGGAAGGAATTGTTTTCTGGGTTTTCATTGCCGAAACCTTGAACATCGGGTCTTTTTCAATGATTTTCTTCTGCAAAAGAAATTTGTAGAAGGTTCTGAGTGTAGCTATCTTCCTATTGATTGAACGATTCTCCACTTTAGCCTCCGCCAGTGAAACTATCCACGAACGAATCATCTGAAAATCTGCCAGTTGAGGATGCTGAAAATCATAAGATTTACTTAAATATTCAGTAAACTGCTTCATATCTGTTCGGTAAGCCGTAACTGTATGTTCGCTACTGCGTTTTTCAAACTGAATGTATTTAATGAAAAAATCTATAATTTCTGGCATCAGTTTTTGGGGAGGTTAATAGATTAAAAGCAATTCTTCGTTAGCGATTGCTTTGAGTGAATAATTTACAACAAAGCTAGCCTAAAAACAAAAGCGTCTGAACAAACATTGTTTATTCAGACGCTTTTTTATAATGCTGACGGTTATCGGCTTAATTCACGATTAAATTGATAACAAAATACTTCTGTTATTTGGAAATAAATCAATCTATGAACTATGCTTCTTCGTTACCGTACATTCTTTGTTTGTATGAAGCACGAATGATTTCAGTACGACGACCAACTGATGGTTTTTCGAATGCCGCACGTCTACGAAGTTGCTTTACAACGCCAGTTTTTTCAAATTTTTTCTTGAATCTTTTTAACGCTTTGTCGATTGACTCGTTTTCTTTAATATTGATAATCAGCATATTATTTGTTTGTTTAAAATCTTTTTTTGTAATAGAGGTGCAAAGATAAAACTTACTTCTTTAAATGTCAAGTTATTTAAGCAATAATTGCCTGATTAACGAATAGTTGAATACCCTTTTTGCACTCAAAATACTACTCAATCTTCAAATTTTCACAATTCATTATTTTGTTTTAATTATATTTACCTGATTCATGAAGGTTATATCTTTAAAATAGTAAGTATAGAAAACCGTAAATATCCTTTTGATAAAAATGTTTTAGCCTACTTACATAGGGCGTTTAAGGAAAAAAGAGTCTTAGTTTTAATTTTCTAAGTGAGAATATAACCAAATACTGATTAAAAAAAATTATCTCAAAAAAGGATAAACCATACATGGCAAATGGTTAGGTTTATCTTATTATTTATCTTATCCAATTAATCAAACTATGACATTATTTATTATTTTCTTGTGTATCGGCCTTTTGGTACTTCTCATTACTTGGGGAAAACTCAACCCCTTTCTCGCTTTCTTAATTGTTTCTATTGTTGCAGGTATCACAACTGGCATTCCACTAAGTAGTATAGGGAAATCTTTGCAAAAAGGTGTGGGTGATATGCTAGGCTCTTTGATTATCGTCATTGCTTTAGGGGCAATGTTAGGAAAAATTGTTGCTGAAAGTGGCGCCGCTCAGAAAATTGCTTCTGTAATGATGAAAATTTTCGGAAGAAAATATATTCAATGGGGGTTGGTTTGTACTGGCTTTATCATCGGTATTCCATTATTTTATAATGTAGGTTTCGTATTGATGATTCCCTTAATCTTTTCTGTCGTTAATCAATATAAGTTACCTGCGGTATATATTGGTTTACCCATGTTGGCTTCTTTATCGGTTGCTCATGGTTTTTTACCTCCACACCCCTCTCCTGCTGCCTTAGTTGCTCAGTTTAATGCAGATATGGGACTTACCTTGGTTTACGGTATCATAATTGCCATTCCAACGATTATCATTGCGGGACCTCTTTTCTCTTTGACATTGAAAAAAATCCCTTCAACACCTTTAGAGACTTTCCAAAGCAAAACCCTTCCTGAAGACCAACTACCAAGTACTTTAAATAGCTCTTTGACGTCACTTTTACCAGTAATCTTATTAGCTTCTACAACATTGCTGTCTACCTTCTGGAAAGGAAGTGAATCAATGAAATCATTCGGTGTATTTATTGCCGACCCTTCTATCGTTATGCTTATTTCGGTAATTGTAGCCACTTTTACTTTGGGAAGAAACATGGGGACTTCTATGAAGACGATTATGTCTATCTACACCGAAGCAGTAAAAGATGTATCGATGATTGTCTTGATTATTGGTGGGGCTGGTGCTTTAAAACAAATTTTGATAGATGGCGGGGTAAGTAACGAAATTGCCGTTATTCTAAAAACATTACCTTTAAACCCATTGATTTTAGGTTGGTTAGTAGCAGCCATCATTAGGGTTTGTTTGGGTTCGGCTACTGTAGCAGGACTAACAACGGCGGGGATTATGGCACCATTGGTGGCTCAATCTGGTGTAAATCCTAATTTGATGGTGTTATCAATCGGTGTGGGTAGTTTGATGTTCTCTCACGTAAATGACCCAGGCTTCTGGTTATTTAAAGAATATTTCAATTTGAGTATCAAAAATACAATTAAGTCTTGGTCAATGATGGAAAGTATCGTTGCCGTTGTAGGCTTGGCTGGTGTATTAATTTTAAATGCTATCGTCTAATCCAATTCATTTACTGGTATTAACAATAAAACTTGTTGATACCAGTAACATTAAAATTCCAGTTCTTTAATCGAAGCATCATCCATCAACCTCTCTACCAACTTAGCGTGTTTAGTAGAACGCCCTCTGACAGACCAATTACTGATTAAAATATTGTTCCGAATAATCTGTTTTTCTCTTTTGGCAGTAAGGTCACAATCTTCAAAAATAGTCTCTAATCTATTAAAAGCATCAGGGGTATAATCGCAAATGATTCGATAAGCATGCGTGCGACCATATCTTTCCATGATAACTTCTAACTTCACGAAAAGTCCAAGTACTACATATACTACGCTCGTTCCTAAGAAAGACAACAGGATATGCCCGTCGCCAATAGCCATTCCTAAAGAGGCTGTCACCCAAATAATTGTCGCGGTAGTAAGCCCTTTTACTCGGTCATCCATTTTAAAAATCACTCCCGCTCCCAAAAATCCTATACCAGTTACTACATTGGCAGCAATACGGTCAGGAGAAGCATTTATGCCCATTTTCTCCGATAAAATGGTAAAAATGGTACAGCCTACCGAAATCAAGGTAAAAGTTCGTAAACCCGCAGATTTACTTCTATATTCTCGTTCAAGACCAATCAAAGCTCCTACCCCAGTAGAGGCTAATATCTTAATGAAATCATCATTATAAAAAATATGTTGGAATAGAATTTCTATATCATTCATTTTTTGATAATATTTTATGCCCTTTCCTTTTTTTAGAAGTTTTGTGTTTATAGTCATTTGATAACACACTAATATTTCCATCTACTTCTAGGATGGCTAAATCTACCTTTTTAATATCTTCGACACCATGTTCGCGAATAGCAGCATGAAGTTCGTCTAAAGATAGACCCGATTTGTCTAAGGCTTCTTCTTTTACCTTTCCTTGATAAACTAACATTAGTGGTTCGCCCTGAATTAATCTGCTTATAGCCTCATGTTTGAACATTACCTTTTTCAAGACAAAGTTCATCACAAACAAACCACCTGCGGCGGCAAAGCCTCCTAAAAGCGAGGTATCATCCCCGACCATTGCATTTTGAACGGCATTAGAAATTAGCAAGATAAAGACTAAATCAATTACAGATAATTGAGAAAGTTCTTTTTTGCCAAACAAACGAATAGCCGCTACGATAAATACGTAAACGGCTATTGATTTTAAGGAAATAATAAGAAAATTCATTGTAAAATAGGGCAAGCTATCCGCTTTGAGCCTTTAATTAATATCACCTAGTTCAATAAATGTCTCTTAATCGATATGTTAATTTATAATTTATCGGTTGCCATTACCATTCCAAGGTTTAGGCGGGCTACAATATCATGGATTTTTGTCAAATCCTGAACTGTTCTATCTTTGGCAATTCTCAAAATTACGGTTTCAGAGCCTTTCTTTTTGGCTTCGTCACCAAGGTATGTTTCCAGTTCTTCAAAAGGAACTGGGTTATCATCTACAAAGTAATTATTGTTTTCATCAACTGTCAATCTGATATTTTCTTTCGTTGCCGTTTGTTGGGCAGTTGACGATTCTGGTAATAACAACTTGATGGCATCTGGACTAGCCAAGGTTGAAATCATCAAGAAGAACATCATCAAGAAAAAAAGTATATCTGCTAATGCACCAGTTTCTACTTCAGATTGTTCACGAGTACGTTTTCTTATATTCATATATTTTCAACAATGAAGAATGAATGCTTAATTTTGCAATCAGCCATTAAAAATTATTTAGTTGATGCTGGTTTATGCAAAATGTCTAAGAAATCAATCGCTGTAACTTCCATTTTATTCACAGCACGATCAATCATCGTAGTAAGAATGGTATAGAAAAAGTAAGCGATAATACCCACCATCAAACCTGTAGCGGAGGTAACCATTTTCTCGTAAATACCACTTGCAATCGTGCTAATATCAATTTTGTTGGCTACTGAAATATTATGGAAAGTACGAATCATCCCTGAAACAGTACCCAAGAAACCAAACATAGGAGCGATTTTAGCAATGGCTGAAAGAAATCCAAGGTTTTTTTCCATGTTATAAATCTCTACTCTTGCCGTATTTTCAATGGCTGTTTCTATATCACGAATAGGCGACCCTAAACGGTTCAATCCTTTTTCTAAGAGTCTTGCAATCGGGAATTGTGAGTTTTTACAATAAGCAATAGCCCCTTGTACATTGCCTACATACAACATTTCACGGATTGAAAACAAAAAGTTATTATCAAGTTTGGCAGTTTTACGGATATAAAAATATCTTTCCAAGAATAAAAATAAGGCAATAGCAAACAATATAAAAATTGGAATCATTACCCAACCTCCTTTTTCTAAGAGGTTCAAAATATTCATTTCTTGGTCAGCTTTTGTCGCTCCATTAGCAAGCGAAGTAGTTACAGAGTCTGGAGAAATAACGTTAGTTTGTAATAGGATACTTAGAAAGATCTGCATAGCTTTTACGGATTACGAAGAGTCAAGTTTAACATTTGAGCTTGAATCGTTGAAAAAAAATATTGGAGATTAATTAATTTTTAACAAGTTTAACGAAAAAAAATGACTTATGTGATATGCCATATCTGAAAATTATTAGTTATTCAATAGCTTATAAAACCTTAAAATTCTCAGTATTAAAACATTATACAACTGTATTTTAGCAGGTATATAGGTCAGTTTTCTTCTTTAAAATGAGTGAAGTGCAAGCTGTTTGCTCAGTATTCCCTCCTTTAACGCAAAGTTCGATACTTTTATTTGATGAATCTCATAACGTTTTAATACAAACTCTATCAAACAAACTGCTACGACAATCATATCTACCCGAAGCTCTATCATTCCAGCCAAAGCCATTCTTTCATCATGATTAGCCGAAACTATTTTCAAGAATGAATCGTAAAATTCGGCAATGGGCAATTCAAAAGAAACCTGTTCTGTGGGTGGCAAATGCCCAAAGGTCTTCATGAAATATAAGTCAATGAGGGTTTCAAATGAACCTGCTGAACCAATGACACAAATTGGAGCGTATTGATGCACAGCATTGGTCAATGGCAATAACTTTTCTTCCAAATATTGCTTTAATAACTGTACAGAACGCGGTGTGATAGGGTCTGAATGAAAAAACTTATCCATCAATCTTTGTCCGCCTATTTCAAAACTCTGTTTCCAAAAAACTCGATCATGATTACAGATGATAAATTCAACCGAGCCGCCACCAATATCAATAATCAACGACGTTTCTTTTCCAATCTGTGTCCCTAATTTTACACCTTCATAAATCAATGCGGCCTCTTCTTCGCCAGAAATCACGTTGATGCTAATACCTGTTCGGTTAAGTATTTCCTTACAAAACTCATCGCCATTGTTAGCATTACGAACAGCACTAGTAGCTGTAGCAAAAATATTTTCAGTTGTTACTTCTTCCTGCGTTAATCTTTCCTGAAAGTACTTTAGCGCTACGATGGCTCTTTCGATGCCTTCTGGTGTAATGATACCTGATGAAATTCCGCCTAATCCAATTTTAGCAGCATAACTATCTTCATGTATCTTTTGGTATGAACTGCCTTCTTGGGCTACAATCAGTAGCTGAAAAGTATTTGTCCCTAAATCTATAAACGCTTTCTTTATCACTTTGTAATTGATTCTGATGATTTGGATTTACCTTTGTAACACAAATGTACATGAATGTTTTTATGTTAAAATTATTGTGATTCAAGAACCTAAAAATATCCTAATCACTGGCATTACTGGCTTGGTGGGTAGTTTTGTAGCTAAGCGTTTCTTAAAGGCTGGCTATCAAGTAATTGGCTTAAAAAGAAGTACAAGCGACTTATCACTCATCAAAGAAATAGCTTCTGAAATCACTTGGAAAGATGGTGATATTTTGGATGTAATGTTTTTAGATGAATTAATGAGGGAGGTTGATTTGGTTGTACATGCTGCGGCAATTGTATCTTTTGCACCCAAAGACCGCGACATTATGTTTAAAACCAACATTGAAGGTACAGCCAATATTGTGAATAGTTGTATTTCGCATGGTGTAGAAAAAATATGTTTCGTTAGTTCAGTAGCGGCTTTAGGCAGAAAAATTCCTATTGAAGCTAAGCATGAGTCTATCATTACGATTGATGAAAAAGCAACTTGGGAAGAAAGTCCGTTGAATTCTAATTATGCTAAATCTAAATACTTGGCTGAGATGGAAGTCTGGCGAGGTTTTTCGGAAGGTTTGGCATCGGTGATTGTAAATCCTTCATTGATTTTAGGAGAAGCCGACTGGTGTAAAAGTAGTACGCAATTATTCAAATATGCGAATGAAGAACACTCTTTCTATCCTAAAGGCACCCTGAATTACGTAGATATCGTAGATGTAACCGAGAGTATTTTTCAGTTAATGACTTCAGATGTTTCTGGAGAAAGGTTTATTTTAAATAGTGGTTATGTTTCTTACAAAGATTTCTTTGAAAAAGTAGCCACCTTACTCAATAAAAAGCCTCCCAGAAAGTTAATAAGTAAATTTTTAACTGCTATTATTTGGCGTGTAGAAGCAGTAAGAAGTTATTTCACAGGGAAAGCTCCGTTAATTACGAAAGAAACGGTTTTGACATCAAGTCATCACTTTTATTATGCCAATGATAAAGTTAAAAACCAATTAGGTTTGAAATTCAGGGACTTAGATGAAACCTTAAACCGTATTTGTTTTGTTTTAAAAGCTAAATACATCGATAATACTAAATAGTTTTTAAATTAATAGTGTAGTAACAATGCTAGAAAGTATCGTAAAAATGTTTCATAAAAAGCTAAAATTATCCTATGATATATGTTAGTTAAATATAGAAACTAAGATGAATGTTACTATTCCAATTTTGGTAAATTAAAAGTTTTTTTATTATCTTAGCAATAAAGAGAGTTTGGCATAACCTAAAACATTTATCAATAATGTTGATAAATGTTTTTCCAGCCACTGATAAACATCACCTCACCCCCTGCAATCAAATGATGGAACAAGATTTTGAAGACCGCCAAGAAGAGACACTGCATTCAGTGAGGCGTTTTGAGTCTATGCTCAAACGTAGGGAGAATTCTTTCTTTGACCTTGATACTTACGAGCAAATCGTAGAGCATTATATGGAAGAAGGTAAGATAGAAGATGCCATGCAAGCCTGTGACATTGCCCTTGAACAATATCCATATTCTTTAGAATTGATGCTCTGTAAGGCAGAATTACTAGCCAACCAAGGCAAGCATGATGAGGCCTTGGAAGTAGTAACGCAAGCTGAGATTTTCAATCCTTCGGATAGCGATACCATTTACCTGAAGAGTACTATTTATAACCTGAAAGGTGATTACCAAACTGCC
Source organism: Arcicella aquatica (assembly GCF_034928825.1). Classification (NCBI taxonomy): domain Bacteria; kingdom Pseudomonadati; phylum Bacteroidota; class Cytophagia; order Cytophagales; family Flectobacillaceae; genus Arcicella; species Arcicella aquatica. The sequence continues at coordinate 23,852 of NZ_JAYFUL010000009.1, read as the reverse complement.
ATAGAACTCTTAACAGAGATTTTGGACATTGCCGAAGAGCGTGACGAAGTATATTTCCATATCGGTTTGGCTTATCAAAGCTGGGGTAAGCACCACAATGCTGTAGCAGCTTTTAAACAAGCGATTGAAGCCAACATCAAGAATGAAAATGCGCTATATGAACTAGCCAATAGTTTGGATGAGATTGGTAAATTAGAAGAATCGCTACCTTACTATCAGCAGTTTATTGATACTGACCCATTCTCTGAAAATGCTTGGTACAATATTGGAATCGCTTATTCTAAGCTTGCCAAATTTGAAGAGGCTGCCGATGCTTATGAGTATGCCATTGCCATTAATGACAAATTTTCATCTGCTTATTTCAATCTAGGAAATTCGTACATGAATTTGAGCAATTGGCAAAAAGCGGAAGAGAATTATCGTTATTGTTTGGAACACGAAGACATCAGTCCCGAAGTGTATTGTTGCTTAGGAGCTAGTATTGAACGTCAAGAACGATTTTCAGAAGCCATCCACTATTACAAATATGCTATCCAGCTTGATGCTGAATGGGATGACGGGTATTTTGGTGTAGGAATTTGCTTGTGCGAAATGAAGAGATGGATAGAGGCTATTCATTTTATCAAAAAAGCATTGAGCCTTGATGATCAAAACGCATATTACTGGTTAGCTTTGGCTGATGCTGAAACAAACTTAGGGAATATCACTTCTGGCATGGAAGCCTATCAAAAATCAGCTGAATTAGAGCCTATTAATCCAGAAGCATGGATTAAATGGTCGGCATTGGTTCATGAACAAGGTGATTTTGATTTAGCGGCTGAACTAATGGTATCTGCTATTGATATTATGCCCGAAGAAGCCGAATTGTATTATAGAGCATCCATTTATTTAATTAAAGCAGGAAAATATCAAGAAGCCTTTAATTATTTAGAAACAGCTTTGGTACTCAGCTATGAAGGGCATGAATTAATGTTTGAATATTTCAAAAGCTTAGAAACGCAAAAGACAATATTCAGGATTATTGAGCAATACAAAAAATAAAAGGCGAATTACATAAAAAGCAGGCTTTCAAGTATTGAAAGCCTGCTTTTTATTGGAAAGTATTTGATACTATGCACAAAATTCGTCAAAAACCATTTCCAAATGTCCTGCAATCATTTCAGCCGAACGACCTTCGATGTGGTGGCGTTCTACAAAATGAACCAATTCACCATCTTTAAACAATGCTACTGATGGAGAAGACGGAGGATAAGGTAAATGATATTCACGAACTTTTTGAGTCGCTTCTTGGTCAACACCTGCAAAAACTGTCACTAAATGTTCTGGTTTTTTAGCAGAGTTCCAAACAGCTTCTTTTACACCTGGACGAGCAGTACGAGCTGAACAACCACAAACCGAGTTGATAAATACCAACGTCGTTCCTTTTTCAGCCAATACTTGATCAACTTCTGTAGCTGATTTTAATTCTGTAAATCCTCCTTCTACGATGTCAGCACGCATTGGAGCTACTAAATGTTCTGGGTACATAATATAAAGTTTGAAAATTTGAAAAATAGTCAATTTGAAAATTGTCCTTCAAAGAAACACTTCAAATATGATTTTGTCTTGTAATAAAAATATATACCTAATGATTAACAATCATTAGTGGGGCAATCTGATTCAAAACACAATTACATAAAACCAAGTTCCAATTTGGCCGACTCAGACATCATGTCTTGTGAATATGGGGGGTCAAAAGTTAATTCAACACTTACATCTGTTACTCCTTCAATCTCACGAATTTTCTGCTCGATTTCAACAGGAATGGCCTCAGCAGATGGGCATGAAGGTGATGTTAAAGTCATCAAAATGTAAATATTGTTTACTGGAAAAACTTTAATATCGTAAATCAATCCTAGTTCATATACATCCACAGGAATTTCTGGGTCATATACGCCCTTTAATGCTCTGATTACCTCTTCTTTTAAATCTACTTCCGACATGATTTCTATCAATGATTATGAATTTCTACTATTTATTTTCTGAAAAACTAAGCCTTCAATCCATAGGCAATAGCATAATTTTTCATTTGCTTTACCATTGAAGCCAACCCATTTGAACGAGTTTGAGCTAAATGCGAAGTCATTCCAATTTTATCAATAAAATACAAATTAGCAGCAGTAATTTCTTCGGGGGTATGGCCAGATAATACTCTGATTAACATATTCACCAAACCTTTTACGATGATTGCTTCAGAATCTGCTTCAAACAATAATTTATTATCTTCAAATTTAGCATTCAGCCAAACCCTACTTTGGCAACCCTTGATGATATTATCTTCTGTTTTTTGCTCTTCTGGCAAACCTTTTAACTTTTTACCCAAATCAATGATGTATTCGTATTTATCTGCCCAATCGTCAAAAAGTGCAAACTCATCAATGATTTCGTCTTGTGTTTCGTTGATAGTCATAAATTATTTTGAATAATTTGTAATTCAGCTAATCCTCTTTTACAAACTACAATAACATTTTCTTTACTCGATGAATACCTGCCACTAATCTATCAATCTCCTCTATCGTGTTATAAACCGCAAAAGAGGCTCTTGAAGTTCCAAGTAAATTAAATCTTTGCATCAAAGGCTGTGTACAGTGATGCCCCGTTCTTACGGCTATTCCTTGGTTATCAAGCAATACGCCAATATCTTGGTGATGTATTCCATCAATCACAAAGCTCAATACAGATACTTTTTTCTTGGCTTGACCGATAATTCTCAATCCTTCAATCTCAGATAATTGCTCAGTTGCATAGCTCAACAGCATATCTTCATGTGCAGCGATGTTCTCTCTTCCAAGTGCATCAGCATATTCTAACGCTGTTTTTAGCGCCACTACATCCGCAATGTTAGGCGTACCGGCTTCAAACTTATAAGGCAATTCATTATAAGTGGTTTTTTCGAAGGTAACATCCTTAATCATTTCACCACCCCCCATGTATGGAGGCATAGCATTCAATAATTCTTTTTTGCCATACAAAGCACCCATACCAGTTGGTCCGTATAATTTATGCGCTGAAAACGCATAAAAATCAGCATCCAAATCTTGCACATCTATGTTAAAATGTGAAGTAGCCTGAGCGCCATCAATTAATACTTTAGCACCATATTCGTGGGCTAAAGCAATAATTTCTTTCACAGGATTGATTGTTCCCAATGAATTAGACACATGGTTTACCGCTACTAGTTTTACTTTCTCAGAAAGTAAATTTTCATACGCTTCCATATCCAATTCACCTTGTTCAGTGACAGGAATCACTTTTAGCGTTATTCCTTTTTCTTCACAAAGCATTTGCCAAGGCACAATGTTGGAATGGTGTTCCATGCCCGACACAATAATTTCATCGCCTTCTTTGATAAATTTCCTACCAAAAGTACTTGCTACCAAATTAATTCCTTGGGTAGTACCAGACGTAAAAATAATCTCTTCAGTAGAAGACGCACCCAAAAATTCACGAACGGCTTCTCTCGAAGCTTCAAAGTCACGCGTAGCCCTTTCCGCTAGTGTGTGAATTCCTCTGTGAATATTGGCATTATCAAAATTATAATAATGAGCAATGGCATCAATAACGGCTGTTGGCTTTTGCGTAGTAGCGGCATTATCAAAATAAACCAATTTTTTTCCGTTTATTTCTTGGTCAAGAATAGGGAAATCAGCTCTTATTTTTTGTATATCTAAAATATCGGTCGTTATCATGGTTTCAATGGTGCTTTTTTTGCTTTAGCAAATCATCTTTCCAGCATTTTACCTCAACAAAGGTTATGGTAAAATACTACTCTCCTGCGTATATTATCCCTGATAAATCTTATCAATAATCAATTCCTGTAAGTACTCTTTAATCGCTGGAATTTGCATTTTGTCAATTACTTCCTGAGCAAAAGCCAACATCAATAATGCTCTTGCTGAGTCTTTTGAAATCCCACGTGCTTGCATATAAAACAAAGCATCTTCGTTCAATTGACCAGTAGTAGTACCATGCGAACATTTTACATCATCAGCCCAGATTTCCAATTGTGGCTTCGTGTTCATCGAAGCATTTTCAGACATCAATACGTTTTTGCAAGATTGAAAAGCGTTTGTTTTCTGAGCGTCCTGACGAACAAATATTTTACCATTGAAAACGCCCACTGAATTGTCTTTCAAAATTCCTTTATACAATTCGTGCGATTCTGAATTTGGCTTAGCGTGGTCTACAACAGTATGGTTATCAATATGCTGTTTTTTGTTTGGAATGTATAAGCCAAACATATTTGCTTCTGCATATTCACCATCAATTTTGATATTCAAATTGTTACGTACAAAACCACCATTGGCAGTTACTGTATTGGCAGTAAAAACTGATTTACCAGCTTGAAGTACCGATGTAGTACCAATGTGATAAGCTTTATCAGATTCGTTCTGAACTTTGTAGTAGTGAACGTTTGCTTCTTCTTCTACCACAAATTCAGTTACAGCATTGGTAAACGAAGAATTATCACCCAATGAACGATAAGCTTCTGCAATTTGTACTTGTGAACGTTTGCCTACAACAATCAAATTTCTTGGTTGTGATGCTACATTTACATTACGAGCATCAGCGATGAATCTTAAAATGACAGGTTGTTCTACTACTTTATTAGCAGGAACATGCACAAAAATTCCGTTGTGAGCAAAGGCAGTATTCAATGCCGTGAAAGCATTGCTTGCTGAATCAGAATATTTATTAAAATACTGTTCTACTAATGCAGGCTCTTGTTTAACAGCTTCTGCAAAAGTTAAAATCTGTAATTCTGAGCTTGGACTTACAATTGACGAAAGCTCGGCATTGTAAACACCATTTACAAAGTAAAGTATATTACCTTCAAGATTAGGAATAGAAGAATCCGCTACATCTTGTGCTGAAAAATCAGAAGGAGCATTGAATTCAAATGCTTGATTAATCAAGTTTTTGACATTAGAATACTTCCATTCTTCGTGTTTTATCGTCGGAAAACCCAAGGTTTCAAACGTTTTCAAGGCTTCTTGACGAACTTGATGAACAGGAGATTTTGCTTCTCCATTCATGCGTCCTTCAATGGCCTGAAAGTCTGAAATCAATTGAGCCTTTAATGAATCTTTATTATCCATGTTAATAATTGATATTGATGCAGTATTAGTTGCCTAATACGCAATAAAAATCTCTATTCAATTAAGCGATTGTTTCACCCAATTCTTCAGCATCTACTTCTGCCTTAATCCAGTCGTAACCTCTTTCTTCTAATTCTAAAGCTAATTCTTTAGTACCAGATTTTACGATACGTCCTTTGTATAATACGTGAACAAAATCAGGAACGATATAATCTAACAAACGTTGATAGTGAGTAACTACGATGACAGCATTGTCCGGAGATTTCAATTTGTTTACTCCCTCTGCTACGATACGAAGTGCATCAATATCAAGACCTGAATCTGTTTCATCCAAAATGGCTAATTTAGGTTCTAGTACTGCCATTTGGAAAATCTCATTTTTCTTTTTCTCACCACCAGAAAAACCTTCGTTCAGAGCACGGTTCAACAAAGATTGGTCAATATTTACATAAGCCATTTTCTGTTTGAACATCTTTAAAAACTGTACGGCATCCATTGGTTCTTCACCACGATATTTACGAATCTCGTTAACAGCAGTTTTCAAAAAGTTGGTTGTTGAAACCCCAGGGATTTCAACTGGATATTGGAAAGCCAAGAAAACACCTTCTGCTGCACGTTCTTCAGCTGCTAATTCTAATAAATCTGTTCCGTTAAAATCTACGCTTCCAGCAGTTACTTCGTAATCTTCGCGTCCTGCTAATACTGAAGCCAAAGTACTTTTACCAGAACCGTTTGGTCCCATGATTGCGTGTACTTCACCCGCTTTAACTTCAAGATTAATTCCTCTGAGGATTTGCTTCTCCCCAATTTTCGCCTGTAAATTGTCTATTTTGAGCATTTTATCTATTAATTTCTAAACCTTGATTTATGGGGTACAATTGTTTCGTTAGTTTAATAATTCCCAAATGGAGAAATCAAACACAATTTTCCCAATCATGATACAAAATTAAATATTGTATTTTTTAAATACTACACTTTATTTAGAACAACTCTAAGTAATTGAAAAAAGTTTGCTTATTACTATATTTTTAGCCTTTTATTAAGAATAAAATCTCAAGATGAAGTTTAAAATCAAGATGAACTGTTCAAAACTCATATTATTTTCTAAAAAAATTATTCATTAAAAACAGGGTTTAAATTCAATAGGGTATGTTTTCAAAATTACCTTTCAAAACAGGCTTGACATTGCTAAAAAATTATGAGTACTTGCGAGAAATCAGATTTTATTAATCATTGTTTATGGAAAATCTCATCCAAGTTTCTTCTGAAGTAGGCACACTTAGGCGATTGCTCATACATAGTCCAGATAGCGGTTTAGGGAAAGTAGTGCCTTCAAAAGCACAAGACTGGCTTTTTGAAGACATTGTGCATTTAGATACGATGCGTCGCCAAGAGTATGATTTTTATGTAAAAACCTTGCTCTATTTTCTTGACCCTGATAAAATTAAAGGTAAATTAGCTGCTATTGATGCCGATAAAGACCGTAACTTCTTTAAACCGGACCATCCAGCATATTTCAATTCTGACAAAGTAATAGAACTTCAAAAATTATTATCTGATATTTTAGAGGATGATTTAGTGAGGATGAAGCTAGTAGCTGCTGCCTGTGCGATAGAGAAAGAATGGTATAGTACGCATGATGAGCTTTACAACCTCCCTCCTATCGAATTAGCGAAAACCTTGATTTCAGGTAGTACACCATCTGGAGAAATGCTTTTTCCGCCTATTCCAAATTTTATTTTTACGCGTGATATTGGCATTACCATCAACAATCATATTCTACTGAACCGTCCTAAAAAACAAGCGCGTACTCGCGAGGCATTGTTGGTTCAGTATATCTTTTTCAATCACCCAATTTTTGATACTGTTCGTAAAAATCTGATAGAAATACCTGATAACGAAACGCTTTTCTTATTACCAGAATACGAAGCTAACGAAGCACAAACGACGTTGGAAGGGGGCGATGTAATGATGGTAGCAAAAAATCATTTATTGATTGGCATTTCAGAAAGAACCACCGTAAATGCAGCCAAACAAGTCATTAAGATTCTATTTGAAAAGAAAATAGTAGATAAAATTACGTTGGTAAAGATTCCAAACAAACGTGATTATATGCACATTGATACCGTTTTTACGCAAGTAAAACGTAATATGTGGGTATTGTTGGGTTCGTTGGCTAAACCACAACTACAAGCAGAAGATGAGGTTTTAATTAAAGCAGGCTTGTTACCTTCCAAGAAAGCAGAACAAGTACACATTGTTCAGTTTCGTCGTGGAGAGGCACATGAACCTCGTGAAATAGCTAGCTTAGAGGAATTATTAACCGAAATTTCTATTTATGACCTTGGCGTTCAACCATTAGATGTGAAATTTATTTATTCTGGCAATAATGAATTTCCTTATGGTGCCAGAGAACAATGGACAGACTCTTGTAATTTACTGGCTGTAAAAGAAGGGGTTGTGATTGGGTATGATAGAAACGATAAAACCCTTGAGGCTTTCAGAGAAATGGGGTTTGAAACCATCAAAATGGAAGATTTATTAAATGATTTTGAATCAGGAAAGCGTTCGCCCGAAACGGTTCAAAATACATTTATTATGCTTCCGTCAGCCGAGTTATCCAGAGCAAGGGGTGGCTCGCATTGTATGTCGATGCCCATTTTAAGAAGTGAACTATCATTGTAAATTTATTAAGCCATGCAAAATCAGACTACTGCTCATATTTTAATGATTCGTCCTGTTCGTTTTGGTTTTAATGAACAAACTGCCACATCCAATGCTTTTCAAAACCAAGCTTTTGGCAAAGAAACACAAGCAACTTCACAAGAAATTGCCCTGAAAGAATTTGACGAAATGGTGGCACAGCTCCGCAAAGCTGGTGTAGATATCATCGTTATTGAGGATACTGCAAGCCCACACACGCCTGATTCTATTTTCCCTAATAACTGGATTTCATTTCATAATGATGGAACAGTTATCCTCTATCCAATGCAGGCTGAAAACAGACGTTTAGAACGCAGACAGGATATTATCGATAGCCTTCAAGAGAGATTTTATGTGAATAAAAGAATCGATTTATCTTCTTTTGAAAAGGATAATAAATTCTTGGAAGGAACAGGCTCGATGGTACTCGACCGCAAGAATAAGATTACTTATGCCTGTATTTCGCCTAGAACCAATCAGGATGTATTGTCAGAATTTAGTGCTAAAACGAATTATACAATAGTGTCTTTTGAAGCGGTAGATGGCAATGGAAAGCAGATTTATCATACCAATGTATTGATGTGTGTAGGTGATATGTTTTCTGTGGTGTGTTTAGATGCTATCAAAAATTTAGATGAGCGACTTACTTTACGAAATGCCTTAGAACAACATGGTAAAAGAATCATAGAAATATCATTGGAACAGATGAATAACTTTGCTGGTAATATGCTGGAAATAAGGAGTTTGCAAGGGGACAAAATTTTAGTAATGTCTGATGCAGCTTATTATTCATTAACGCCTAAGCAAATTGCTACGCTTGAAGATTATACCACTATTCACCATTTTGACTTATCGATGATAGAAGGAAATGGCGGAGGGTCTGCTCGTTGTATGATGGCAGAAGTACATTTACCTGTGAAATAAATTATATTTTATCCCAAAATTGGATTCAATACAGCGTACTTTCTATGAACTTTCCGATTAACTTTGCCGTTATAAAGATTAAAATAGGAAATAATTTTCATAAAGATATGGTAACCATCACAGAAATAGCAGCTAACAAAATCATAGAATTGCGTCAGAAAGAAGGACTTACGAGCGACTTTAACGTTAGAGTAGCTGTGGAAGGCGGAGGATGTTCTGGATTAATGTATAATCTTGATTTTGCTTCTCAACCGCAAACTACTGATATGGTGTTTGAAGATAAAGGTGTAAAAATCATGGTTGATAAAAAATCAATTTTATACTTAGCAGGTACAGAGCTTGACTTTTCAGACGGCTTGAACGGTAAAGGTTTTCAATTCAAAAACCCGAATGCTACCCGTACTTGCGGATGTGGCGAAAGTTTTTCAGTTTAATTATTGTTTAGACTTTTATAACAGAGTGTCATTTAAGCAAAACTTAGGTGACACTTTTTTATTGGGCATCATATTTGCTTTTATTAAAACATCAATTCATTTTCCGGAAATAATCTAATATTTTCACGAAAATTCATAATTTTGTTTTGTATTTAAAAATTTCTTTATGCTTTACTCAAGAATCGTAGGTATCGGACATTACGTACCTGAAAATATTATCAGCAATCAATATTTAGAAACTTTAATGGACACCTCCGACGCTTGGATTACCGAACGTACTGGTATTAAAGAACGTAGATATTTTACAGCTGGCAAAGATACCAATGCTTCAATGGCCACCGAAGCAGCCAAAATCGCGATAGAACGCGCTGGAATTACACCAGAAGATATTGACTTTATTGTGTATGCTACCATCACACCCGATTATTATTTCCCAGGTCCTGGGTTTGTGATGCAAAGAGAATTAGGCATACAAGGTGTAGGGGTATTAGACATCCGCGACCAATGTTCGGGGTTCATTTATGCATTATCAACTGCTGATCAATTCATTCGCTCAGGAATGTATAAAAACATCTTGGTGATTGGTGCTGAGGTGCAATCTACTTTCTTGAACCCAACTAACGAAGGTAGAGGGGTGGCAGTAATTTTTGGAGATGGAGCGGGTGCGGTAGTATTACAAGCAACTCAAGATGAAAACCATAGAATACTTTCAACGCATTTGCACGCAGATGGCAGATATGCTGAGGATTTATATGTAAAAGAACCTAGTAGTAGTAGCAGTGGGGGCAGATTCTTTGATAATCTAGTGAAAGACAAAAACTCTGGTGATGTTATCATGAACGGTAATGCTGTTTTCAAGCATGCTATTGTGCGTTTTCCAGAAGTAATACGCGAGGCCTTAGATAAAAATGGACTTCAACCAGACCAGATAGATTTATTAGTACCGCATCAGGCTAATTTAAGAATTTCGGAATATGTTCGCCAACAAATGGGACTTTCGGAAGATAAAGTAATGAACAATATTCAAAAGTATGGCAATACTACCGCCGCTTCTATTCCAATAGCCCTTTGCGAAGCATGGGAAACTGGGCGAGTAAAGGATGGAGATTTAATTTGTCTGGCTGCTTTTGGAAGTGGCTTTACGTGGGGGTCAGCTTTGATTAGATGGTAATAAACATGAGTCATCCCAAATTTTTCCTAAAATTGTGTGTTTTGGAGACAATTTGTGAGGTTTTCTACTTAATTATCGTCTAGTCCTTACTTTTCTTTCCTTGATGAAAGAAAAGTAACAAAAGAAAATCAAGAATTCCTAAACTCGCTCCGCTCAAACAGTAGGAATTCGTTGCCCATCAATCATAAAAAAGCGGTCTAAAAACTAATTTAGACCGCTTTTTTATGATTTTAAAATTCGGGATGACTCATGTTTATGTTTATTTCTTTTCAAACTCTCTATGATTTGCCATTTTGAATAAATCCTCTTTCGATAAAGATTTGAAATATTCATAGGTAATCTTCAAGCCTTCTGAACGACTCACTTTCGGTTCCCAACCTAAAATAGCCTTTGCTTTGGTAATATCTGGTTTACGTTGCTTAGGGTCGTCTGTTGGTAATGGTAATGAGATTAACTTTTGCTCTGTTCCTGTTAATTTGATAATTTCTTCTCCGAATTCTTTGATAGTGATTTCATCTGGATTACCAATATTTACTGGTTGTGCATAATCACTCAATAACAAACGATAGATACCTTCAACCAAGTCATCTACATAACAGAATGCTCTTGTCTGTGAACCATCTCCAAACATCGTTAAATCTTCGCCTCTTAAAGCTTGACCGATGAATGCAGGCAATACACGTCCATCATTCAGTCTCATTCTTGGGCCATAAGTATTAAAGATTCTAACAATTCTTGTCTCTAAACCGTGGAAAGTATGATATGCCATCGTCATTGCTTCTTGGAAACGTTTCGCTTCGTCATAAACACCACGAGGGCCAACTGGATTTACATTTCCCCAATACTCTTCTGGTTGTGGGTGAACCGTTGGGTCTCCATAAACTTCTGAAGTTGAAGCAATCAATACTCTTGCATTCTTTACTCTGGCTAATCCTAAACAATTATGAATACCTAATGAACCTACCTTTAGGGTTTGAATTGGAATTTTCAAATAGTCAATCGGAGAGGCTGGTGAGGCAAAGTGAAGGATATAATCTAATTCACCCGGAACGTGGATAAATTTAGAAACATCATGGTGATAAAATTCAAAATTCGGCAATTTGAATAAGTGTTCGATATTCTTCAAATCACCTGTAATCAAATTATCCATCGCTATTACATGGAATCCTTCTTTGATAAATCTATCACAAAGGTGTGAACCCAAAAAGCCTGCTCCTCCTGTTATTAATACTCGTTTCATGTTTTTATATAGTTAGTGATTTGTGAATTAGTGATTGAGTGATTTTTTAAAAACTAATGCTTTGTATAAAAATCACTCAATCACAACTCACTCAATCACAATTATTTGACTGTATCTCTACCAATTGAATAATAAGTATATCCTAATTCTTTCATTTGGTCTAATTCATATAAATTACGACCATCGAAGATTACTTTATTCTTCAACAACACTTCCATTATCTCAAATTCTGGTGTACGGAACTGTGGCCATTCTGTCATAATCAATAACGCATCCACATCTTTGATAGCTTCATAAGGACCTTTTGTATAAGTAATCGTATCACCAATTACTCCCTTCACGTTCTCCATTGCTTCTGGGTCAAAGGCTTTGATGATAGCTCCTTCTGCTAACAATTCTTCGATGTTGTACAAAGCTGGCGCTTCACGAATATCATCAGTATATGGTTTAAAGGCTAAGCCCCACATCCCAAATACTTTCCCTTTCAAATCTCCACCAAAATGTGCTTTGATATGCGGTATTAATCTCGTCTTTTGGTCTTCATTTACAGTCATTACGGCTTTCAATATTTGAAAGTCATAACCAGAGTCTTTTGAAGTTTTCTCTAAAGCCTGAACGTCTTTAGGAAAACAGCTTCCGCCGTAACCAATTCCTGCGAATAAGAAACGCTTACCAATTCTTGAATCAGTACCAATTCCTCTACGAATATCATCTACGTTTGCTCCTACCTTTTCGCATAGGTTAGCAATTTCGTTCATAAACGTAATCTTAGTTGCCAAGAATGCATTGGCTGCATATTTAGTCATTTCTGCTGAACGTTCGTCCATGAAAATAACAGGGTTACCTTGACGTACTAATGGAGCATATAATTTTGTCATTACTCCTTTAGCCTTTTCTGAACTCGTTCCGATTACCACACGGTCAGGTTTCATAAAGTCTTCTACAGCAACTCCTTCTCGTAAGAATTCTGGATTTGATACTACATCAAACAAATCTGTTGAAGCATTTTTAGCAATAGCAGCATGTACTTTCTCTGCTGTTCCTACTGGTACTGTACTTTTATCAATTACTACTACGTATTGATCTAAAATAGGACCTAAATCATTAGCAACCTTTAAAATATACTTTAAATCAGCTGAACCATCTTCACCTGGAGGTGTTGGTAATGCTAAGAAAATCACTTTAGCATCCTTGATTCCTTCGGCTAAATCTGTCGTGAATTTCAAACGCCCTTCTGCTGTATTTCTATTAAATAAAACATCAAGACCTGGCTCATAAATAGGAATGATGCCATTTTTCATCTTTTCAACTTTCTTTGCATCGATGTCTACGCAAACTACCTGATTTCCTGTCTCTGCAAAACAAGTACCTGTTACTAAGCCTACATATCCAGTTCCGACTACTGCTATCTTCATACGTTTTTGTATTTTTTATTTAGATTGGTAATTTAGTTTATTTTAATCAAATTCTACAAAATTAAACTAACTAAAAGTATGCCATTTTGTTATTTCAAAAACCTTTCTTATTGTTTTACCCCTAAAATTACTCCTCCAACACTGCCATTAGGCTCAAGGATACTTAATATATCTGCAACGGTTGGTGCAATATCAGAGATATTAGTTCTTGTGGTGGTTTCTCCAGCTTTCACGCCCCAACCAAAAAATAATAATGGTACGTGCGTATCGTATCTATATTGTGTACCATGCGTTGTCCCAGTTTTATACCCACTAAACCAACTTGGGTTTAACACCACTGAAATATCACCACTACGTTTAGTATTGTAGCCATTTTTGAGAAATTTCAACTGATAATCTGGTAAAGTGCTATTCCCGATATTATGAAAGTCAACAACGTCGGCTACTTCGTCATGTTTCAACAAAGTTTCTCTTACTACCTCATATACTTGTGAAAATGACAATTTCTTTTCACTTAACAAAGCATAATTCAAATATAATTGAGAATTTTCCTCTGCTTTTATAAAATCGCCTTCGCCAAAAGCTGCTTTCAACGCCGCTTTTATTTCAGCAGTTGCTTTTGAACGTTCGTATATCCCCGCAGGTAATTTATTCGCTTGCCAGAGCCCTGGAATATCCGCTACGCCATGATCTGCACTTAAAAATACTAAATAATTGTTCTTACCAAGTGTTTTATCTAAAGTCGTTAAGATTTCAGCAATATCCTTGTCTAATCTCAAATAAGTATCTTCTGCTTCTATTGAGTTGGGGCCGAATGAATGCCCTACATAATCTGTTGATGAAAAACTAACTGTTAAAAAGTCGGTTTTAGCACCTTTCCCTAGATTCTCATTTGCTAAAGCTGCCAAAGCAAAATCTTTCGTCAGGGTATTTCCAAAAGGCGTTGTTCTTAGTACTTCTAGTAAATTTACGCCTGCTCTACCTACTAATTCATGCGGAAAAACTGGACTAGTTTCACCCGCCAATTTACTTTCAAAGGGTTGATTATCCACAGAACTCTCCGTATATTGCTCAATTGGCAAAAGAGTTTTCCAGCCCTCAGCCATGTATTTTAATGGCATTTTTTTAGCATTAAAATCTTTCGCCCATTGTGGTAAATCGTTCATATAGAAGGTAGAGGTAATCCAAGAACCATCTTTAGAATCAAACCAATAAGCACCATTCGCTGTATGCCCTGCTGGTAAAATCGCCCCTCTGTCTTTCAATGAAATACCTATCGTTTTTGATTGATATGCATTGGCAATTTTCAATTGATCTGTAATGGTTGAAACTAATAAGTTTTTAGGAGACATCAATCCTGCTTTAGAATCTGCCCCTACAGTTTTTACTGTTGAATCCTCCACACAATATACTGAACGATTATATTTTTGGTCATACCATTCATTACCTACGATACCATCAACGGCTGGAACAGAACCTGTAAAAATAGCTGCATGACCTGCCGCTGTAACCGTTGGAGCATAGTCGTAGTGGTTGTTTCGACAGTTAAACCCTTCATTCATTAGTCTTTTGAAACCACCCGCACTATATTTATCATAATAGCGATATAAGTAGTCATAACGCATCTGGTCTACCACAATACCTACTACTAATTTGGGTTTTGCTAAAGTTGCTGACGTTGTTTGAGTTTTTGGTTTCTGAGCAAAAGAAGCTGTCAGAGCGAAGAAAAGTACAATGGACAAGATATTTTTTGATGCCATGATGAAGGTTTTTTTCACAAAGGTAGTGATGTGAATGATGAATGAAATTATAGAAACATGAAATTTTAGACAAATAAGGGTAAATCTTTTAGAAACTCAAGATTCATATTTTCCCAATCTGTTTTACAACAATGATATACCATACCATTAGTAATTGTCAGGAATTCTGCTTTTAATACTTGGTTATACTCCGCTACCTGACTAAAAACCTGTTGACTAAGTGGAATATAGGGAGCCTTACACTCGATAATCATCTTTAATTTACCGTCTCTGTCAAACACTTGGATATCTGTTCGTTTGAGTAGCGTATTATATTTTAAAGAACTTTCTAATTTGATTAAACTTTTAGGATACTGATAATGGTTGATTAAGAAATGAACGAAGTGCTGTCGAACCCATTCTTCGGGTGTTAGCATAATATATTTGCGTCTGAGGATATCATATATATAGATTTTTTCATCAACTTTCCTTAATTTGTAATCGTATGATGGGATGTTTAGATTTTCCAAGATTGTGGATTGAGTTTTTATTTAAAAAAATTAAGGATAATACAATGCTACAAATAAATTGACTAACCGCTCATTTTTAATCACAAATTAAAACCAAATTTATGAAAACAAAACAAGAAATAGTAGAAAATTGGCTTCCTCGGTATACAGGAATGAAACTGGATGAATTTGGTCAGTATATTTTACTGACTAATTTTAGTAACTATGTGACGATGTTTTCGGAGCAATTCTCTGTGGAAATCAGAGGAAAAGATAGACCAATGTTAACTGCTACTGCAAACAACATTACAATTATCAATTTTGGAATGGGTTCACCGATGGCGGCTACCGTGATGGATTTACTATCAGCTATTGAGCCTAAAGCCGTTTTGTTTTTAGGGAAATGTGGCGGTTTAAAGAAAAACCTTGGCTTAGGAGATTTGATTTTACCGATTGCTGCCGTACGCGGAGAGGGAACCTCTGACGAATATATGCCTAAAGAAGTACCCGCTTTACCATCTTTCCGTTTGCAACGTTCAGTTTCATCCATGATTAAAAAACATGAATTAGATTACTGGACAGGCTTGGTATATACTACCAACAGACGCGTATGGGAACACGATGAGGCTTTCAAACAGTACCTGACAGATATTCGTGCCATGGCAATTGATATGGAAACCGCGACTATTTTTACGGCTGGTTTTGCCAACAAAATTCCTCATGGAGCATTATTATTAGTTTCGGATAACCCAATGACGCCAGAAGGTGTAAAAACGGAAGAAAGCGATAAAAAAGTAACTACCAATTTTGTAGAAAAACACTTACAAATTGGCATAGATTCTTTGGTAGAATTAGCAGTCTCTGGCGAATCAGTAAAACATTTAAGGTTTGAGTAAAGGTTAGAGTTTTTGCTGTTGATACAGGAAAATTACCTCCACAAGCGTTTAAAACGCTTGCGGAGATTCTTGACTCAAATCACCTAAATTTGACAACCTCTTTAATATGCTTTTTATTGTTGCTGATTGAGTATTCTAATCATTAATCATTACTAATTTCTTTCCTCTGGTTTCATTCCTCTCCATCATCAGATGCGCTTTTTGAACAGTTTCTACACTCAAATTGCCTATGATATTAATATCTATGGGTGAAATAATGCTATCGTTTATTTTATTAAAAATTTCATTTAATGCGCTACCATAAAATGCCGTATCATTGCTATTTCCTGTTAAGCTATACGCAAAATTAGCAACATTAATGATGATGGTGGCTTTGTCAAATAATGTTTCTCTGGCCTGTTCAGTAGCCAAAAATGTTACATCAACGTATACTCCATGAACTTGCAAAAGATTGGCACATACTTCTGACATTTTGCCTCCTACTAAATCAATACAATACTCAAATTTACCATTAGTGCACTTTGATTGTATCTTTTCAAAAAAGTCTGGTTCATGATAATTGATAATATTATCAGGGTTCAATCCCAATGAAATTAATTGGTTTTTACTATCTTCATTACCTGCGGTTGTAATCAATTCGTTATTCCCATTTACTAAAAGAAGTTTTATCAATAGCGTACCTACTCCACCCGCACCCCCACTGATGAAAACAGGTTTTTCTTTGGGAATATTTGCTCGTTGAAAACATTGCATGGCTGTCATACTTACCATTGGCAGGGCAGTTGCTTGAGCAAATGACAATGAAGTGGGAGTTTTAGCAACTAGTTGCTGAGGAATACTGATAAACTCGGCATAAGTACCATTTGAAGCTAAACTGCCAACATAAGCAGTTACACGATCCCCAATAGTAAATCCAGTGACTTGCTCGCCTATTTGGCTAACAATTCCTGATAATTCACGACCAAGAATAGGAGATTTCAGTAATTTACTTTCAGTAGCCCCTTGACGCATCTGATAATCAATTGGATTAAATGCTGTAGCCTTAATCTTTACTAGAATATCATTTGGAGTAACTATTGGTGTATCAACTTCAGCCAATTCAAAATTATCAATACTCCCAAAATCTTTTAAAACAATTGCTTTCATCATGTAAGACCAATATTTTCAGTATAATAAATTTTTATCCGCCCTATTATTCAATCCAACATACTCCTATTGAATAGGTTTTTGCTTTGCCACTAATCAATACTCTATCACCTTTATCTTCGCAATACAAGGTGCCTTGTCTTTCAGAAAGCTGTAGTGCTTTCATCTCTTTTTTATTAAGTTGCTCGCTCCAATAGGGTATTAATGAACAATGTGCTGACCCTGTAACTGGGTCTTCTAAAATAGAAGATTGCGATGTAAAATATCTTGATACAAAATCGGCATTAGTGCCTTTAGCCGTAACAATTACCCCACCAGGGTCTAGGTTAATCGTATCAAAAATTTGCCTATCAATCACCATATCTTTGATTGATTGTTCTGATTCATACACCAATATGTAGTCTCTTGCTTTTAACACATACAAAGGCTGAATGCTGATGGATTGTTGAATAATGTCAGGTAATACAGCGGGTACGGGCTTTCTGGACGGAAAATCTAAGGTGTAAATATCATCATGGCTTGTAACAATTAACTCACCACTTAGTGTATCAAAGACAATGTTTTCATTAGGATAGTTCAGTATTGTTTTCAAAACATGAGCAGTGGCTAAAGTAGCATGTCCGCATAAATCCATTTCAATTTCGGGCGTAAACCAACGTAGATGAATCCTATCTCCCATACTGATAAAAAAAGCTGTTTCTGCTACGGCATTCTCTTTCGCTATTTGCAAAAGTGTCTCGTCGCTTAACCAATTATTTAGAGGAACAACACAAGCAGGATTTCCACCAAAGATATGATCTGTAAAGGCATCTATTTGATATAATTCAAGTTTCATTTTGCAGTTAATTTAATAAATTGTGATTTGTGATTGAGTGAATTAGTGATTTTAATCTAGCGCATTAATTTAAAAAATCACTCAATCACTAATTCACTCAATCAGTCAATCACTCTTCACCTATTCATTTAACAAAAAAAGCTATTACTCAATTAATATGAGTAACAGCTCAGAGGTAATCATCGTTCATAAAGTTTATTCAATACGCTCGCAGTGATGCCCCATATTGCTTAATATCTCTATGATGTTGGTTGAACAAAAACTATGTCCTTGAATCCTTAAAATCTTGTCACAATCGTCAAGGTCAAAATTCATTTTCAGATGAGGAAATGATATTTTCAATAAGTTTAATATCTCCTCTGATGCTCGCTGATTGCTCACACTGGTTTTGAATATTTCTATTGAAACGTAGGTCATCCTTAATAAAAGTTTATTAATCAATTTGGTTTAGCCACGCTTTTATTACTGTTTTCAAAGCGTTTTCTTTTGTTTTCACTTCCTCTATTGTTGTGAATTTAGCAATTTTCCTAGTATCAGCAAACTTTCCTTCCAGCAATCCTGATGAGTCATTAATCGTTGAACCCGTTGGAAATACTAATAATACGCTATCATTTTTATGCAGGTTAAACACCACGATATCTCTTTTATATTCCTTAGGGTCAAACGGTTGCATTTTCCCAGAATAATAAAAGCTTGGTGAGTTCCATTTTATTTGTTCAGCAATTTCCTTGTCAGTCGACAAAACGATTGTTCTCAATCGTTGAACAACTTCTTTTAAAGGATGCTCAAGTGCCTCAAAATATGCTATTACTAGTTCAGCCTCTGAAAGCTTAGTTTTTTTTGCCATCGTCTTGCTTAAAGTTTAGTCCTTGTTTACGTAAGGCATTTCGTAATAGATTGTGTTGTCTATGACAAACCTGTAAGCTCATTTCTTAGCCGCTTTTTCCAGATTCTCTTGTACTCTGAACTGAACGATTTTAGTAATCAAGTCATTAGGCAAAGGTTGGTCAAGTGGAAACTGCACTGCTCCTTTTGAGCTTTTATAACCAGCAATTTCTTCTTGAAAATTGCGAATGCCAGAGGATGCTGGATAAAACCCTATGTGATTTTTATAACCTGCAAAATGCACTACGTTTCCTTTTAAATAAAAAGTAGGCATGGCATAACTAATTTTTTCTGTCGCCTCAGGAGCAGCCATGCTGATTGTTTGTCGGATTTCCCTCAAAAGTACTTGGGTTTCTTCAGGGAAATCCGCAATGTATTCATCAATGTTGTTTACGGCTTTCATGGATGATTTTATTTACTTTCAAGAATCCTTTTTAAGTTACCAAGACTTATGTCAATATCTTTCTCTAGGTTCTTTTCGATACCTATTAATAAAAAAATATTCATAGGATATTTCATTCCGCTACTCGCTCCCCATGTTACTCTTGTTTCATTAGCAGTAATAGCTTCTGTGACGAAGGGCGTATTAGCAGTAGCTTCAAATGGCTTCTTAAAGCGTACTTCTATATCCAAACTTTTGTTTTCCTCAATACCCGTTATTTCCTGTTCACCCATGCCAGCTTTTTTATTGCCTTCCCAAGCATAAATAAAACCCAAGGTTCCATCTGTGCCTATAAAAGTTTTTTTCATATTAGGGTCTGTCATTACCCATTTACTAAAATAGTCTTGGTTTTTGATATGCCTTAAGTAATAAAATACTTCGTCGACGGGTCTATTAATAACAATGGATCTACTTATTGCATAACCCTTTTTAGTGAATAAGCCTATAATCAACACTAAAGCGATGAATCCAAAAATGATATACAGAATAATAAACAATATGCTCATGGGGCTATCTATTAAAGTTGTGGACTTTGTAATTTATGGTAGCTGAAATATGACACTAATAATACAGCTAATACTACGACTGGCATCAAAAGCATGGCACTAAAGCCATCAACAGCCCATAAGCTAATAGTAGCAAAAATAATGTCGAATACAAATCCTGCATAAGCCCATTCTTTAAGTATCTTAGGAACCTGAGGGATAACTAATGCCAACGAACCCACTATTTTAAAGATATTCAAGGCCACTCCGAAGTATTGTGGATACCCTAAATGCTTTATGCTTTCTTTTGCCATTTCAGTGTGGCCAGTCAAAGCAGGCATCACACCAAAAAACAAGAATATTACTGCTGTACTAATCCAAAAGGTAATTTTTGTGCTTTTCATAATAATAGTATGTTTAATTGTTAGTTCTTTCTGTAATGTAATAACCATTGATTACCAAACTTATCGGTTAAATCCCCAAATAATGTCCCCCAAAAACTTTGGGCGATGGGGTAAGTTTGTGCGCCTCCAAGAGAGAGCTTTTGATAACATTCCTTCATTTCTGTTTCACTATCACAATGCAACATTAAGGAGACAGCATTGCCTTTTTTTAATCCTTCTTCACCCAACATATCAGACCCCATAATAACTAATCCATTTCTGGTAAGCGTGCCATGCAGAATACAGGCCTTCATGCGATCGGGCATTTTTTCAGCGTTGGGGTGTTCTCCTAATGTTTGAAAAAAAAGTTCTCCACCCAAACATCGCTGATAAAAAGTCATTGCTTCCCTACAATTACCGTTAAAACTTAAATAAACACTAATCGTTGACATTTAAGATACTTCATTTAAAAAATGGAAGGTGTGCTAATATAATAACAAACAGCTCAAAACACAACATAATCACCTACATATCAAGCATTTAATAACACATCAATATCAAGTTTTCGCATTTTGAACACTTCTTGCATTACTCTTTGTCCTTTTTCGGGGTCACTCACCAATTTCCCAATCATTGAAGGCACTACTTGCCACGACACCCCGAACTGGTCTTTCAACCAACCACACATGCTTTCTTCTCCTCCTTTAGTAAGGTTATTCCAATAGTAATCAATTTCACTTTGTGTATCACAGTTAATTACCAAGGATACGCCTTCATTAAAGGCATATTGATGATCGCCCGGACCATCCATCGCAATCATCGGGCTTTTCCCGATGGTAAACTCCGAATACAATACTTTTCCTGCATTCGCATCTTCCTGTCCATAAGGCAAGAGTAGGTCAATCGTGCTACCTTCAAAAACTGATGTATAAAACTTAATAGCTTCTTCGGCTTTACCAAATTGTTTATTCGTAAATAAAAACGATGGTCTTATTATTTGCTCAGTTTGTCCTTCATTACCTATACTCACTTGCCATGTTACGCCAAATTGGTCTTGCAACCAGCCATATCGTTTACTCCAAGGATAAGTATCAATAGGCATCAAGGCTTTGCCTCCTTCTATCAATTTATTCCATACTTCGTCTACTTCTTCGATAGTCGTACAAGTTACAAAAAATGAAATAGAAGGGTTAATCTTAAACATTGGTCCACCATTCAATCCCATGAATTTTGTTCCATTCAATTCAAAAGTTACCACCATCGGATTTTCAGCCGTGATTTTGCTACTTTTAAAAATTGAACTATAAAAGGTAGCAGCAGATTTAGCTTGTCCGTCAAACCATAAGCATGAAATAAGAGCGTCTGTGTACATTATTTTGCTAGTTAGTTTTGTTCAACATACTTTTTAAAATTATCAAGAATAGCTTGCCATCCACCTTTTTGCATTTCTACAGGATTTTCACTTTCAGGGTCAAACGTTTCTGTTACCTTTATACCATCTGCTGTTTCTTCAAATTGTATACTTACTTCTCTGCCATCTCCCAAGGCATATTCTACCGTTTCCAAATCTTTGATTTTTGTATAAATCCATTCAAAATCAAAAGAAAAGCTACCATCTTTTGCAGCCATTACGGTTTTGCTTTTCCCTCCTTCTCTAAAATCACTTTCAGCAGCTGGCGCATGCCAATCATCTGAAGCAAAACACCAATTGATTACGTGCTTGGGGTCATTAAATGCCGTCCACACTTTTTCTAATGGAGCATTTACGGTAACTTCTACGGTGATTTTTGCTTTTGTTGTACTTTCCATGTTACTAGGTTTTTATGTGAAATATTGATGACACAAATGTGCAAAAGCTTTTTCTAAATTAACTATACAAAAACGACAAATGAAGGGTAATTTACGACAAACTATTTTTCTATATTTGTGTTATGAAAAAAGTCGCCATTTTAGTTCCTGATCATGCTGCTATTCATGTGATAGCTATCTCACGCTTTATGTTTGAAACTGTAAATCAGTTTCTTATCGGTTCGGGCAAAGACAAACTGTTTGACGTTAAGCTAGTAGGACAACGCAAACAAATGAAATTAATTGATGGGCCTTTTATGGTTGATCCTGACTTGCTCATGAAAGATGTCAGTGAGACAGACTTAATCATTATTCCTCCAATGGCAGGGAGTATGCACGAGGGTATTTCGGCCAATAAAAACACGATAAATTGGATTATCTCACAACATCAAAAAGGCTCGGAGGTAGCCTCGCTTTGTGTGGGTGCTTTTTTATTAGCTGCTACGGGCTTGGTCGATGGTAAAAAGTGTTCTACGCATTGGGGCTTTACAGAGGAATTTAGAAATATGTTTCCGTCAGTCATTTTGCAAGATGGCAAAATTGTGACGGACGAAGACGGTATTTATTCAAGCGGAGGTGCAAATTCTTGCTGGAATTTATTGCTGTATCTTATTGAAAAATATACTGACCGTGAAACAGCTATCCTTACCTCAAAGTTTTTTGCGATAGATATAGACCGTACGAGTCAATCATCCTTTGCGATGTTCAAAGGACAAAAAGGACATAATGATGATGCTATCAGAACAGTGCAAGAGTATATCGAACAGAATATTGAAGAAAAACTTACGGTAGAAGAATTAGCGGAGAAAGTATCCATGGGAAGAAGAAGCTTTGAACGAAGGTTTAAATTGGCTACTAATAATTCTGTACTGGAATATATCCAAAGGGTTAAGATTGAGGCTGCCAAAAGAAGCATAGAAAGTAGCCGTAAAAATATTAATGAAGTAATGTTTGATGTTGGTTATACTGATACAAAAGCTTTTAGAACTACCTTTAAAAAAATAACAGGCCTTAGTCCTGTTGAATACAAGAATAAATACAATAAAATTGGGGTAGAGTAAAACCTGTAACAGAGAAGTAATGAATACATTCATTAAAATAGTGCCAAATGCTACTATACTTTTATGAATTTCAACAGCCAAACGGTTTTATCGATACTAAAGGAATAGAAGCAAATGTAATTTGACGTATAATGACTTCAAGCTTTTTATAAGTTATACGTTAGCGAAGTAAAGCAACATTATAATGGAAATACTACACAATTTCCATTAGTAGCTCAACAGTTTGATACTATTTATACAGGTTCCATTAGCAATCCTACGTTTAGAGATATTTATGCGCCTGTAGATGGATTTGTAATCAATGGAGGATTAAAAATAAGATTCTAACTTTTCTATTAGCCCGTGACTTAAGTCCTATTGATTACCCACATCTTTTAAAAAGTTGAAATGGAAATGTTATTATTGATTAAATTAGCTTAAATATACATAAATAGTCTTTAAAACCAAGCGTTGAAACCCTCATCTCTAGCGAGGGACTTAAGTCCTACTGATTACCCATAAGTATTGATGTTATATATTTCTTTAATAGTTTGAAATTTTTGGAATCCTCTCCACAGTGTAACACATCCCAAGGGTCTGTTTTTCTGTAAAAGACTTC
>NZ_JAYFUL010000008.1:0-176275 GCF_034928825.1 Arcicella aquatica | reverse complement strand
TTAACGACTACTTTTAATCGAATTTTACTCCGAGACTCAAGCACTTGGCAATTACCGACTTCTTTATCAAATTTCTATCCAAGTAAAGATGCTTCTAAAACTGGGGCAAGCATAAAAATAGATTATTGTGTAAACTATCTTGAGGGAAAAGTTGAACAGTTAGTTTTGGAGTCTGGCAGAGTACCAGATGCCAAAATCAATACCCAATACCAGCCTTCATATCAAGCTAATGATTTAATTGTAAATGATTTAGGTTACTGGAATTATCAATCTTTTAAAGAATATACTCAGCTTGGTGCTTACTTTGTTTCTCGCTTAAAGACCAATGCCTGTCTATTTGACCCAGATACCAATGAGCCTATTTCCATAGCGAATCATTTTCCTAAAGATGATTCAATGGTTTCGTTCGAGTGTTATTTAGCTCATCCTAAAACTCATAAAAATAGTATTGCTGTAAGAGTATGTATTGAAAGAGTACCTGAACCTGTTAGACTGCAACGGTTGGATAAATTACAAAAAGCTGCGAAAAGCCAACAATGGAATCTCTCTGAGCTAAGAGTTGAACTTTGTGCGTATAATCTGTTTATAACCAATGCAAGTCAGGAACAATTGCCATCAGAACTCATTAGACTATTTTATGGAATTAGATGGCAAATAGAGCTAATTTTTAAGATCTGGAAATCTATTTTTGAGATAGACCAAGTAAAGCCTATGAGTATATTCCGTTTTGAATGTATGTTATATGGAAGACTCATTCTCATACTGATTAACAATCAGTTACAGGCATTGTTTAAGGCTAAAATAGCCATTGATGACAACTTTGAACTTAGTGAAATAAAAGCCTCAAGTACCTTTAAAAAAAACTAACATCACTTACTAGTAATATAATATATCAAATAAAGACAATGAAAGAATGGATAATCTCACTACTGCAACATTGGCACATTTTTGCCATTAAGGAACATAAGATGAAAAATAAAATACAGATAAAAAAAAGTCCTTTACAAGTCTTAAAATCAATAGCCTGACGGCTATGGTGGCACACAGAACACAAGTAATGCAAGTGTTCTGCGTGCCACAGACCACGGAAAAAGCTTCTAGCCGAATTCAATTCATAAAAATAAAGTGCATTTTAGTAAAGTAGCGGTAACCCTTGCGGTTACCGTATTGCGGCTGGAAGCCTTATAATAATCGTCACTCGCTTGAAAGCGAGCGACTGCGGTCTTCGTTAGAAACGAATGACTGCGTATTAAAAATCTCTCTTATGAAAATAGGAGATTTTTTGGTTTAGTCCATTCCTTAAACTGGATTAATCTCATATAAAATTTATTTATTCCAAAAAACAAACCTAGGGTTTACCCTAAGGTTTCTTATTTTAAGAAGAAGTAAATTTGTTGCACAATTTTGTTGCATTGATTGTTAGGCATAGAAGCTGTTTAAACTTTCCGTTTCTGAGGTGAAAGTATTGTATTTTTGGATTGATTCTTTCAACATTTGCGAAGCATAGCATCGCTACGTTGAGTAAATTTTGGAACAAGCTATTCTAAAAGACTTAGTTTAACCCGAAAGGGAAAGTTTAAACAGCTTCATAAATATTAAACAGCCGATTGTCTTTACAAAACCAAAAAATTGATTCACTCTCATTTTTAAATTCTTTATGAAACATAGAAATTTTATTCAAACTACAGGTTTGTCTCTGGCATCAGTCATTGTCAGTGATAGACTTTTTGCTACTACCGCTCCACCCATCAAACAACTTATTAATTTACCTGATGACGTCTCGGCTATCATCAATGGACAAGCTGTAAAACTTATTGGCAAAGGAAAACAGGGATACAATGTTTATCACTAACGAGGGACTTATGTCCCTCGTTAGTGATAAGGGTTACTCTTCATTTAACTTCAGAACACTGTTTAAGAGACTAAAACACCACTTAGGAATAAAATTTTTGATTGAAAATAATAGTAACCAGAGCCAAAGAATTTTATTTTTTGGCTCTATTATTTTTACGGCTTCTCTAAAAAACCTCTGTTTTTGGATAATTATATAAAAAAATGATAATTTTATCAGTATATTTTAATATTTATTCCTTATTGTTTGTGTCAGCAAGACACGATGAGCTTTTTGATAAAGTATTAATACATAGCTTTTAATAAAAATTAATACGCGTTGGCAATCAAACCCCTCCATAACGATGATTTAGCCCTTTGGCAAACCTTCAAAAAAGGTGATAAGAAGGCCTTTGCTAAAATTTATCAGCTTTATGCCAAGCCTTTGCTAAATTATGGCATTACCCTCAAGATTTCCACAAACCTTACCGTAGTGGAAGACTGTATCCAAGATATTTTTTTGGAGCTATGGCAAAGTAGAGAAAACCTTTCTGATACCGATTCGATTAAGTTTTATTTATTCCGTTCGCTCAAAAATAAGTTGATGCGTACAGTAAAGTATGACTTCACTAAACATGCTGATGAAATAGAAGAGAATCTGGAAGCATTGTTTGAAGCATCTTTTGAGGGATTGATGATTGAAGAAGAAAATCAAAAAGAACAATTAGAAAGACTTGAAAAAGCCTTCGGACAATTATCGCAACGCCAGCGAGAAGTCATTAATTTAAAATACTATCATCAATTCTCGAATGCCCAAATCGCAGAAATGATGGAGATCAATTATGCCTCAGTGGGCAATCTTATCCAAAAAGCTTTATTCGCTTTACGCCAGTCTATTCACTTCCCTGTACATTTTCTGCTGTTTGTTATTAATTTTTTCATTAAATAAATCATTGATTTATTTGTACTTAGCTATTTTTTGTAAATTAAATGTAAAAATTTGTACAAAAAATAGGATATATTTTTGTTGTCCTTGTCATTCTATAATTAACTCACTCATATACTATGAATTACTCTGAATTCGATACCATAGATTTTGTAAAAGACGATTTTTTTTGTCGATGGGTACAAAATCCTGATAAACATACTAATGAATTTTGGCAAGATTTTCTACAAGAGAACCCTGAAAAAAAAGCCATGATAATGGAGGCAAAATCAATGATAAAAACGCTTGCCTCTATTCAAAATACCTCCATCGATGAAGATGCATCAGTCGCCAAAATATGGCAGGGCGTAGAGTCAGAAATGGAGGTTTCAGAAACCCCGAATAATTGGGGAAGATATCTTTGGCAATTGGCAGCGTCTGTCACCTTATTAATTGGTTTGGGCTGGTGGATGAATTATCAAAAAGAGTCTGACAAAATATTTGATATTCCACAACTATCAGCCCGCAATACTAGCATAGCGTTTATCGAAAAAGAAAACACTTCTGACCAACCCATGAGTGTGATGATGGCTGATGGCTCGGAGATAGTACTAGCAAAAAATGCGAAGATTCGTTACCCCAAAGTTTTTGAAGCAGATAAGCGAGAAGTGTTTTTGGTAGGAGAAGCCTTTTTTGAAGTAACAAAAAACCCAAAAAGACCATTTTTGATTTACACCAAAAAATTAATTACCAAAGTACTGGGTACAAGTTTTACCATTAAAGCAAATCCCGAAACAGAAGAGGAAAGAGTAGTCGTAAAAACAGGGAGAGTCTCGGTGGTTTCGCAGTTAGAATCTAATACAATTGAAAAAGGTGTTCATTTTTCAGAAGCAAACGGCATTGTGGTTACCCCCAATCAAGAAGCCATTTACTCATCATCCACCGCCAAATTGATGAAGAAAATAGTTACTACACCAACTATACTTACTACGACCTTACAAAAACAAGAATTTATCTACAAGAATGCCTCGTTGGCCAAAGTATTTACAGATTTAGAAAAGGCATATGGCATTAAAATAATTTATGATGAAAACCTTTTTGAAGAATGCACCATCAACGGAAATCTATCAGACGAAACCATGTTTGATAAACTCAACAGCATTGCCAAAATTACAGGAATAGATTACCAAGTAGTTGACGCACAAATAATTGTATCTGGAAAAGGTTGTGAATGATTGTTTAGTGACAAATAATTGATATTGAATTTGCTTAGAAATTTTAAAGGTTTTACAACTAAAAATTTTTCTATTATTCATGCGTCAGCATTTAATGAATTTATACTGTTTGAGCGATAGCGAGTTTATAAATTCTTGACTTTCTTTTGTTACTTTTCTTGTGTCAAGACAAGAAAAGTAAGGACTTTGAGAGAAGATAATTTATTTTTCCCTTGATGGTTGACCTTGCCAAAATTCAATATAAGTGACTTTGAAATAAAAAGATTTGTTTCCCTCATTAATATAAATTAAGAAATATTATCAATACTCTAACTCAAAAAATATCTCAATTATGAAAAAAAACAGTACCAATTCCTCCTGAGAAAAAGAAAAGCCGATAAATGTTCTCAGCATTTATCGACTTGATACCATTCCCTTTTAGACGCGAATCAAGCACTTCCTTAGGAAGAAGTGTTAGGGAATATTTTTGCCAATTTTTCCAAAACAACAAAAACAGTACAATTTATGAAAAAAAATCTATTAACGTTAGCAACGTTGCTATCCATTATGAAAATTTCAGCTGGACAGATATTAATTGCTATTGTCTTCACTACGTTATCGTATGCTAGTGAAGTAAGCGGACAAGATATACTGCAACAAAAGATAACAGTGCGTATCGAAGAAAAAGGATTGTCGGAAGCACTTTCAGCGTTAGAAAATGCTGCGAAAATCAACTTTTTCTATAGCCCAAAGAATATTAGTGCTAAACGAAAAATTAGTATTGTGGCTAAGAACCGTGAATTAAGAGATGTCTTAAAAGAACTATTTACGCCACTAAGCATCAGTTATGAGATTCAGGGCGAACGTATTCTGTTGAAGAAGAGTAATGTCAGCATCGAAAAAAACGACCAAAGTCTTGAACCTCAATTGGAGCTTCAAGAACAAAACATAACGGGAACCGTAACCGATGAAAAAGGAGAGCCTTTAGTGGGAGTAAGCATTACGATAAAAGGAACAACCAGAGGAGGAGTAACGGATGAAAAAGGTAAATTTAATATCAGCGTCCCCGACAATAATAGTATTCTGGTTTTCTCATTTATTGGGTATAAAAAAAGAGAAGTATTAGTAGGGAAGACTTCCGATATGAAAGTACAATTGGTTATTGATCAACTTAATTTGGATGAAGTTGTGGTAGTGGGATATGGTACTCAGAAAAAAGTAAATTTAACAGGCTCTGTCTCGACAGTTTCTGCAAAGGAAATTGCGGATAGACCCATCACGCAGTCATCACAAGCTTTAGCAGGTTTAGCCACAGGGGTTTCGGTGTCGCAGGGTTCTGGGCAGCCCGGTAATAATGGTGCTAGCATTACTATTAGAGGGATAGGGTCGTATGGTGCAGGTGGTGGTCCTTTAATTTTAGTAGATGGTTTAGCAACTTCTATTAATGATGTTGACCCCAACAATATTAAGAGTGTTTCGGTTTTGAAAGACGCCGCTTCGGCAGCAATGTATGGTAGTAGAGCCGCCAACGGAGTAATATTGATTGAAACAAAACGAGGAGAAAATGGAAAAATGCAGGTTAGTTACAATAGCTATGCTGGCTGGCAAAAACCTACTCAACTTCCTGACTTTGTTGAATCGTGGGAGTTTGCCAAACTTAGAAATGAAGCAAATGTGAATGCTGGTGCTGGTTTGTCTTACACAGATGCTGAAATAGAAAAATTTAGAAATGGGTCAGATCCAGACAATTATCCGAATGTGCCTCATCTTAAAAATCTACTAACTTCTGGTAATGGCTTTCAGACCAACCATAATATGAGTTTTATGGGTGGCAATGATAAAACACGTTATTTATTGTCGCTAGGGTATCTTCAACAAGATGGTATAGTAGCTAAAAATGGCTATTCAAAGTATAATTTCCTATTAAATACCGATAGTAAAATTAAAGATAACCTTACGTTAAAGGTAAGCCTATCAGGATATACTTCTGAAAATCATTCGCCTAGACACTATGAAGGAGGAATGAACCACATGATTAATTTTGCTGTGCGTGAAGCACCTATTTTTGCAGGAAAAAAATCTGATGGAACCTATGGGTATCAAGACAATTACAGTCCAGAGGCTTGGATGTCTAGTGAATCTTTTTACAAAGGTACCAACAAATATTTTTTAGGTAGCACCGAAATTGCGTGGGAGTTATTCAAAGGTTTTACGTTGAGTGGAAAGGTTGGGTATAACTATTGGAGTTACTATAATAAAGATTATGCCTCAGATTTTGTATTTAATGCTTTCAAGACGGTTGGTCCTAATAATTTAAGTATATCAACAGGCCAAGGGCAACAATTAACCCTTCAATCGCTTGCTACATATACCAAGCAAATCAACAAGCATTCCTTTACAATATTAGGTGGAGTATCTGAGGAACAATATGACGACCTAGGGATGTCGGCTTATCGGAAAGATTTTCCAACCAATACCTTGTATGAACTAAATGCAGGTTCGGCTACAGGGATGAGTAATTCAGGTTCAGCCTCAGCTTGGTCAATGCGTTCTTTTTTCAGTAGGGTTAATTATATCTATAACGACCGATATTTATTTGAAGCAAATATTCGCTCAGATGCTACCTCACGTTTTCCCGAAAAGGGTAGATGGGGATATTTTCCTTCATTTTCGGCAGGCTGGATAATTTCTGAAGAAGATTTTTTGAAAAATGTACTTTGGATAGACAACCTAAAGGTAAGAGCAAGTTGGGGTAAATTAGGTAATCAGAATGTAGGTACATACCCATATCAAAATATTGTTTCTTTAGGACAGAACTATTCTATTGGAGGCGTATTGGCTTCTGGTGCTGCCAGTAGCAGGCTTAGCAATGCAGATATTACTTGGGAAACCACCACTACCACTGATATTGGAATAGATGCAAGTTTATGGAAAGGCAAGCTAGATTTTACCTTTGGAGTCTTCAAAAAACAAACTTCGGGTGTGCTTTATAGCATAGCAAGTTCAGCTACTTTAGGGCTTGGTACATCTCCTGTAAACATTGGTGGGGTAGAGAATACAGGTTTTGAGGCAAGTCTAAATTACCGAACAACCATTGGTAAATTTAAACTAGGGGTATCGCCAAATTTTACGATTGTTAATAATAAAGTGACTGAATTAGCCAATGGTCTCCAGCAAAATATTAGTGCCAATCTATTTGTAGGACAGCCACTAGGAGTAACTTATGGTTATATAGCCGATGGGTTATTTAAAGATGCTAATGATGTGGCTACTTATCCAAAACAGCCCTATTCAGCAGAGCCTGGTTTTATAAGATTTAAAGATATTAGTGGCCCAGACGGTGTGCCTGATGGCAAGGTAGATGCTACTTACGATAGAACTTTTATAGGCAATACCGTTCCTAAATATAATTTTGGACTTACCCTTACTGCCAATTATAAAGGATTTGATTTGTCAGTATTAATTCAAGGACTTGCAGGATGGAAAAAGCAGATGAATAACTATCAGGCGTTTGCTTTCTTTAACGGTGGACAAATACAGAGATGGCAAGTAGAAAATCGTTGGACTACAGAAAACCCCGATCCAAATGCGCTGTATCCAAAGTTAACAAGCCTAAACGAGGGTAGTGGTATTATTCAATCATCTACTTACTGGAACAGAGATGCAAGTTTTGCAAGACTCAAAAACCTACAAGTAGGCTATAGTTTCAGTAATAAATTGATAGAACAAATGAAGATAAGTAGGCTCAGAATATATTTTAGTGGACAAAACCTCCTTTCAATTAATTCATATTACCAAGGTTGGGACCCTGAAATGGCACAAAACGGTGGATTTTATCCGCTCACAAGTGTTTATACCTTTGGTGTAAATGTATCATTCTAAATTATTCTGACATATTTTTTACTAAACAATTGAAAGACATGAAATTCAATCATATATATACAACATTGCCCCCTTTCAAAATAGGATTGCTCTTTTTACTTTTCTTTTCCATTTCGGCTTGTAAAAATGATTATTTTGATAAACAGCCACTTGATTCAATTTCAGATGGAACTTTCTGGAAAACAGAAAAAGATGCTAATTTGGCATTAGTCGGATGTTACAACATTGGGGCAGGGTGGTCTGGTGAGGATTTTTGGAATGCTCGTGCGGTGCTTTACCTTGATTTTATGGCTGGGTTAGGTTCTGAAAAAGAGCTAATTCCAGATCATGTTACCGATGGTACATTGAATGCTTCGTACTGGGTAACAAGCAGTATTTGGTCTAATACATATAGTAAAATTGCTAAATGTAATAATTTTTTAGACCACATAGACGCAATCCCTTTTGATCAAACCAAGAAAAATATAATAAAATCAGAAGTACGTACTTTAAGGGCATATTCTTTATTCAATCTGGCATTGTACTTTGGCGACATCCCTTTGCCTAAACATTTACTGACGGTAACCGAAGCTAATTCAATAACCAGAACTGCTAAAGCCGAAGTATGGACATTTGTTGAAAATGAATTAAAGGAAAGTGCTTCGATGTTGCCAGCTACTCGTCCTAGTAGCGAAATGGGGCGTATTACCGCGGGTGCTGCTTTGGCGATTCTGGGTAGAGTACAAATGGCTGAAAAGAAATGGAGTGATGCAGCGGCAACGTATAAAAAAATCTTGGATAGCGGCGTTTATTCGATAGAACAGGGTGGTTTTAAAAAGTTGTTTATTCAAACAGGAGAGAGTAGTAATGAGATAATTTTGGCATCACAGTATCATGAGGATACTTATTCACACGTAATGTTGCAATATCTTTATCCAGAAAGTTATGGAGGATGGCACCAGTTTTCTCCTTATAACGAATTAGTACAATCTTATGAATGCATTGATGGTAAAACCGTTGAGGAATCTCCCTTGTATAATCCGAATGCCCCATACGATAATCGTGACCCTAGGCTCGATCAAACAATAATGATATCCGACCGTACCGTATTTAAAGGGGTTAAGTATGTTTCAAGACCAGAATCTAATTCGCCTGATAGAATGAGTAGATACAACTGGAGTGGCTATTGTATTAATAAATACATGGATTCTACGTTTGCAGGAAACCTGATGAACTATGGCGGTAACTTTACTTTGATTCGCTACGCAGAGGTACTTTTAAGCTATCTTGAATCAAAGTTGGAAGCGGGAGAGGCTATTAATCAAACATTATTAGATGCCACAATCAATAAGGTTAGGGGTAGAGCTACTGTCAATATGCCTCCAGTAACTGTTACAGACGCTAATTTATTAAGAACAATCATAAGAAGAGAACGCAAAGTAGAATTGGCATTTGAGGGTATTCATTATTATGATATACTCAGATGGGGTACTGCTGCAACGGAGCTGAACCGACAGTTTACAGGGATGAAACTTACCAATTCACCAGCTACTTATAAGGATTACCCCGTAGATGCTCAGGGCTTTTTATTGTATCAAAAGAGGGCTTTTATCGCTGGGAAAAATGAATTATGGCCAATTCCTCAATCTGAAAGAGACATTAATAAAGCCTTAACTCAAAATCCGGGATATTGATATTGCTTGAGGTTATATCCTTAAAATGTCTTAGCAAATGAAAAATTAATTTTTCATTTGCTAAGACATTTTAAAAAATAAAAAATGCTCTATTGAGCTACAACAAACCATGAAAAATATATTTGTAATGCTTGTTTTCTTCATGATGCCTGCTTGTGTGTATGCACAAGAGAAGAATCCATTTCCAACAATTTCAAAGCCAAAGCCAGTTGATAGTGAGACTTTAGGAGATTGGAAAACATTTCCAGAAATGAAGTTAAATATTCCTATTACAAAAGGACCTTTTGAACCAACATGGGAATCGATTGAAAAAAACTACCCGGGTACTCCTCAGTGGCTTCGTGATGCCAAGTTTGGTATTTGGGTTCACTTTGGTCCACAATCAGCAGGAGAAAGTGGTGACTGGTATGCACGTAATTTGTATAAATCGGAAAAAAAGGCTTATACTAATCATATAAAAAAATATGGACACCCATCAGAGGTTGGATATAAAGAAGTATTGCGTGACTGGAATCCCACCAAACTTAACCCATCGCAACTCACTAAAATATACAGAGATGCTGGTGCAAAATATCTTATGATTCAGGGGGTGCATCATGACAATTATGATTTATGGAATTCAAAATATCAGCCTTGGAATTCAGTAAATATCGGCCCTAAGCGTGATTTAATAGCGGAATGGGCAAAGGCTTGTAAATCAGATGGAATGCGTTTTGGTGTAACCTTCCACCATGAATATACATGGTGGTGGTGGCAAACAGCCTTTGGTAGTGACAAAGAAGGGGAGAAAAAAGGTATTCCTTATGACGGACACCTTAGTCTTGCCGATGGAAAAGGGAAATGGTGGGAAGGTTATGACCCTAGAATGCTTTATGGTATCGACCTCCGAGAATATAAAGGGGTAGAACAAAATGCACATACAGAATGGTCGCCACCTCCAGCTGGTATTTTTTCAAACCATCTTGATTATGCTAAATGGTACACAACTAATTGGGCTCTGCGAATGATGGATGTTGTAGCGCATTATGACCCAGATTTTATCTATACTGATGGTACAGTGCAAGGCCCTTTTACTGGGAATGGAACAGGAACAGGGATAAAAGCTGATGCTATGCAACACGTAATTGCTGATTTCTACAACCGTACATTACAGAAAAGAGGAATAGTTAATACTTTCAGTATCGTAAAATTTCGCCATAATACCAATGGTACAGTGAACACAGAAGAATTTGGTGTTCCTGAAAAAATTAATACTGCTCAACCTTGGATTGCTGAAGCTCCAGTAGGTGACTGGTTTTACGCTCCTGGCTTTACTTACGATTCAGGAATGATGATTAGATACATAATCGAAGCCATAGCACGGGATGGTAATGCCGCCCTTTGTATATCTATATTGCCTGATGGTTCTTTAGACGAAGGTAGCTTGAAAATGTTAAAAGAAGTAGGTAATTGGATGCGTAGAAATGGTGCTGCTGTTTATGGTAGCAAGGCTTGGAGTATTCCTGGTGAAGGAGAAATCATCAATAATAAGTTGAAAATGTTGCCAGGTGGTGCATTAAATAAAAGACACGCTGAATTTAAGTTTAATGAAACGGATTTTAGGTTTACGGTTGGGAAAGACAAAGCACTTTATGCTTTTTGTATGACAGTACCAGCTCCTAATACTACCATAAAAATAAAATCTTTGGGTTCTAATTCTGGTAATTATTCTCAAGGTATAAAAAAAGTTTCCTTGCTTGGTTACAAAGGAAAACTGGACTGGAAACAAGAACCTGATGGATTAACGATTACCTGTCCTTCAAAGATGCCTTATGAAACATCTGTAGTTTTTAAAGTTGAATGACATTTAGTATATAAAACCCCAATAAACTAGGATAGTCATGCCATGAGTAAAGTTTATGGCGTGTTTTAAAAAAACAAAGAGGTCAAAAGTTAGCTTTTGACCTCTTTGTTTTTACAGCCATCGAACGTCAACTACTTGAAAGTTATGACTATACATTTTATATAATTAACTTGTGGTTTCAATCATTTTTTTCAAACAGTTTTCATGTGGTTTTCTGTATCATTGATAAGATTTTTTTTGGTAAAGTTTGATACAATACTCATCTTGTTAGATGAAATTAGCATAAGGTAAAATGTAATAGGGAAATGACGGAATTATTTGCTTTGTTTGAAATCTTGAATTTAAAATTTGAATAGCATTTGAGGTGTGATAATTAATTGTTAGTTTAGATAGTGGAAATACATACTCTAGCAATTTACATAGATAGGAATAGACTTTCGCATATTAGTGAGTTATGCCCAATACTAAAACCAACAATGGTAACAACAAAAAGATAAATAATAAATGCACGAATTAGAATCATTAAAGAACATATTCAAGGACAGAATTTTTAAAATTCCAGACTACCAACGTGGTTATGCTTGGACTGAAAGACAATTAAAAGATTTTTGGGAAGATGTTGTTAATCTTCCGCCAGACAGATTTCACTATACAGGACTTTTATCTCTAAAAAAAGTCGATAAAAGTGTTTGGAATAATTGGAATGATGAAAGGTGGCTACTCGAAGACAGAGGCTACAAACCATTCCACGTTGTTGACGGGCAACAAAGACTAACAACATTTGTAATTTTCATTCAAGCCATTTCAGAATTATTAAAAACGATACCCGAAAATAAAGACGAAGAAATATACCTTGGGTCTTTTAGCCTAAAAGCAATCAAAGAAGAATATTTAGTGGTTCAAAGACCCCCTCAATTTATTATTAGCACATATAAATTTAGTTACGAAGTTGATAATCCAAGTTTCCAATTTTTGAAATATAGAATTTTCAATGAACTAAATAGTGGAACGATTCAAGAGACTTTTTACACTTTGAACCTTGAAAATGCCAAACGCTTTTTTACTGAGAATCTCAAAAATTATTATGAGAAATATGGGATAATAGAAATTGAAACCCTATTTAAAAAAATCACCCAAAACTTAATGTTCAATGTTTATGAAATCAGTGATGATTTTGATGTTTTCGTGGCATTCGAGACAATGAACAATAGAGGGAAAAAGCTTTCCAATCTTGAACTTCTTAAAAACAGACTTATTTATCTAACTACGCTTTATGATGAGAAAGAATTAAAAAAAGATGAACGTTTTTGCCTACGTGAAAAGATAAATGATTCTTGGAAAGAGGTTTATTATCAGCTTGGAAGGAACAAACAAAATCCTTTAAATGATGATGATTTTCTTGTGGCACACTGGATTATGTATTTTCAATATACAAGGGAAAAAGGGGATGATTACATTCGTTTTCTTTTAGAACAAAAATTTACATCACAGAATATTTATGCGAAAACAGAAGTAATTGTAAGCACGTTGCAAGAATTTCAAGAAGTTAGAGAAGAAGAAAAAGAAAATGATCAAGAGGATATTGAAGAAAATGGTAATGAGGAAAAAGTTGTACTTCGTTCTAAACTTTCGCCAAAAGAAATCGAAGATTATGTAAATAGCTTGAAAGCTGCGGCTGTTCATTGGTACAACACGCATAATCCAGTGAATAATCCAGATTTGACAAGTGCTGAAAGTTTATGGATAGACCGATTGAACCGAATTGGTATTATTTATTTCCGACCACTTGTGACTGTTTCGTTTTTGTCTAAAGATGTTGACTCAAAACAAAGGATTAAACTATTTAAGGCAATAGAAAGATTTATTTTTATAACATTTCGATTAAGTAGAGCTTTCTCTTCCTATCGCAATAGTGAATTTTATAAAGCAGCAAGACAGTTTAGGAATAATGAATTAAGTGTTGATGACATTATAAATAAACTTCAAGCTAATATGGATAGATGGTTATTCTATACTCCTGAAAACTCTTCTGAAATATATTTTAACTATGGTCATTTTCAAAAGTATTTAGAAAAGCAATTCAAAAATGGAGGAGGCTACTATTATTGGAATGGTTTGAAGTATTTTCTATACGAGTATGAAATGGAAAAAGTCAGACAGAGAGGTAGTCAAAAGATTGACTGGAAATTATTTGTAAAAGGGGAAAAAGACAAAATTTCAATAGAACATATTTTTCCTCAAACGCCCGACAACCAATGCTGGAAAGATTCATTTAAAGGATATAAAAAATCAGAAATAAACATATTCCAAGGAACATTAGGGAATCTACTTCCTCTATCACAAAGTATTAATTCAAGTTTACAAAATGACTGTTTCTTAGATAAAAAAAATCCAAGGTACAACGAACGTAAAGAAAAAATTAGACAAGGTTATTCTGACGGGTCACATTCAGAAATCGAAGTTTCAACTTATGAAGATTGGCACCCTGATGCTATCTTAGAACGAGGAATAAATCTAATTGAATTTATGGAGAAGAGATGGAATATAAAATTCGAAAATGACCATGCGAAAACGGAAATACTATTTTTAGAGTTTATGGTGTCAGACGAAGGTGAAACTGAAACCGAAAATACAAATGAATGACCAGAAGTATTGGTCATAACAGGTGTTTGGCTCAATGGCGGGTGACGTGCTTCTATGACAGTTTAGAGGTAGATTCAAGTGCATTTTTTCGATTGAACATTAGTGCTATAAATTCGCCACTTTCTTTGCTGTTATAAGCCTTTTTCGACTTGAAACGCTCAATAAAATACAAACCCTGCCTTCAAATCCGCAATTTTTCCCTTAATGATTTTTCCAAACCATACAAATCTTTCCAGAAAGCAAGTTGCAAATCTGTAACTTGCTTTTTTAGTATTAACAATCCAAAAATATATGATAAAGTTTAGCCATATTCTTGCTGTACTCTTGTTGTCGAATCAATTATTATTGGCACAGTCGAATGATGATATTTCTTCTTTGAATCTCATTCAAAAAGGGGCTGTGTTAGTGCAAGTTTCCAAACAATTTACTTTTACCGAAGGCCCAGCAGTCGATAAAAAAGGTAATATCTATTTTACCGACCAGCCAAATGATAAAATTTGGAAGTATAGCACTGATGGTAAATTGACCCTTTTTATGGAAAAGTCGGGGCGTTCTAATGGCTTGTATTTCGATAAAAAAGGTAACATTATCTCCTGTGCCGACGAGCATAACGAGCTATGGGCTATTAATTTAAAAGGAGAGAAAACCGTATTGTTAGATAATATCAAAGGACATCAAGCTAATGGTCCGAATGATTTATGGATTGACGGCAAAGGCGGTATTTATTTTACTGACCCTTATTATCAACGTGACTACTGGGAAAGAAAAAAGCCAGATATAGAAGGGCAAAAAGTATATTATTTACCGAAAGGAGCTAGTCAACCTGTAGAAGTAGATGCTGATTTAAAAAGACCCAATGGTATTGTTGGCACGCCCGACGGAAAGTATTTATATGTAGCTGATATTGGTGATAGCAAAACCTACAGATACGAAATACAAGCGGATGGAACATTGGCAAATAGACAACTTTTTGCCCCGATGGGCTCAGATGGTATGACCTTAGATAACCAAGAGAATTTATATTTGACGGGCAAAGGCGTTACCATTTATAATCCTCAAGGCGTAAAATTGGTTAATATTCCAGTGCCGTCTAATTGGGTCGGCAATATTTGTTTTGGAGGCAAAGACCGCAAAATATTATTTATTACCGCCTCAGAATCGGTTTATACCTTACAAATGGAAGTGAAAGGAGTAGAATAGTATTTTTCATCAAATATTCCTTATGTCATTAAAATAATGTGTTGACTATCAAGGGCTAATTATCAAGATTGATGAAAACTATAAAAATTGTATTACTACTATTAAGTAGCCAAATAATCTATGCACAAGCTGATAAAACGCTTTTGTTTAGTGCTGGACAAAATATTTATGTTTCCCCAAAAGGCAATGATACAAACGCAGGAACAAAAGCGAAACCAGTTGCCAGTTTTGCCAAAGCTCAAACCTTAGCACGTAAAACACAAGCTGGTAAACCAGTCAATGTGATTTTTATGGATGGTATTTACTATTTGCCCGAAACAGTTCATTTTACTGCCGATGATAGCAAAAGCCTGACATCACCCATTAAATATACAGCCGAGCATGAAGGTAAAGCCATCATAAGTGGAGGTTTGTTACTAAAACTAAATTGGAAACCTTGGCAAAAGGGAATTTATAAAGCACAAGTGCCTAATAATGTAGCAATCGACCAGTTGTATATCAACGGAGTTCGTCAAAGAATGGCACGTTTTCCAAACGCTGTTGCGGGTAAAAATGTATTTGATACTTGGGAGTTAGACCATAACGCCAAAGCAGATGTAGCCACTAATCCTTTTATATTGAGCCGTACTCAAAACTGGGTAAATCCAGAAGGTGGTTATATTCATGCCATGCACAGTGCTTTATGGGGTGATATGCACTGGGTGATACAAGGGAAGAACCCCGATGGAACACTCAAATACGAAGGTGGTTGGCAGAATAATCGCCCTTCAGCAATGCACCCACTTTATCGAATGGTCGAGAATGTTTTTGAGGAATTGGATGTGGAGGGCGAATGGTTTTATAATAAAAATGAACATAGTCTTTATTATATGCCACCATCAACAACAGATTTAAAAACTGCAAAAGTAGAGGTGGTTCGGCTAAGGCATTTGATTGAATTTAATGGTTCTAAAGAAAAACCTGTAAGCGGAATAAGCCTTGAAGGATTTGTATTTCGCCATGCGGCTCGGACTTTTATGGATAACAAAGAACCACTCTTGCGTTCAGACTGGACGGTGTATCGCGGAGGAGCCGTAGTTTTCAATGGTGCAGAAGACTGTGCTATTAAAGATTGTGAGTTTGACCAAGTAGGAGGGAACACCATTTTTGTGAATAATTATAATCGTAGAATTACCATTAAAGGTTGTTATATTCATCATAGTGGTGCCAACGGAATTGCGTTTGTGGGTGACCCCGCTACCGTAAGAAGCCCTTTGTTTAGATATGGGAATCAAGATTTTAAGCATCTGGATAAAACACCAGGGCCAAAAGGCGATAATTTCCCAGAAGATTGTTTAGTAGAAGACTGTTTGATTACGATGACAGGGCGTGATGAAAAACAGACTGCACCAGTGCATATTGCTATTTCGCACAAAATCAGAGTAAATCATTGTTCCATTTATGATGTACCTCGTGCTGGAATCAATATCAACGAAGGTACTTTTGGTGGGAATATCATTGAGCATTGTGATATTTTTAATACCGTCTTAGAAACAGGCGACCACGGAAGTTTTAACTCGTGGGGACGTGACCGCTTTTGGACACCAGAAATCAACGAAACTGTAGCAGAAGTTGCCAAAGAACCAACTTTGCCTTTTTGGGATATACTAGAGCCCAATATTTTAAGAAATAGTCGTTGGCGATGTGACCACGGTTGGGATATTGACCTTGACGATGGTTCTACTAGCTACAGAATTTATAATAATTTGTTGTTGAGAGGCGGACTAAAAATGCGTGAAGGCTATGATAGAATTGCTACCAACAATATCATTATCAACAATAGTTTACATCCGCACGTTTGGTATCAAAACAGTGGGGATGTATTTAAAAACAATATTGTGTTTATGGCGTATAGGCCTGCCGTTATGAACAAATCTATTGCACAGAATGGCAAATGGGGGAAAGAACTAGACTATAACTTTTTTGTATCTAATCAAGAAAACATGAAGCGGTATGCTCAGAACGGTTGTGATGAACATTCTTTAAATGGGGATGCCATGTTTGTTAACCCTGAAAAAGGTGATTTTAGGGTGAAAGATACTTCACCAGCTTTGAAAATAGGATTTGTAAATTTTCCATTAGATAATTTTGGAGTAACCAAACCTTCTTTGAAAGCCATTGCCAAAACGCCTGTAATACCAACTATTAATATTAATACTGAGTTTATTCATGCACAGCCAAACAGTGCTTTTACTTGGATGGGTACAAGTTTAAAAGAACCCCAAGGTGACGAATTATCAGCTTATGGACTGGGTTTTGATGAAATAGGAGTAGCCTTACTTGATTTTACGGACGATGCCTTAGCAACAAAATTAGGATTCAACAAAGGAGACCTCATTCAAACAATCAATGGTGTTAAAATCAGTAATATTCAAAGCCTGAAAGAGTACGTAAGTAGTGATAAAGCTAAGCTGAATCTACAAGAATTTGTAATTATCCGTAACCAAGCCAAGCAGAAACTCAATATCAATCAAGCTATTTTTGGCGTATTGATTATGCAGAAATAGCGTAAATGTTCTTTGTTTTGCACCTCCCTTTTAGCTTTAATAATAAACGATTACTTTAGCCATGAAAAGGTAGATTTCAACAACACAAAAACACAGCAAAGCCTTGAAAATAAAAGCCGATATACCCGTTTTTAATCAAAGTAGCGAAGCTATTGGAGGTATTTATATTGCAAAATTGTCTGTAGAAGATGTTGATTATCATGAGGATAAAAGAGGAGTCCATCGAGACGATTTCTTTATTTTTTTTGTAATCACAAGTGGCTCTGTAATGATGCAATGCGATACCGTTAATATTGAAATAGAGTCTCCAAGTGTGCTTTTGATGAAGCCTTTTCAGATTCATGCTGTCCAGCAAGTATCAGCAGGTTCCTCAGGATATTTTATCAGTATTGCTCCCTTTTTAATTCCCAATCTTTGTTCAGAAATCTTTCAAAATTTGAAGATTTCTGAACAAGTAAAAAAAATAGAGGAAGTTCTACAAGAAGACCTGATGGCGAACATTGCTTTATTGAAAAGTGTTTTTACCAAAAATCAGTTATACAATACACAAATTATCAATGGACTTTTTAATGCGTTGGTGTATCAATTCTCAAATTTATTTCAATCATCAGAAATACCTACACCAGAACGTAAAAATCAATCGTCATTGATTACGACCAATTTCAAAAAGTTAATTGCTAAAAACAACTTTTTAGAAAGCCCTTCTTTTTTTGCCAAAGAGCTAAACATTAGCACTACACACCTGAACGACTGTGTGAGTTTAACCACAGGGAAATCTGTTACTTATTGGCTACAAAATGCAATGCTTTTAGAAGCACAAAGGCTTTTGTATTATACCGAAAACGAAGTGAAGGAAATTGCCTATCATTTAGGCTTTAAAGACCATTCCTATTTTTCAAGGCTATTCAAAAAAATAAGTAACGAAACTCCTTTGGGATTTCGGAATAAATTCCGTGAATAGTCCTATCATCTCCATGGCATATTCAACCATTTATGGCTGTTTTTGTATCAATTTTGTGAGAGAATTAATACAAGAAAAATATGCCGTCGATACCCAAAATAATAGGCGACTTTATGGAATTAACGTTTAGCAGTAAAATCTGCAAAGTAAACGTTGTTTCAACTGTCATGCCAAGTCCCAACGTAAAAATCATTACGTTTAAGGGAGACTTTCCCCAAGTGAAATTCAAAATTGGACAAGCCATCTTCATTAGAATAGATGAAACCAATTACCGCAATTACACCCCCAGCAAATGGGATAGTGACTTAGGAATATTTGAAGTGATTTTCCATCTTCACAGTAATGGTCCGGGAAGCCATTTTATTGAAAACATAAAAGTAGGCGACCACGTAACCGTTGGTTTGCCAAGAGGCTTCAATATTTATAAACAGGAAGCAAAATATCAATTCTTTTTTGGCGATGAATCTTGCATTAGCGTGTTTAAAAGTATCAAAGACGAAATTAATCATAGTGAAAACAATTATCTAGGTATTTTAGAACTAGACAATACATCATTAGAAGTGCCAAAATCATTAGGATTGATGGTGGATACCGTCCCCAAATCAGTCAACAGAGCTGAGTTTGCTATTGAGACTTTAAACAAATTGGACGACAAAATTTGGCAATTATGGCAGAACGGATTTTTTTATTTGATGGGCAATGCCAAGTCAATTCAAAATTTTAGGAAAGCACTAAAAGACAAAGGTGTATCTAGTAAAAACATTTATACACAACCATATTGGGCAGATGGGAAGGTGGGGCTTTGATAGTTGAATTGTGAGGGATGAGTTTTTTACCCTTGCTTGATGCAGTGAAAAAATAATTCAAGCAAGGGGTTAGTTGAATTATTTTTTTCTTTGTTTTTTGCAAATCCTCCTTTGATTTTCGCAAGTACTTTTTGTTAATAAAGTATAATCTTTGTGTTATAGTTACAATCAAACAAAAAGCAATAAATATGAAAATCATTAGCGGAATCTTGATAGCCATTACAGTGTTTTTAAATGCCAAACATGCATGGTCTGCTCTTACGATGAGCATGAAACCCGAAGAAACTAAAATGCTCTCTGACATCGGTTTAAGCCAAGGCTTTGTTTTTCCGATAGGAATAGTATCATTAGCAATATGTTTGTTGGTATTGTTTCCCCAAACCTATTTTGCAGGTAATTTACTGAATGCAGTAACCATTTTGCTAATTATGGCTATGGCATTAAATACCAATAATATAAAAACGGCTTTAATCGAAATTCCCTTTTATTAATGCCCTTGATAATGATTTGGCTGGGGCATCCTTTGAAAAAGTAAACACGAGTCATCCCGAATTTTCTTTTAAAATATTGAGTTTTTAAAGATTTCAAAATTCGGGATGACTCATGATTGCAAAACTTAATTTTATTAATAATCACTCCTTGGTCTCCTCGCTTCCCAACGCCCATCAGTTTTTCTTGTTTCAATCTGTTCTTCTAAATATTCTATAAGCTCTTCTTCTGTTTCCTTTTCTAGCAAAGCTTCTAACGCTTGTATATTATAAGGTTCTGGCTGTGCACCAATAGCATAAATGCACTTGCGAATAAAGGGGTGTTTTAAACAAGTATCATATCTATAAAATTCAGGTAAATCATTCA
This sequence comes from Arcicella aquatica, assembly GCF_034928825.1. NCBI lineage: Bacteria > Pseudomonadati > Bacteroidota > Cytophagia > Cytophagales > Flectobacillaceae > Arcicella > Arcicella aquatica. The sequence goes on along the minus strand of NZ_JAYFUL010000008.1, from coordinate 155,897 downwards.
TTATATGCAAAATTGTATCAATATTTTTAGGATTATCATAGAAATAAACTTGAAACATTCCAACCATATCATCATGACCATTATGCCATTTCTCTTTTAAAAAAATGGTGTTTAATTCTTCAAATTCATTTTTACTCATGGAATGAGGTAAAAGCCAATAAATAATAGAAAATAAATCAATATGCTCAACATCATCTTTTAGTGAAAATAAGATTTGTTTAAATTCCTCAAAAGAGACTTTAAAATGTATTTTGTTGTATATTTCTTCACGATTAGAAAGAGAATTGTTTACTAAAATTTCTAAATCTTTATCAGTAAGTATTATCATTATTTCTAATAGTTCAAATTTGAATAGTACGCCGAGTCCGCAACTTAACAAACTTATAAAATGCGTTGCATTTTTGCAATGTAACATTGCAGTTCACCTTGACGTAGTGAAATACTAAGCCAAGCAAAAGTCTGTTAATACCCCTTCCTTTCTATTAGCTGGTGACTTAAGTCACCAGCTAATAGAAAGGAAGGGGCTTATTAAAAAAAGAGTAGCAAAAATAAAAAGTAACAACCCCTAATACGCCAAGAGAGGTAGATGGATTTTGAGTCCCATCTTCCTACATCCCTTTTAATTATTAAAAATAAATTATTACTTTAGATATTAGAAGATTAGTTTCAGTAACACACTAAGTGTTAAGAGTAATCACAGAAATTACTTTTATGCTGACAAAATCAATTAAATCACTAATTAATAATAAAGTAATACAATGGGTTATCTCCTTTTAATATTCCCAATTGCTTATTTGATAATTACAATCTTAATGTGTAAACAAGAAAGTGAAAATAGGAAAATAAACTTTTTCGTTGCCTTACTAATATGTTTGGTCATAACGCCAATCATGGGATACTTTATCATTTCCAATTTTGCATTACTTAATCCAAGAGGCTGTAAATGGTGTAATAATAGCCAAAATGAAGCAGAATATTGTGGGGTTTGTAAAAAAAATAGTACTGGATTGATACTCGGAAGTTAGTTTTAACCTTCGATTGATGTTTACTAAATAGCATATTTCAATGGTTTTGCATTTTCTATATATTGAGAGTTTTCACAGTATGAAAAGCTCTTCAATACAATCAATTAACGATGAACATTTCTGACTTGTTAAACACAATAAATTCAACCGCTAAATTTAAAGTTGATAAAAAGAAAGGTATTAGCATTAAAGAATTACATGAAATTGAAAAAACGCTTGGTATAAAACTGCCAGATGATTTGGTTGAGTTTTATACTTTCTCAAACGGGTTGGAAGGTGACGATTTGATTTTCAATATAATACCAATCAATGAAGTTGAAAAAGATAACGACAACGTAGGTGAATATTTGTTTTTTGCAGAATATTTGATTTATTCAGAAACCTGTGGACTTGAAATAGACCTATACGACAAGAATAAGTATAAATTTTTTTATTTGACTTATGAACAGGAAGACTATAATAAGCCCCAAAGGAATTATATAGGTGACTCAATAATAGATTTTATTACATTATATAGCAATGAAGGTACATTCGGTATTTTTCGTGGCTAATATGATAACTGCGATATGAATAATGATTGCCAATTACCTGAGAACATAAAACCTTGGTGGAAATTCTGGTGACCATTAATTGTTATTAAACATGAGTCATCTCGAATTTTAAAATCATAAAAAAGCGGTCGAAAAACTAATTTCGACCGCTTTTTTATGATTGATGAACAACGAATTCCTACTGTTTGAGCGGTAGCGAGTCGGTTCGCCGATGCGATTAGGAATTCTTGATTTTCTTTTGCGGTCCGCCGCGCGGTTACTTTTCTTTCATCAAGGAAAGAAAAGTAAGGACTAGACAATAATAAATAGAAAACCTCTCAAATTGTCTCCAAAGTGCAAAAATTTAGGGAAAATTCGGGATGACTCATGATTTGCCTCTATTTCTTTGAAGAATAAAGTTTTTGTTGCTACCTACTAAAACTTCAACGTAACATTTCCTGTAAATTTAGCAGGAGCTTGTGGGGTTAGGCGTACTGACCAAGCTTGTTCGCTTGTTAAGTTATCAACCTTAAAGCCTATACGGAATTTGCTGTGGTCATAAAAAACAGTAGTATCAAACATGGTATAAGAAGGTATGATAACTTTTGCTTTTTGTGTATTGGTTTGGAAAGACGAACTACCAGCGTTACCACCAAAACCAAGACCCAAACCTTTTAAGTTTCCTTTAGAAAGACGGTAGCTAACCCAGAAGTTAAGTGTTCTTGGCGGGCCAGATAAAGCAGGACGTAATCCTTGAACAGTTTCATCTGCATTGGTATATTTACTATCGTTGTAAGCATAACCAGCTACGACGTTGAACCCTGTGAAAGGAGTAGCAGTAAGTTCAATTTCTACCCCTTTGCTCTGTTGTGTACCATTCTGAATTGAATAATTGGCATCTTTGGGATCTGTTCTCAACACATCTTTTACCTGAATATCATAGTAACTAATGGTACCTACTAATTTATGATTTAGTACATCTGCTTTAACACCATATTCAAGTTGATTAGCCTGTTCTGGTTTAAATGAATTTCCTTGTGCATCCGAGCCATTTCTGTTGAAAAAGCCATTCATGTAGTTACCAAATAAAGAAACTCTATCTTTTACCAATTGATACACTAAGCCTAATTTAGGTGAAAGCGTCGTTTGGTTATAAGTACCAGTCGTTATGGCCGTATTGATGTTATAAACACCTTGATTGAAATAACGATCTACTCTTAAACTAAGCATTGCCATTAATCTGTCGTTAACATTGAATACGTCAGATGCATATATCGCGTAAGTATTGTCACCATTGTTTTCTGCACGTAAAGTTCCTGTAGATGCCAAGCCGTCTATGGTTTGTTTGGTAATTTTATAAGTAGTTCCTGGATTAATAAAATTGATAGTGGGTCCGTTGATAGTAAGTCTATCGAACGAGTTTGAGTTATTGTAATAATCTAACCCTACAACTAATCTATTACGGAATTTACCAATTTGGAAATCGCCAATAAAGTTTTGCTGAATATCATTTGCAATAAAAGCAGTATAGCCTCTGATAACGGATGCTCTCAATGTTGTATCTGTACGACCATTCAATGCTGAGATATAGCCATTGATAGACGAGCGTGCACGAGAAATAATCGTTTGTGAAGTCCATTTGTCCGAAATCTTATAGTTGAATTGGGCAAATATATTCATCATTTCTGTTTGATAGGTAAGATCGTTTGCTCCAAATAAACGATTGTAAGGAAACTTCATATCAACAATCGATTGCGTTTTGTTACTTCCCGTAAAAGGGTTAAAACGTACAACAGATGTTGCTTCTGCTTTACCAAACTCTACATCAACTAACAAAGAAAGTCTATCAGTAATCTGATAGGAGAAACTAGGAGCTAGGCTCAAAGAATTGGTAAAGCCCATATCTTGAAAACTTTTATCAAAAGTTGTAGCACCGTTCAAACGGAATAGCACCGTTTTATCAGCATTAACAGGCGTGTTGATGTCAAATACTAAACGGTTATAATTCCAGCTTCCGCCAAAATACCCTACTTCACCCCCAAAACCATTGAAAGGTTTTTTGGTAACACGGTTGTATAGCCCACCATAACTACTAGATACACTAGTACCGAATAGCGTAGCAGATGGCCCTTTGATAGCCTCTACACGTTCGATATTGGCAGGGTCTATAGATGAAAATGCTTGTCCAGCTACACCATTTCGGGCATTGGGTTCTGTTTCAAAGCCTCTAGAGCGAAAGGTTACTCTACCTTGGTTAGCTAACATCGGAATACCCGCCCCAGGCACATTTTTGCCTATGCTTCCTAAGTCAACAGCCATTTGTTCTTGAATCAGTGCTTTAGGTACTGTATTATATACCTGTGGGTTCTCTAGGTTTTTAAGGGGTAACCTAGCTATATATACGCTTTCTTTGTGCGAAAACTTGTTGGCACTTCCCACTACGGTTACTTCCTGCAAAGCATGAATGTTCTCTTCAGTAAGTTGGTAGTTCAACGTAGCGGTTTCACCAGCTTTTACTTGTATAGCAATGTTTTTTTCTGCTAAGCCAAGCATCTGAATCGTTACAGTATAATTGCCTGATGCGACATTAGCAAACTGATACTGTCCGTCAACATTGGTGAGTGTCGCCTTGTTCAACTGTTTGATAGAGACAGAAACTAGCTCTAATGGAATACTATCTACAGATATAATGCGACCTGCTACACTCCCAGTATTCTGGGCAAAAGTACCTGTTAATGATGCCAAAAACAGGGCAAAAAGTAATAAATATTTCATGCTGATTAATTGTTAAGGATACGATTGTGATGCGTTTTTCATGGTTGAAAAACCTTAAAAAAATAAAAGAAACCTCATCTGTAGCAACGACTTTTCTAGCCTCTGAAAAAGTTGCTACCTTTTCAGAGGAAAGTTTTTATCACTCGATGAAATTTACTTCTCTGAACGAGAAGCTTGGGGGTGGTTGCCGTTTGGGTAAAACTAAAAACAACCTATATTCTATGAAGTAATAACTTCTTTCATAGTTTTCTTAGTAATTGATGTTTTCTTTTTTACTCCATAGCCATTTCTACCCCACCAAATCAAGAAACCCGTTACGGGTAAACTTGTAGCAATTAGGCAGGCTATGAAATAGAGTATTTTAGAAAAAGTACCAAACAATTCGCCTGTGTGGATAAGCTTGGCGGAGGATACAATTTTTTCACCAAGGCTTTTATCGGCATACCGACTCAGGACAATTACCTTACCCGAATATTGGTCTAAGGTCACACGGTCTATACCCGCAGAAGTCAAGAAACCCGATTTGTATTTCAAAACATTTACAGTCCCTACAGAATCTTTGGGCAATGTAATGCGGGTGGTGCCTTGATAGGGATAAATGGCGTTTATGTTATCAACGATTTTCTCAAACGCCAGAGGTTTAGTTTGGTCATTTATATAAACAGACTGTTCAGAAGTTTCTTTTGGACTAGGTTTTTTGCCAGTCAATGTTTGGGCAAAGGCATTTTTGTACCATGTAAAGGCAAAGTAAGGCCCCGTCAAAGCCATTATCGTAACAAAAATAAAGGCATAGAAGCCTAAGGCTTTGTGCATATCAAAATTTATGCGCTTGAATTTAGCATCTGTTTTAATCTTGAATCCCTGTTTCCAAGCACTAAATTTTCCCCAGTTTTTTATTTTAGTGGGTGCCCACAACATTAGTCCAGTAATTTGTAGAAAAATCATCATGATACATGCCACACCTGTTATTACTCCTCCAATATCATGGTTTTCTATCAATAACCATCTATGCAGTTTTAAAGCCGTAGCGAAAAATTCAGCAGTAGGCGTTTGGGCATCGCCTTGAATTACACCCGTATATGGATTTACCAGATAGCTCTTTGTTTTTTCCTGTTTAGGAGCTACTTTCTCATTTTCAGCTTTATCTTTAGAAGTCTTTGCTACTTTTTTATCGTCATTGGCTTTCTCTGCTTTTTTGTCTTTTTTGGGTAAGACAGTAAAAGTCCATGCTTCATCAGCATTTTGAGGAACCTGAATAAGGGTTACTTTCCCATTTTTCTCCTTGGCAACGGCTTTCGCTAATTGATTGGCAGGGAGCATTTTTGCCCCTGCTTGTAACTGAATCTTGAATTTGTCTTTATCTACCCATTGCGTAATATCTTTTTGGAAAACATATAGTGTACCCGTCAAACACATGATTAACAACACAATTGCGCTAGGTAGACCAAGCCACAAGTGAATATCATAAATGAATTTCCGAAAAGTATATTGTTGTTTCATGGTTAGTTTTTTATATAAATACGCGCTACAAACAGCGTTTTGTTTATGCTGATGGAATATTGATAACATTGCTATTTACACCAAGCATTCTTCATTTTCTTTAATCCAATCTTTTAAAATGAATATTTATTTAGATTTATTATAAATAATAAACAAAGCTAGTTTTAAAAATACTAAAAGTCAATAATTACTTTGTAATTAGTCTAAATAACTCCCTAAACCTGTAAAATTTAATATTGTGGAAAACACAGTTGAATAAAATTAAGAGCTTAGGCTATTTATTTAAAAACTGTCGTAAAAGTTTTATACCATTTAAGCGTCAGCATTTAGCGAAATTCCACTGTTTGAGCGGAGCGAGACGGGTCGCCGTTGCGATTGGAATTTCTTGACTTTCTTTTGCGGTTCGCCATACGGTTACTTTTCTTGTGTCTGACGGGCACGCCTAGTGAAGAAAAGTAAGGTTTTGCGAAAGGTAATATTGTTTTTTGGGTATAAACAAAATATAATTGCAACTTCTGTCCATTAAATATTACGAAAATATGCTACTTAAGAGGATACCCTACAGACCCTCCAATATTCTTTCATAAAATCCAGTATAAAAATTATGTTGTATTCTTTATAACAGTAAATCTAATTTTATAATAAAACAATGAGACAAAAGTTTTTAAGTATTTTATTTATTATCAGTATTTTATCTTTTTCGTCATTTGCTCAAAAAGAAAAATGGACTAATTTGTTTGATGGTAAAACCTTGAAAGGTTTCAAGCAATTAGGAGGAAAAGCTAAATACAGTGTAAGAAATGGAGAGATTGTAGGCACTACCGTAAAGGATACGCCTAATTCATTTCTATGTACCGAAAGCGATTACGGCGATTTTATTTTAGAACTAGAGCTTAAAGTAGCTGACGGTATGAATTCTGGTATTCAATTCAGAAGTTTGTCTAGCCCAGATTATCAAAATGGTAGAGTACACGGCTATCAAGCAGAGGTTGACCCTTCAGAGCGTGCGTGGTCTGGTGGAATTTATGATGAAGGTCGCCGTGACTGGTTGTATATTCCAAACATCAATCCAGAAGGTAAGAAAGCCTTTAAATTACATGGGCAGTGGAATAAATACCGCATCGAAGCCATCGGGAATGTAATTCGTACTTGGGTAAACGATGTACCAGTTTCAAACTTGGTAGATGACATGACCGCAAAAGGCTTTATCGCCTTGCAAGTGCATGCTATTTATGGAGACATGAAAGAAGGCATGGAAATAAGCTGGAAGAACATCAAAATCCAGACTGAAAATTTAAAGCCTCGCCCGACGGATAATACGCCAGTGATTAATTTAACGTTAAATACGTTATCTGAACAAGAAAAAGCACAAGGCGTAAAATTATTATTCAACGGTAAGGATTTCACAGGTTGGAGAGGTGTTCACCAAGAAAAAATGCCTGATATTCACTGGAAAGTAATTGATGGAACAATCAATGTGAGTCCGTCTGATGGCTCTGAAACAGGTAACGATATTGTAAGTACCGAACAGTACGGGGCATTTGAATTAACTTTTGAATTTAAATTGACAGAAGGTGCGAACTCTGGCGTGAAATACTTTGTAAACGAAGCGTTTGATTCTAATGGTAAATCTGGAATCGGGTTAGAATATCAAGTATTAGATGATGAAAAACATCCAGATGCAAAAATGGGATCGGTAGGTAACCGAACTATGAGTAGCTTGTATGATTTAATACCTTCGTATAAATTAGATAAGCGTTTCCAACGTAAAATTGGCGAATGGAACCAAGCTAGGGTAATCGTATATCCAAACAACATTGTACAACACTGGTTAAATGGTTTCAAAGTGGTAGAATATGAACGTAATAGTAATATTTTCAAGGCTTTGGTAGCAAGAAGTAAATACGAGAAATACAATGGCTTTGGTGCTGGAGAAAAAGGAAACATCCTTATTCAAGACCACGGCAATAATGTATCATTTAAGAATATTAAGATTAAAACATTGTGATTTTTTGTGATTAGTGATTGGTAATTGGTGATTAGTGTTTTTTTTTGACTAATGATTGGTAAATAGTGATTAGAATTTTAAGTCTTATAAAATCTAATCCCTATTAACTAATTACTAATCACTCATTGAACTTCAAATCACTATTTACCAATCACTAATCACCAATTACTTAATAAAACAAATAAACTATGGAAAGAAGAGAATTTATCCAAAAAACAACCTTTGCTTCCTTGGGAGCATTAACATTTAGTGCAAAATCATACGCTAAAATTATCGGTGCAAACGACCGTGTAAGAGTAGGTTGTGTAGGTTTTTCTGACCGTCACAGAGCTTCTCATGTAGGACCTTTCAAGGCTTTACAAAAAGAAATGAACTTTGAAATGACGGCTCTTTCTGATTTGTGGAACCGTCGTAGAGAAGAAGGTAAGGCTTTCTTAGATAAACAATTGGGTAGCGACGTAAAGGTATTCAGAAACAATGAAGAGCTTTATGATTCTAAAATGGTGGATGCAGTATTTATCTCAACTGCCGATTTTCAACATGCTTTGCACACGGTAGAAGCTGTAAAAGCTGGTTGTGATACTTATACCGAAAAACCATTGGCTGAAACCATGGAAGATGCACGTGCGGTATTAAAAGCAGTGAAATCGTCTAAGCAAATTGTTCAGATTGGTTCCCAACGTAGAAGTGGTGAAAACTACTTTGCCGCTGAAGATTTTATCAAATCAGGTAAATTTGGCCCGATTGTGATGGTAGAATTGATGTGGAATGTAAACCAACCAGAACGTTGGAGAAGACCAGAATTAGTTAAAAACTTAAAAGAAACAGATGTAGATTGGAAACGTTATTTAATGAACCGTCCTTTCGAAGCATTTGACCCACGTAAATATTTAGAGTACCGTTTATTCTGGCCATATTCTTCTGGAATTCCAGGACAATGGATGAGTCACCAAATTGATACAGTACACTGGTTTACAGGTTTACCACACCCAAGAAGTGTAGTAGCCAACGGTGGTATCTATCAGTGGAAAGATGGTCGTTCGAATGCAGATACGCTAACAGTAGTATTTGATTACGGCCCATTAGATGACCCTAAATCAGGCTTCCAAGTACAGTTTACTTCACGTTTCTCTAACTCAGCAGGTGAGACGAAAGAATTATATTACTCAAACGGTGGTATGATTAACTTGGATACTAACGAAATTTCATCAACAGGAGGCTTAACAGAAGGTCATGCCAAAACAATGGGCTTGAAAGCTAACCTATTGGCACCAATGAAGCTTGAAGGACAAAAAGTAGCTTCAGATGCAAACACTGGTGGCGACCCGTTGACGTTTGCCCACATTAAAAACTGGATGGAATGTGTACGTTCACGTAAGCAAAGCCATGCACCAATTGAAGCAGGGTATTCACACTCAATCGCAACAATCATGTCGAACGCTGCTTACAGAACAGGCTTGAAAGTTACTTTTGATGAGAAAACACAAGAAGTATTAGCAGGAGGAAAAGTATTCAAATACTAGTCGATAATACATCATTAATAAAACAAAAATTGCCCATCAAGCCTTTGGTTTTGGTGGGCAATTTTTGTTGATTAGTCGTTAGATTAAATTAATCAGCGATTAAGTAAAATTACCCAATTGTGTTATATTATATTATAAATTGTACGTTATTTTAACAATATATGCCCACTTCTAAATTACAGCGGGTATAATTAGATTTCAATTTTAAAGAAGGTGTCATTCAGACATTACCTTGTTATTAGTTATGACAATGAAAGAGCCTTGAATTATTTTGGTCGAATATTTGCTCATAATTTGTTATAAAACCACATAAAAACATCATTATGTTATGAATGAGTATGAATTAAATAGATTACAAGAAGTAAATGCGTACTTACAACTTGATTTTGACGCCATACCAGAACTTCAACAAATTACAGATTTAGCTTCGCGATTATGCGAAATACCTATTTCGCTTATCACCCTACTTGGGGAGAATGTTAACTGGATAAAAGTATCATCAGGGGTAAATGAAAGACAAGCACCTCGCGAAACGTCGTTTTGTCAGTATGCCATACAGCAAGATGAGATACTAATTATCAATGATGCCACCAAGGATAATCGATTTGATGGTAATCCATTAGTCCATACTGCACCCAATTTGTGCTTTTATGCAGGTGCTCCTTTGGTCATGAGTAGTGGTCACAAGCTAGGGACTTTATGTTTATTTGACGTAAGGCCTAACGATTTGACAGAATTGCAACGATTGACGCTAGAAGTGCTGTCGAAGCAGGTAGTTTGTTTATTGGAATTAAAGCTGAGTCAAAAGAGACTGCTACAAAAAAATCAGGAGATAGAAGAAAAGAATATCTCTATGAGACAAATTGCCCAATTACAATCTCATGAAGTTCGCCATCCGCTTACATCAATTATGGGGTTGGTTAATTTAATTAAAGACGGTTTGTATGAAGTAGATGAAGAATGGATAAAGATGATGCTGGATGCAACCAGTATTTTGGATAATAAAATCCATTCGATAGTGAATGAATCAATGGGCAATAAGGATTTCAAAATCATGCAATTAAACAAAGCCATTGAAGAGATTGAAGATTACGCCATTCTGCTATTAGATGTAAAAGGAAATATTGAAAACTGGAATATAGGAGCTCAAAAAATTAAAGGCTATACGTCCGCCGAGATTGTTGGCAAAAACTTTAGGAACTTTTACTCGGCGACTGATAGGGAAAATAAACTACCGGAAACATTATTAGCAGAGGCACGACTTAACAAAGTGGCTAGAAATGCAGGTTGGCGGATAAAAAAAGATGGTTCGCAATTTTGGGCAAGCGTCATTATCACCAGTATTCACAATGAGATTGGCGACGTGATAGGATATATTAAAATAACCCGCGACCTAACGGATATTAGAGAGGTACAAAACTCGCTCAATATATCAGAAGAACGAAATAGAAGAATGATTGATGAAATAGAAGACTATGCAATTATATTATTAGATGATAAAGGAATTATTGAAAGATGGAATAAAGGTGCACAGCGTATAAAAGGATATACTGCCCAAGAAATAATAGGTAAAAGTTTTAATGTTTTTTATAGTGAAGAAGATATTAAAAAGGGATTTCCTAATTCATTCCTTGAGCAATCTAGAAAACATGGTAGAGCTTATCATGAAGGGTGGAGGCTTAGAAAAGATAAGACAAACTTCTGGAGTTCTGTAGTACTGACGGCGATACACAATAATGAGAACGAAGTGATAGGGTATGTAAAAGTAACGAAGGATTTGAAAGATAAATAGAGGATAATGTTCTCTGAAGAACATCATATCATTGGTAGTCGCTTCAGTAGCAATTCAGTTAAGCTTCAATTTTTATCCTTAGTGAGCAAAGTCCCTCCCTAAGGATAAAAATTGAAATAGGGTTTTGTGATCATTTTACCCCAAATGTAGCTAAGGCAATAGCAGTCGCCGATATTTAGCCGCTATGAAACTATTTGAATTAAAATATTTCTTTAGAAACAATTTGTGAATCATTACCTAACTGTTTGTTATTAGCGATAAACAAATTGTAAAGGTTCATTGAAAAGCTTAGAATATGAGGAGCAAATATCAATAATTGTTCTTGTTCAGATTGTTCTTCATTTTCGCCCAAAGACACTCGCAATATCTCCCCAAGGCAAATCGGAATCATGATAAGAACCAACACATTAAAGACAATCAACAAAATGTTCACTGTAAATGTACTAACTCTAGGAGAAAGTATTTTATTTATTTTTTGCATGAAAAAATAAATAGACACTGCAAGTACACTATGGATTAATAATATTGTATTCATGTTCGCTGATTGTTTTGTTATATTAATTTAAAAGTTAAAAACTTCTTTTAATTTGAGATACGTAATTATTGGGGAAAAGGTTGTTTGTGAATTTAATTTTTTTTAATAAATCTTTTTTGAGATGGCAAGTGGAGTATCTTAATGCAGTGGTATTTGGAAGTGTTGTCGAATGACATTTCAAACATAATCTTAATTCAAAATATTTCCAAGTGATAGAGGGGTATATTTATTAAACGGTATTTTTACTAAAGGGAAAACCTTAAAATTACACTTATTGCATAACTGATATTATATTCTTTATTTTCAAGCTAACTTATTTGTAATACCATGAGAAAGCCTTCTTTAATGTCTAAAGAGTTTCAATGTTTTTTCCTAATAAAGTGTGTTTGAATTAAATTGCCCAAAAAGATTTGAGAAGATTGTACGTCAAAAGATAAGGGTTGAGGTAAGTCACCAAAAAGGGGGAAACCTCCACCAAGTAAGATAGGAAAAGTTGTAATAATCATTTCATCTATCAAATCTTCTTTTAGGAATTGCTGAATAGTTTTTCCGCCATCTATATATAATCGAGTATATCCTTTTTGGTGTATCTGCGAAAGAATATCTGTCAATGTTCCTTTTACGAGAAATGCTTTCTGATGATGGCTTTCAGGAATTTTAGCAATGGTATTACTCAATACAAAAACAGGTTTGTTATAAGGCCATTCACAATCAAAACCGCAAACAGTCTCAAAGGTTACTCTACCCATTACGAGGGCATCAATACGGTTGAAAAAAGCATAATAACCCATATCATCACCATCAGGATTGGCTATGGAATCTAGCCAAGCAATACCACCATTTTTGTCGGCAATGTATCCATCAAGACTTTGAGCAATATATACAGCGTTTTGTGTGTTCATGGAGTTGAAATATTAAAGTCGTTGTTTGAAAATTAGCTATTAAATAAATCTTTCCTATTAACATTTACACTAATTAAAGATAAAAGTTTGTCCAATCGTAAGGGGAGGGATTAGTTAATTTGTAAATAGTTTTATCTCTTTCGTTCAGCCCTAAATAATACTTACTAAATTGAAATAAGTATTCCTCTCCAAGCCCCATTCGCCAAAAACAATCTTTGTCATTAATATTAGGAAATTTTATCCAAGGTGCTTGCATAGCATTTTCAAGAGGTTTGAAATGCCCAAATTCTTTTAAAAAGTCTCTTGTCTCCATCAATACAAAACCAAGTAGATTTTGACCACGCCAAGTATAAATATTTTCAATGTCATTGTTATCTTGCGATAATCCAACTCCCCATATTGTATCGACTGGACTCGCTTCTACTAAAATTCTACTTCCTGTTTGCAACAAAAAATCAGTGATAAGAGGATGCTGATTAAACTTATGAATATTTCCAAGTTTTACAATATCGAATTTTTTATCATTCCAAATTTGTTCGTCATATCCCATTACTTGTCTCCCCAGCTCTTTAGCTTCTCCTGGTTTGTCGCAAAGAATTATTTTATCAAAATTGTTTTTATCACCAAACAGCAATGCTTTATGAGCCATCATCCAATGTTCTGATGTTTTATAAGTAACATCGTTAACGGTGAAAGGGCAGCGAAACCATTGACTAAAACAGAATTTTCCAACAGTCTCATTGTATTTATTAGTATGTCCCCAGAAGTATATAAATTTCAAAATGTCACCATTTTCAAATTTATCAGTTAACCAATTGATGTTGTAGCGAATCATTGTGTTGTGCTTAATGTAGATTCATTTAAAGATAGTATGACTGATAGATATCATTTATTTTCAAAGTTGCTTACGAATCATGCCAGTCGTGCAGACAATACCTACATTGCTTTGCTTTAGGTGTTCGTGCGAGTAAACCACAATTGGGACATCTATTAAAAAATATTTTACCTTCATGTGCTGATAATATCTTTTTTGCAGTATTTTCTTCAAAGTTATCATAGCCATCTTTTAATAAATCTAATACATCCTTGTATTCAGTAAGCCACCCATATTTTTGGTACATTTCAGCTATTGTTGAATTTTTGTTTTCTTCAAGTTTTATGTTAGAACTGTAATGTTGCCAAGCAAGTTTTTCTTTGTCTTTTAAAAGGTGGAAATAATGGTCTATAATATATTTAACTGTTTGTTTGTCCATGATGAGTGTTAATATAAATATGTTGTTTTGTGTTTTCTAGCATTAGAGGTAGGGCAGTAGTAATAAATTTGATTGTTTTATTCAAAGCTTAAAGGTTTAAAACCGCTTGTAGATTATAATGATCTAAAACAACTTTCTGGATTCTTTTATGAATCCACCATGCACCTATCGGTAGAATAAATACCATAAGAAAAGTCATAATTGATTTAATATTTACTTTCTTATTTTGTTCCAATCTTAATAAATAAATTGTTAATATAACAGCTAAATAAATGTAGCATATCAAATTAAAATAACCAAAAAGAACTAGGTTAAACCCAATTCCCCTACGTAAGCTTGAAGTAATCACTAACCATATTAATGCAAAATTATATGATAGCTTAATTTTAATATTTTTGTCTGAAATAGAAGATAAATGTTTAAATGCGAAATAGAACCAACTTAAAAGAAACATTGTCCAAATCCAAAATGCCAATCCACTATTTTTAAATTGTTTGGGTAAAATCATGTCAGTCCATACCGTGAAAAATAGAAGAAAAACTACTGTTTTATTGCTGATTTGTAAAAAGAATTTCATTTATCAAATTGTTTAGTTTTACACATAGAAGAGATATTGCATGTGCAAGTAAATAAAAAATACGAAGGATTAAAATGTTTATAGACAGACAAGAAGCTTCCTTAAAATTGTTTGATTCCCAAGGAGTCGTATTTTGAGTAGGAATTATTTGGCGTAATCGCTATTAAGTTTGTTTTGTAGTCTGAGACTACAATTTATTTATTGTTCAAAGCTCTAAGGCTTGGAACAGCGAGGGGCTAATGATGTCAAAAATCATTAGCCATTATGAAGATGCTTAAAAAATCACCTAAGTGTTTGGCTCTTTCTCGCATTAATTGTGGAGAACCTCTTCTCCACATAAATCACAAAAGCAATTCCAAGCGTATAGGCAATTAAGTCAATCCATTCAAACGAAGTTCCTATAACAGTTCTGGCAAATTTTGAATGTCCTAAACCCATTTTGGTGACAATATCAAAGTATTGCAAAATCTCTAGGGTAAAAGAAAAAACTAAAACTGCTATGGCTGTTTTAAAAACAGGAGTATCCAGAAAGGACTTTACAAAACAATAAATTAGTATGACAACTAAAAAGTCGCCAAAATAAGGGCGAATGAATTGATCATGAGCAAACATGGCAATAAGCACTTCTACTATAAATAACAAAGATGCTACGATAAAATAATTCCAATTGAATTTCAGGATACTGCTCATAGGTAAGGTTTTGACGGTTTATAACTTGGCGAAGTATAGCTAGAGTTTGCCAGTCAATACTTAAACATTATTTTTAGCGATAGTTTTTTATTTTTTCTCCTATATAATTTATTGCTTTATTATAGGTTTCTATTCCGTGTCCAACATTTTCAAATACGATATATTCTTTTAAGTTACGAATATGTTTTTGAGCATTTTCAATTGATTTTTCAAAAGGGAATAATAAATCCTTATTTCCTTCAAGTAAATATGTTTCAACACTAACTTCTGCTAATTGTTTATCCATATAATAAGGTTTCTGGGTATTATCCTTGTATCGACTTATTGCAAAAACCTCATAATCTACTAACATTTTTTCAGATTGTTGAGATAATTTATGATTTGGTTTAGCAAAAACGGCTTTGTCTAAAAACTTTAAAACATTTGCTGGTATAGGCCTTAAAATTGGTAAAATATTGAAATACAGATTTTTTAAAGTCAGTGAAAAAGGTTGAAGACAGCCCGGATTAAGTAAAAAAACAGCTTTAATCATTTCAGGTTTTACAATAGCAAGTTTCATACAAATTAACCCTCCAAATGAAGCACCTGCGATAAACGCTTTTTCTATTTTCAACTTTTCTAAAACTTCGGCAGCCCATATCCCATATCCTAATGATTTAATATCAGGAGTATCTCCATCACTTAAATTTGGTAACCCATTTGTTTCAACTAGATAGATTCTTATTTTAAGGTTTAAATTATCTAAACCTTTGTCAAAATCCCAAATTAATGAAGTAGTTCTGGCTCCGGGAAAGATAACAAGGGTTTCGATATGTTCTTCTTTAGTGTTTAAACCATAAACTTGAGTTTTACCAATACTAGTTTTAACTTCAAATTTTTCATAAACTCTTTGGTTATTTACTTCTAATTCTTTAACCCAATTTTCAAAGTAATCTTTATCTTTTTGTTCATCTTTGAAAGATGATTTTGCTTTTATTTTCATTAAATTTTTTAAGGCAAAATTACCGCTAACTCACTAATATGCCAAAGCCTTGTCGTACTTTATAATATTAATTATTTTAAACTTCTGAATACGAATCCAGCGTCAAGCGAAGCGTCACTTGTACCCATAACCGTTTCAGTTTTAAACTAAAACAACATGTTTTCGATGCCCAAAAATAGTTCTTTCCTTTTAGCCTCAGTTACAAATTGAGGTGATTTTTGGTACAAGTGATGGTTTGGTTGAGAATTGCACTAGTGGGGGATAAAATATGTTCCTCTTGGATTATTTATTTTATAGACATAACCTATATTATATTGCTTTACTTGCTTGTAGTCTGAGACTGCATTTTATTTTTTGTTCCAAGTTGTTAAACTTGGAACAGCGAGGGATTTATTTGTATTTTTTCAGTCTGAGACTGCATTTTATTTATTGTTCTAAGTTTAGGAATTTGGAACCAATAGGGAATTTTTCATCTTTCAATTAACGACAATATGTATTTTTTGTAATCATCTGTTCCCCATACTAAATTTGGTTTATCAACATCTAAAATACTACATAAGATTTTTTCGAGTTCCCATGTCTTATTACTCCAAAAATCCTTGTCAAATAACACATTAATGTCATTAGTTTTCATTGCATCTACAACTGTGCTGTTCCAAGTCTAGAGACTTGGAACGCTCAATAAAAAGCAGTCTCTGACTGCGAAACACGTGTTTCAAACAAAATCAATCTCTAATAATCCTTTTCTATTAGTCATATAGTCTTTTGCAGATGAAAGTAAATACTCCCACGGTTCTTCTACTAAGCCAGCTTTTACAGGATTGTTATGAATATACTCTAATTTGCTTTCCATAAATTTTGTTGAAAAAATCTCTTCAGGATGATTGTCTTGTCTCCAGAATTGGAAATATGTATTGTTTGGATTACGCTCCCCCGCACTTTTAAATAACCATAACATCCAGCCTTTTCTGCTTTCTATTTCTCGTTCATCTTGAATGGCTTCTAAGATTTTATTGGAAGTGAATTTTTTAAGGTCTCGTAAAATATCGGATAAAGTAGGTTGTGGACGTAGTGTTGAAGCAATCAAATGAACATGGTTAGACATGATACACCAAGCATGAACCCGTAAGCCTTTTTCTTTTTGGCAATACTTTATACTTTCTAAAACAATATCAACATAACGTTTTCTGGTAAAAGCATCAACCCATTGAACAGTGGCAAAGGTGATAAAATATGTTCCTCTAGGATTATTTATTTTATAGGCAAAACCCATTATTGTATTGTTTTGTAGAACTGTATTTTATTTTGCTTGCAGTCTGAGACTGCATTTTATCTTTTGTTCCAAGTTTTTAAACTTGGAACAGCGTGTAGTACAAATATCGAGCCTATATTCATCAGTAGCGTTAGCTGATATTTTTGTTTGTCTCTGCATGTTGCATTTCAAGTTTTAAAGCCTGTTTTTCTTTCCAACGATAATAAAGTCTCAGACCTAAATGATATAATTCCGTCCCACCCCAAATTAGTAGTCGGATTAAGTTGTAGAGAACAACAATTGAAATATAAACAAAAAAAAATGTCGCCATTACTGCCAAAACAACTAAAGCACCAGCACCTTTGTTTTTTCCACCGCCCCAACCACTTCTAAAAGTCAAGCCTGGAATTCCACTTTTTATTGAAAATCCCTTTGAGCCAATAGAGCCATATTTGGATCGATAACTACTTGAAAGTCCCGAACCGCTTATGTTCAGTCCCAAACCTTTGTTAGTTCCTATTCTTTTATGATAGCGAAAGCCCATTTTATTTAGGTTTTGTTGCTTAAATATAAATATAATCTGTAAAAAACTGATTTGGTTAATATTTTCAGTCTCTTGCCAACGAATTACGTTGTTCAAATTTTTGAAAGAAAGTTTACTTGCTGTCATACATTTACAGGTGTAAGTATTAAGCAAAGCTACTTTGCTGTTACAAGCTGCTAGTCTTAAAACGGTATATGAAAAGCAGTCTCAGACTACTCAATAACTTTCAAACCCCAATCTACCAATTCCCCAAGTTACATAAAAACATCCACCCCAATAATTACACTAAACTTATTATACGGTAAGTTTTCTTGGTAAAAGACAAATTTCGGTTTATTCAACCACCCCAATCTCCCTCACATCATAAAACACCATTTTCCCCTTAGCCAATCCAACATTCACCATTTCGTCTGCACCTGTGGATGTTCCTCCAATTCTTAATACTGCATCACAATGACTAATTAGCTTAATAGCAATAGGATGAAATATTTTATTAAATATGGCGTCGCCTACTTCTTTTGAACCTGCTGCTTCAATTAAGGGTAGGGCAAACCATTCGCCTAATACTGGAATATGTCCCATTCGGTACAATTCCAAGGCGATGTCGGTCATGGCTTTTACGTTGGCTTCTATCAAAGCTGGGTTGTCATTCGTACCTGAGCGATATGGCCCTGCTACTAGTATCATCATTGGTTGGTTATTTGGCATTACAGTATGTTTTTAAGTCTGATATATTGCAAAAGCATTATCGTCTTGGCATCTTTTATTTCACCAGTTGTTATCATGTTCAGAGCTTTTTCAAAAGATAACTCTAATACCTCAATGTTTTCGTGTTCGCCCTCTACACCGCCACCTTCGCTTACTTGCTGACTTTTGTCGTATTCGGCTACAAAGAAATAGAGTATCTCCGTCACCGAACCAGGCGACATATAGGCTTCATAAATCTTTTTTACCTCGGTAATTCTAAAGCCCGTTTCCTCTTCGGTTTCTCGTTTGATACAATCTTCTGCATTGTCTTCGTCCAACAAACCTGCACAAGCTTCAATCAACATCCCTGTCGGG
The DNA here is from genome assembly GCF_034928825.1 of Arcicella aquatica. Classification (NCBI taxonomy): domain Bacteria; kingdom Pseudomonadati; phylum Bacteroidota; class Cytophagia; order Cytophagales; family Flectobacillaceae; genus Arcicella; species Arcicella aquatica. The sequence goes on along the minus strand of NZ_JAYFUL010000008.1, from coordinate 136,947 downwards.
TTTCCGTTATGATAGGTCGGCATTCTGAATTGTTCGGTCAATATCACCGTTTTGTTGGCTATGTTGTATAATAAAATCACTGCCCCATTACCACGGTCGTAGGCTTCTCTTGACTGTGTTATCCACGAACCGTCTTTTTGTTCAATATCAAAAGTTATTTTGCGTAATGTGTACCAATTGTCTGAAAGTACCTCGGTTTTCTTAATTTTGATGCTTGGAATCATTTTATGATTATATTTGATAATTATTGATTATTTTTGAACAAATTAATCATGTTTTTATGAGTTTTCAAAATAGAAAGCAGATAATTCTAAAAATTTTAGAAGAAAGGGGAGAGGCGGAGGTAAAAGATTTTGCCCAAGCTTTAGATATTTCAGAGATTACTATCCGTAGAGATTTGCAACAAATGGCTACCGATGGCTTGTTGTTTCGTACACATGGCGGAGCAATGAAGCTTGCTTTGGCACAAATGCCTTTTACTTTTGCCAACAAAACAGCGGTAAATGCCAAGGAGAAAGATAAGATTTGCCAGCTAGCCGCACAGCAGATTAAAGATGGTGATATTATTTTGATGGACTGTGGCAGTACTGTTTTTAGGATGTGCCAGTTTATTAAAAACAAGCGGATTAAAGTCATTACTAATTCGTTGCCTGTGGTCTATGAATTGATGGGTAGCCAAGTATCAATCAATCTGATTGGAGGAGAAATCGACCAAGAACGGCAAGCGGTGCACGGCAGAATTGCGGAAGAACATATTGCTCGCTATAAAGTTGATAAAGCCTTTTTAGGTGTTGATGGTATCTCACCAGAAAACGGACTAAGTGCCTTTGGAGAAGATGAGGCCAGCATTACTTTAGCGATGGCAAATGCTTCAGCCAAGAAATATTTTCTTTGTGATGCTTCAAAACTGGGAAAGGATAAGTACTTAACGTTCGCTCCGATTACTTTGGTGGATGTGTTGATTACGAATGCGAATATTGAAGATGTGGTAGTATACAGGGATAAGGGAATAGATGTTTTAATTTGAAAACTGGCTAATTTGAAAATTTGAAGATTTGGAAATTTGAAAATATTAGAATAGTCAATTTTGAATTTCAATCATCAAATCAAAAGCTTGAATCATTTTCAAATCTTCAAATTCTCAAATCAAGAAGTTTAATCATTTTCAAATCTTCAAATCACCAAATTTTCAAATTAATTGGAAGATACATACAAAACAATAAAAAGTCCCTCGGAAGGGCTTTTCAAGGATAAGGGCAGTAAGTTTTTGGCTTTTGCTTATCACATAGAACAAGAGGCTGAAGTAAAAGCCTTGATAGAACCACTCCGCAAAGAACATTTCAAGGCGGTGCATTTTTGCTATGCCTTTCGCTTGGGGTTAGATAAAACTAATTTCAGGGTAAACGATGATGGCGAGCCTTCGGGTTCGGCTGGTCGCCCGATATTGAATGTGCTTTTGTCTAAAGATATTACCAATATTCTGGTAGTAGTAGTCCGCTATTGGGGCGGTACATTATTGGGTGTTCCGGGGTTAATCAATGCTTATAAATCAGCTACAGAAGAAGCCCTTTTGGTAGCTGACGTAGTTGAGAAGACAGTTAATGAAGTCTACCAAGTGCAATTTGAATATATCCAAATGAACGATGTAATGAAGGTGGTGAAGGATTTTGATTTGAAAATCAAGAATCAAGTCTTTGATAACCAGTGTACAATAGAAATTGATTTCAGAAAATCGTTAGCCAACCAGATTCTAGGGAAATTAGAAAAGATAGATAACATTTCAGTAGAATATTTACGAACCGTGTGATTTTTAGTAGGATACAGCACTAAGCAATTGCGTTTTACAATTTTTCTATTAATTTTGATATTAAATCTATTTAAAAGATAGATTATATAGTGTTTATTGCTTAGAACCTTTATCAGTCAATCTAAATTCCATGAAAAAAAATAGTATAATCCTATCCGTGATATTGTTATCTGGACTCGTTTCTGCCTTTAGGCTTGATTCCCCTTATGAAAGTGAAATAAAAAGCTGGCAACAAAAACGCATTGAAGGCTTGAAAAGTGAGAATGGTTGGCTAAATCTGGCAGGCTTAATTTGGCTTGAGGAAGGTGAAAATACCATTGGTGGTGATGCTAAAAACAAAATAGTTTTTCCATCAGACCATAGCGATGCTAATTTGGGCAAAATTATTTTGAAAGACGGTAAAGTAACCTTTGAAGCTTATAATAATACTTCGGTTTATAATGGAGAACAACCTGTAAATCAAACAATTTTGTTTCCATACGAAGGCAGACCTGTAGTGCTTAAACACAAGTCTCTGCGTTGGTTTGTTATCAAAAGAGGTGAACAATATGCTATTCGTTTGCGCGACTTAGAAAGTCCGATTTTGAAAGAATTTAAAGGAATTAATACCTTTCCAATCAGTGAAAACTGGCGCATAAAAGCCAAATTTGTACCTACTCAAGGCAAAAAGTTGAAGATTACAGATATTACGGGACGTACCTATGAACAAGATTCACCAGGCAAATTAGTGTTTACTGTAGATGGTAAAGAGTATTCATTAGATGCAACTAGCTCGGGCAATGATTTGAGTTTGGTCTTTGGCGACTTAACCAACCAGCATGACAGCTATGGTGGAGGTAGATTTCTGGAAGTGCCTAAGCCAGATGCTGACGGATTCACCTATGTAGATTTCAATAAAGCTTATAACCCGCCATGTGCATTTACGCCTTACGCTACTTGTCCGTTGCCAACACCAGATAATAAATTGAAGGTGGCAATTTTAGCAGGCGAAAAACGATATGGTAATCACTAAGAGAATAAACATTTTTTGTTTACACAATGAAAAGCTAGCAAACGAATCTTCTAAATAGTATCCATAGTATGGTATATTGCTTACCTTTGTATTGAAATAAAATAATAAACAATGGATATTTATGTAGGAAGCATCCCTTTCAAGTGGAAGGATGCAAGACTGAAAGAGATTTTTGAAGTATATGGCGAAGTAACTTCTGCTAAAATTGTGATTGATAAAATTACGCGTCAGAACAAAGGTTTTGCTTTTGTGCAAATGCCAAACGATGCTGAAGCTCAATTAGCGATTGAATCATTGAATGGTGCTGAAATAGACGAAAGAAAAATTGTAGTGAACGAATCTATTCCAAACAATGCTGGAAGTTTAGATAAAGACAAAAAGAAAAAACCTTTTGTAAAACCTGAAAATAAGGAGTGGAAACCTTTTAGAGGGAATAATAAGGGGAGGAGAGATTAGGGTGATTTAGCTTTGAACTGTAAGCTGTAGGCAATATGCTTTAGGCTTATGATAATGGAAACATGAGTCATCCCGAATTTAAAAATCATAAAAAAGCGGTCGAAATTAGTTTTTCGACCGCTTTTTTATGATTGATGGGCAAGGAATTCCTACTGTTTGAGCGGAGCGAGTCGGTTCGCCGATGCGATTAGGAATTCTTGATTTTCTTTTGCGGTCCGCCGCGCGGTTACTTTTCTTTCATCAAGGAAAGAAAAGTAAGGACTAGACGATAATTAATTAGAAAACCTCACAAATTGTCTCCAAAACGCACAATTTTAGGAAAAATTCGGGATGACTCATGTTTTTAATAAATTAATCTAGCCTTGTCAGGTTTAATAACCTTTATATCGAAAGGAGTAAAATCACGAGTATTCAGAGTAAGTAAATGAGAGCAATTATGTGTACTTGCTAAAGTATATTGCATAGCATCTTCAATATCCTTTACTTCTTGGTTCTTTTTTATTTCGTTTACAGCTTTTGTAATTAATGTTCCATTCAATGGAACGATAGTATGATTTTTTTGAAGGTATTCTATTTCAGCAACCTGAATTGATTTTGGTACTTTCGTTTTATCCATCAAAGAGATAACTTTCATTAATGCAAAATCGGCTATAATTGTTTTGATGTATCTTCTGTTACGAATAATAGTTATGGCATTATTACAATCTCTTCTATTGTTTAATTCTTTCTTTGAAGTTGACAATCCGAATTGAGCGTATCGATGTAGAAAATCATTAAAAAGAATATTGGTGTCGATAATTACTTTAGTTTTGAAAACCTTCATTTGCTTAATAAGAAATTTCTAAATTTTTTCTTTTGGTCTTCTTTTAACAAATCTTTATTAGCCCTGATGAATTGAGTAACTGCGTTATCAATAACGTCGTCATACGTTAAGTTAGATTCTTTCAGTAAAATCTCAAATAGCTCTTTTTTAGTAGGCTCAAGTTTAGCCTTTATATTGATAGTTTTTTCAGCTGTCATTTTTATAAATATCTATTGTTCAATACCTAAACAAATATAATCAACTAAATATTATCTAGTTAGTGTTAATTGTACTAATTGTTTAAAACAATACTACTTACTATTCCCCTTCACCTCCGCAAAACTAATTTCTTTCAAAATCTCTCCATTTTCAAAAACAGTTTCTAAAATATCCTCACCGCTTTCTTCTTGTTTTTTGGTGTGGTAAGTACCGTTTTCAAATACTAATTTCAATCTGCCTTTTTTGCTTAATTTACCGTGGTCGGTGATAGGGTCTTTAAAAACCTCTTGTTCTGTGCCATTGATAGTAGCAGAACTACATTTAAAAGCAAATTTTTGAGTATCACGATTTACCTTTTGTAGCAAAGCTCCGCCCATCCCAAAAGCCACATTGTCGGCACTCCAACCATGATTTTTTAAATGTGCTAAAATCTCTCCAATACTTTCATAATTTACCCCATCGCCCTGTATTATTCTGATGTTTGGATGCAATACTTTATATCCCTTTGAATTAAGGCTAAAACCAATTTTCTCACCTAAAATCTCCGCTACTTTCAGTACTATCTCTTTCGGTTCACCACTATCAGGACGAACTACTAAAGTACCTTTTCTAGCTAGAATGTCATCTTTTAGTACTTCTCCCCATAATTTTTCACAGGCATGATATATATCATAACTATCACTTACTACCGCCACCAAGCCTTCTGGATATTGTTCTAACATGTTTCGATAGGCATCTACTTCTTGGTCTTTTCCCCAACTAGTTATTGTACTATGTTCTGCCGCTGGAATACTGAATCCAAACATATCGTCTTCGTTTCCATAATAAGCTTGGATAAAAGTCAATGCTGTAACAGTATCAGTTCCCATAAAATTTATCAAATGGGCTGCTCCGCCGATACTTGCACTATCTACACTGCTTACGCCCCTAAAGCCAAAATCATGTAATTTAAAATCAATCGTAGTAGGGTCGCCTGTTTCTTCAAGGTATGTCGTTATTACTTTTTTTACTTCTCTACTGATGGTAGCTACGGTGCTTGGATACCATAATTGAAGCAAAAGCGTTTCTAAGAAATTAGTCAACCAAAAGCAATTTGGGTCGGTGTTTTCTACCGTCATCATTACGTTGTGGGTCGGGATAACCTTTCCTTCGGGTACGGCTTTTATCCTGATGGGTAAGCGTCCACCATGATTGTGCAAAATATATTCCCAACCCGCTTTGTTGAATAAAGAAGCATTCCCAAAATGCGCTTCGTACAATTTGGCAGCACGGTCTATTTTATGTTGAGTAACAACTTGTCCTGCTAAATATTCTTTTAATAAATACTGTAAACCGAAAAAAGTAATTTCCTCAAATTTACCTCCACGGCTTTCAAAGTAGCTATAAATTTGAGTGGTGCCTTCGGGATATTGTTTGTAATGACTTACTTTGTAACTATCGGTTAATAAAATAATATTGTTTTCCATCATAAAATCGTGAATGCTTAAATATCATGCAATATGTTAAAATATTACGAAATCTATTCTTCTCAAATGAATATCTTGTAAATTGCAACATAAATATCCTTTATCAGTTGGTAAATATCTCAAATATTTAAAAAAGTAGATTTATTATCTAATCAAGAGTATGTTTAAATAATAAAAGTATCTGGAATTGAGTGGTTTATAATTTTAGTGTGTAAACCTTTTCGAAATTCCGCTGTTTGAGCGAAGCGAGTTTCGGAATTTCTTGAATTTCTTTTGTTACTTTTCTTGTTTCAAGACAAGAAAAGTAAGCTAATGAGAATAGGTTTTATTATTTATAATCAAGCCCAATAATTGTTTAAACATATTGTAAACTAAATAATGCTAACAGATAGACGTTAATATTTCCCTAAAAAACAATGATGAAAATTTCCACCAATTCAAAAAAAGACGTTTATATCCATGCTGCCATCATAACCTTGTTATTAATGGTTTTATTTTTTGGTTTTTTCTTCGTGTATTTGCCTTGGAGCACCAATCACGGCGATGCTATTACTGTTCCTAATTTAAAAGGGTTGACAATGGAGGAGGCAGAAAACCTTTTGGATGAAAGAAATCTTGATTTTGAAGTAACTGACAGTACTTTTACGGCGGGTGTAAAGCCTCTAACTGTACTTTCGCAATATCCTTTGGAAAACTCAAAAGTAAAACAAGGACGAAAAATTTATTTGACTATCAATACCGAAACAGCACCCATGATTAAGCTGCCCAAGCTTACAGAAATGTCTGTCAGGAGTGCCGAACAACAATTATTGGTATCGGGTTTGTTAAAGCCTGATTTAGAATATCAGAACGATAGTCGCCAAAATGAAGTATTAGAAGTGAAGTTCGGAGGTACGAAAATCGATGCTGGTTCGTTAATTGCAAAAGGCTCAAAAGTTACGTTGGTAGTAGGCAATGGAACTGATTCAGTAGAAATGGATGTGCCATGTGTAGTAGGACAATTGTATGACGAAGCTCAGATTGTTATCAAAGGCTCTGGCTTACAGATTGGTACTGTTATTTATGACCCTACCTCTACAGAACCAGCAGGAACGATTATCAAACAAAATCCTGAATGCGAAAATGGTAACAAAGTGCATTCTGGAGACATGGTAGACCTTTGGGTAGCTGGTAATCCACCGAATTGATATTTTACTTTTAAACGATTTCATGAAAAAAATATCTTCTGATTTACATCAATCAAAAAATATAGTGTTGTGTGGTTTCACGCAACACTTCTTTATTTTTCTACTCTTATTGCTTACTCATCAAATTTCAAATGCTCAGTTTTTTACGGTTCCAGCTAAACAAAACGTAGCAGAAGGTTTCCCTCAAAGTCGGGCTAGAATTACGGCTTTAACACTTCCGTTTTTTGATGATTTTTCGACGGCAAAAAATGGACAAGCTATACCCTCACTTTGGCAAACAGGCGGAGGCGTTTTTGTGAATAATACCTTAGCGGTCAATCAGCCAACGGTAAATGTTGCTACTTTTGATGGACTTCAAGCGAATGGTTTTCCTTATGATTTTACCAATCAACTTACACAGGGAGCTACCGATACGCTTACATCCTTACCCATCAATTTGTCAATCAATACTCCCTCAGATTCCCTGTATTTCAGTTTCTTTTGGCAAGGTAAAGGACTAGGCGAACAACCAGATTTGTCAGATTCTTTAACGTTACAATTCTTAACAAACGGCAACACATGGAATACCGTTTGGGTACAAAAAGGCGTAAACCTCCCTGCTAATTTTAGTCAGGTAATATTACCCATTCGTGCTAGCTTGTATTTTCATGGTAATTTTCAATTTCGCTTTCAAAGTTTTGGTCGAAAATCGGGACAGTTTGATGTGTGGCATTTAGACTATGTATGCTTGGCCAAGAAAAGCGATAACTCTATTAATGGCTATATATTAGGAAATATTCTGAATAATCAGACCAATAAATTTGAAAGGGTTTCTTACCTAAAAGACATTGCCTGTAGTGATAATATCGAGCCAGTTTTGAAACGATATAGAGCCATGCCAATGGTTCAGTTTTTGGCAGGAAATCCATCACCCGCCGCCGAAATTAATGACACTACAGGTGTAAAAGTGAACAATTTGTATAGCAATAACAACGACGTAAATATCTATTACTCAGTAAGAAATCTCAATTTAAGTGCAGGCAGTGATACCTTACAGAAAGACCAACGAGTAGGGCGAGATGCCTTAACTGCGGGAGCTTCAAAAGTATTCAAATTCAAAAATAACTTTGCCAGTAAAGTGTCTGGAGATAAGGCATATTTGAATATGAAATTCTTTTTGGGAACACAAGATGCTAGTAATATCTCTTTTAGAAATAGCATTCTTACCCAAAACGACACAATTTCAACTACTGTAGCACTAGATAATTATTATGCTTATGATGATGGTACAGCCGAAGCAGGAGCGTATTTGAAAAAAGGCTTTGGTAGAGTAGCGATACAGTTTGTAAACAATAAAGCAGATGTCGTGAAGGCTATTCGTATTAATCTTCAACCGTCGCTCACTAGTATTGCGGGGAATGCTATTACATTGCAAGTAATGGGCAATGACAAAGGTAAGCCAGGGCAAATCCTGAGAGGGCTTTATACAAAAGTACAGTACTCAGATATTCAGAATGGATTTATAGAATATGCGATTGACCCTGTGGCGGTTACGGATACTTTTTATGTTGGTTACCTTCAATTAACAGATGATGAACCGATTATTGTAGGCTTAGATAAAAACTCAACACAGTTTACCAACAAACACTTTTTTAGTATCAGTACCTCTTGGTCGAACGTGGCTAATGCCGATACAAGTATTTATAAAGCTATCAGAGGAAGCATGATGATTCGTCCTGTCATGGGAGGGAAGCCTTTGGATGTTGTGTTAGGAAATGAGCAAGAAATTCAAGATAAGAACTTGGTGGTTTCGCCCAACCCTAGTCCTGATGTAATTCATTGGAACGACTCTTCTTTAAAAAATGTTGAAATTTTAGATCTTTTTGGGAGAAGTATTTTACAAGAAAATGTTGATAGTCAATCGATTAATTTACAGCATCTAAATTCTGGAATGTATCTTTTGCGACTTTCAAATGAACGTAATACATTTGTTAGAAAAATATGGATAAGTCATTAAAATTAACAATAAATAAAATCTCACTATAATGGATATTACGGTAGAAGAACTTAAAGAAAAAATTGACAAAGGCGAAACATTCAATTTCCTTGATGTAAGAAATGAATATGAATATGAGGAACAGAATTTAGGTGCTAAATTGATTCCCTTAAACGAATTACCTGACCGTTTGGATGAGATTGAAGCTTGGAAAAACGAAGAAATAATTGTTCATTGTCGTTCAGGTGCTCGTTCTGGTCAAGCAAAAGCGTTTTTAACAGCAAATGGTTATACCAATGTTAGAAATGTATTAGGTGGTATTTTAGCTTGGAATCAGTTAGATTAATCTTTTGTTCCGATTAAAAGCATTTTTCGGGTGGTCTGTCGGAAGGCAGACCACTTTTATTTAACATGAATTCATCCAGTATTTCGGCTACCGAGTTTAAAGAGCGTTTGGCAAATCTTACTATTTTAGACATCCGAACACCCTATGAAATTGAAGATTTTGATGTTGGAGGTTTACAAATTCCTTTAGATGAATTATTGCTTTCTGTAGCGAGCATAGCACATTTAAAAGATAAAGAAATTATAATTGTTTGTTATTCAGGCTTACAAAGTGAAATAGCCAGAAAAATCTTAGCCAAAAAAGGCTTTCAGCACATGAGAAATCTTGAAGGAGGCTTAGAAGCCTATTTAAGTTTATAAAAAAGACTTTAACCAGATTGAAATTTTAATATTAAGCTGGCGTAAGCATTTTCCGAAATTCCGCTGTTTGAGCGGAGCGAGTTTCGGAATTTCTTGATTTTCTTTTGTTACTTTTCTTGTATCAAGACAAGAAAAGTAAGGTCTTGGAATTAGAGAATATTATTTTTGTAATTAAAACTAATTCAATTCCAATCATAATCTGCTTGATTTTCACGGCATTTTAATCAAACAGAAGGGAATCTTTCGATATAAAAGCAGTATTTTTGAAAATAATTTTATTTTAAAATCAACATATTCAAATGTTATTAACATACATTGACTGGCATACTTCACCAGAAATTTTTGAGATTTTCGGCTTTCCAATTCGTTGGTACGGACTAATGTTTGCAATGGCTTTTTTAGCAGGCTACCAAGTATTGAGTTATATCTTTAAAAAAGAAGGTAGACCAGTAGAAGAAGCCGATGAACTATTGCTTTATGCGATGATTGCTACTGTTGTTGGGGCTAGAATGGGGCATTATTTCTTTTATGAATATCCAGTTTTATTAAAAGACCCAGTTCATTTTTTTATTAGTATGATTACGCCACCTTATGCAGGATTGGCCTCGCATGGTGCGGTAATCGGTATGTTGATTGCCTTTTATTTGTACTCAAAAAAGAGAAATATTCCTTATTTATACGTTACAGACAGAGTAGTGCCAACGGCAGCTTTAGGGGGAGCTTTTATTCGCTTTGGTAATTTAATGAATTCGGAAATTGTAGGAAAACAAACGGATGTACCTTGGGCTTTTAATTTTTTTAATGACCCATCTCTTGGTCATGATTATTTCGACGTAGTGCCTCGTCATCCGTCACAATTGTATGAATGTCTATCTTGTTTGGTATTATTTGGAATATTAATGTGGTTTTGGTCAAGGGAAAAAGAGAAAACAACCAATGGTTTTATGACCGCTATTTTCTTGTTGTATGTATTTATTCTTAGATTCTTCTATGAGTTCTTAAAAGAAAATCAAGTAGCTTTTGAAAACCAAATGGAATTTAACATGGGTCAATGGTTAAGCGTTCCTGTAGTGCTTTTTGCGATAGGAATATTGGTTTATGCTTTTAAGAGTAATAAAAAAGGTGCAGCTTAAGGACTTCTTATGTGTCACACATAGCATGACTCTAAAGCCATAGCATAAATATTTTTTGAGCCCTAATCACTAGGGAGGGAATTAATTCCCTCCCTAGTGATTAGGGCTCTGAGCTTTTCCAAAGAGGAATTGTGTAATCTCTTATTTTTTAATTTATTCGCTGTTAAATATAATAACTTATTGTGTTGATTATTAGCGAGTTTGCTTAATTTTTTTCATATTTGTTATAAATAAACATCAAACATTAATTATGAAAAAAGAAGAAGAACAAGCTAAAGAAGAATTAGCAAAAGACAAAGCTGAAATTGTTGAGAAGGTAGAAAGCTTAGCTACAGAAGCTACAGAGACAATTGAAGAAAAAGCAGCCGAAATTCCAGAAAAAGTGGAAGAAATGAAAGCAGAAGTTATTGAAGAAACTACTGAAAAAATTGAAACTGTTAAAGAAGATTTATCTAGTAAAACTGCTGAATTGAAAGCCGAGGCTACAGAAACCCTTGAAGAAGTAAAAGAAACAATTGCTGAGAAAGTTGAGGAAGTGGGAAGCAGTGATTTTGCTGCCAAAGTGGAAGAATTGAAAGAAGAAGCCAAAGATAAAATAGAGGTCGTAAAAGAAGCGGTTGCTGAAAAAATTGAAGAGCTAAAAAATACCGATTTTTCAGCCAAAGCGGAAGAGCTGAAAACAGAAGCCACTGCCAAGTTTGATGAAGTAAAAGCTGAGGCAACTGAGAAATTTGAAGAAGCTAAAACTGCTGCTGCTGAGAAAATAGCTGAACTAAAAGAAGATACTTCAGAAAAACTAGCTTCGGTAAAAGAAACTGTAGCAGAAAAAATAGAAGAGCTAAAAAGCGTTGATGTTGCTGCTAAAGCAAAAGCCTTGAAAGAAGATGCTATTGAAGAGTTAACTGAGTTGAAAAAGGACGTAGCAGAAAGCCTTGAAGAAGCAAAAGTAGTGGCGGCTGAGAAAATAGCGGAATTAAAAGAAGATACTTCAGAAAAACTAGCTTCGGTAAAAGAAACTGTAGCAGAAAAAATAGAAGAGCTAAAAAGCGTAGATGTTGCTGCTAAAGCAAAAGCCTTGAAAGAAGACGCTATTGAGGAGTTAACCGATTTGAAAGAGGACGTAGCAGAAAGCCTTGAAGAAGCAAAAGTAGTGGCTGCTGAAAAAATAGAAGAAGCAAAAGAGGCATCTAAAGGACTATGGGGTAAGATTAAGGGTATTTTTGGCTCGTAATTTTACCCAACTCTTATCACTAGCGATGGACTTAAGTCACTCGCTAGTGATAAGAGCTGAAAGCAAGTATTTGCAAAGATGTAGGTAATTAATAGGTTTTAAATTTCTCCCCAAAATTAAAAATACATTCTGCTTTGTTTATTAATACACCTTATCGCTCTTTAAAGGACTGACACCAACCATCCCCGTTTTTAAAATTCGTTTAGCGCGGAGGTATCTTTTAAAGTTATAAGCATCAAAATTTGGTGCAGTAGCATTCATACTGCTGATAGTTACTTTACCAGAAGCATGAATAAATTCACCATTTCCTAGCCACATGGCTACGTGTACTACTCTTTCAGAACCGTCGTCACGCTTTTCGCCAAAGAATAATAAATCTCCCGTTTTCAAGTCTACCCAATTCCCTGATTTATCTACTGTTTCGCCAACCATTACTTGTTGCGAAGCATCACGAGGGAGCATAATGCCATTCAAAAAATAAACTGTTTTAGTAAAACCACTACAGTCAACACCTTTGAATGAAGTACCACCCCATAAATACGGTACACCCATTAATCGTTTGGATGTTTTATCAAGACTCTCTTCCGTAGCATTAAGTCCCGAAAGCCATTTATTATAAATACTTGCTTCGTTTTTAGCCACAAACCCTTTTCTATTATCCGCAAAGATTACTTGATAGAAACCATCTTTTTCAGCCTGTATTTCCAAGATACAGCCAGCCACTAAATCAGAAACAGTCTCTGAATTGGCATTGGGTTCAGAATAGGCAACACCATACGAACGAGTGTATATAATTTTATTACTTGTCTCCCAACGTGTTAATTGTGCTTTATTGATGGCAGTAATGGCTCCTCTATCTACCCAAGCAATGTATTTGTCAGGCGTTTGAATAAGTAGCCAACCGTTGTCTTCTCTTTCTAAAATTTTCACAGGTGTTCCCATCAAAGCTTGTGATGCCAACTCGCCACTATGGCGAGGCGAATAGCGAATATTACAAACAGAAACTTCTACCAAGCCATAAATTTTGTCCTCTAATTCGGCTTCGGGCAAGGTTTTTATTTCATCTACTATAGTATTATGAGCTTTCAGCTGATTAACCAAAGCATTTTTGGCTTCAATCAGGTTGGTTTTACCTGTTACAATTAATTGATTGTCTTTTCGGTATGCATCAATTTGAAAAATAGCTGTTCGTTTGTCAGGTGCAAACCGCTGAGTAAAACTATCGATGATTTGCGTGATAGAAGAATCAGCAATATGTTTTATAAAAGGTTTTTTATAGGATTTTGTCGGTTTGGCAATAGTTGCAAAACTGATGAGTAAGGATAAAAGGAAGTATTTTTTCATGGCGTTGATGATTAAAGCAGTATTATTGAATGAAATGCATAAGTATTTCTAATTAAGAAAGCCCTAAAAAAGAACTCCTTCCAAATTTAACACTTGAAAGGAGTTTAGTACTAATAAAATTAAAGTTTTTGGATTTTATAAACTACCCGTTTATTATCTCTGTTGAACTGTAAAAAATACAAGCCACTGCTAAAACCACTGATATCCAAAACAGTTTCAGATTTAACCAACTCTTGTTCTAAAATGTCTTTTCCCACGGCGTCAACAATCTTCAACTTTGTGTTTTTAAAATAGTCACTTCTAATTTTAACGAAGTCGGATGTCGGATTAGGAAACACTGTTATATTCAAATCTCTAGGGTCTTCATTAGCGGTGACAAGCTCAATCTTAGCAATTCCTGTTCCTATGACTTTGCCTAAGCAATAACCATCACTTACGGCAAATATTTTATAGGAGGTAGGCATCGTTGGAGTAATTGTTCTTATATAAGGAGATGAATAAATCGCCTGTGAATAAGCTGTTAATAATTCGTCAGAACCAAATTTTACATACCAAGGAGGGGTTCCTGTTAAATTAATTTTCATATTTAGAGGTTTACCTTCTCTAAAAAGGTAGGTTGTTGAATCCAACTCAGCCGTCGAAAGAGTATTTACTGTCAATGGGTAAATATTAGATGCACTACTGACATTAACATCTGAAGCTATTACTCGTACTCTATAATTATCACCAATTGGTAAATCTTCAGGAACTTTAAATTTCAGAGGAGAGCTATTCCCTTCAGAAACTACATTTTTATAGTTATCACCATTTTTGTCAGAAATTTGAACTGAGAATTTATTATTAGTCGAAAAGCTTCCTTGATAAGTAAACGACAATTCTTGTGTAGAGCCTAAGCATAAATAACGTGTATTATTTTGAAGGCTTGTATTAATGGTTTTATCAGAAGCTGGATTCACTATTACTGTTGCACTTCCTGATATTTTACCAATACCACATATATTTGATGCCGACTTTAATGTATAAGTAGTTGTTTGGTTGGGATTTACGAAGATAGACGACTTTTGGTCTCCATTATTAATGGTTCTTTCTATATTATCTGAAAGCGTAAATTTTAAGTTTGAGTTAGAACTGGCCATACCTACATTATTAATAAGACTTATATATGCTATTTGACCTTGATTGATAATAGTATTTCCCGAAATGGTAACGTCAGGCAGATTCAATACACCTAGATAAGAAACCAACTCTTTTGATATAATAGGGTTAGTAGAACTAACTTCTATTTTATAAGTTGAAGAGGATAAGGTTTTGGGCATTTTTATCTTCAATGTTCCTTGTAGCTTACTAACTTGACCAATTTCAGTTTTGTTGTTCTTATCATCTACCAAGGAAAATTTAAAAATATTATCATCAGCAAATTCACCTAAAGTAGAACAATTGAGGAGAATATCTTTTTCTGGACATATAGTATAAGCATCTAAACTATTTAGTTTCACAGAAGGTCTAACCGTTATTTTTACACTTCCAGAAACCTTTCCATAACCACAAATGAAATTAGTTGCCGACTTTAGAGTATAAGTAGTTGTTTTTGTTGGGTAGACTTTTTGATTTTTAATATTTTTATCAAAATCTTGATAAAAAGTATCAATATAGGTTTGATTATAATTATCAGTAGTAATAATGCTTCCAGCAATACCCTTTTTTAATTTATAAATTAAATCTATAGCACTTTCTCCATCACTTGTAGCGATGTTTGAACCGTCATTAGTAGATAACTCAATAACAGGAGGGGGGTATAAATTAAAAAATTGCCAAACGGAATAGTATTTAGGAGTAGTATTACTTACTAACCTCAGAAAATAAGAACCATCTTCTAAGATATAAGGAAGTTTAAATTGTATTGGGTTATCAGAAGTATTAACGACGATGTCTCTAAAAATAGAATCTTTTGATGAAGCTATTTGCAGTGTAAACGTTGTGCCAGTTTTCATATTTCCTTCAATATAGTATGGATAAGAAATAAGTTTGTCGGTACATCCGAATATTGTGATATTCTCAGTGGGTTTAGTGATGAAAGGAAAAACATTGATAGTCAGATTGTTCTTCGTATCAGTATTTATGCCACATTCATTTTTGATAGAAACTAAGGAGAACGTTGTACTTTCCGAAAAAGATTTACGAAATCCACTAGTTCCTGTGTAGACAGAACCATCAGAAAACGTTAAAATATTAGTACTACTTAAACCTTCATATTTGTTTACATCGAAAAATATTTCCTTATTACTTATTATACCATTACTAATATTAGCTGATGTAGTTATTGTAGCTGAAGGCATTTTATTAATATAAATTCTAGATTGTTCGCTACTTAACGAAGGGTTTGTTGCAACTACTCTTATGTAGTAAGAGGTAAAAATATCAATCAATATATTTTCTGGAATTTTAATTTCAATAGGAGATGATTTTGCCGTTCCTACAAATATACTCTTTCCATCATTAGAACGCAGTTCTACTTTGAAATCGTTATCAGCATTGAAAACACCAGTTAAATTGAAATAAACTTTAGCACTTGTCCCTACACAAATTCTTTCTGGAGCTCTCTTTAATAAAATTGCATTTGTAGGCGGAGCTATTACTTTAATAGTAATCAGCTTGTTATCTGTAGAAATAGTCTTTCCACATAAATTGTTGTAAGATGCTATTTTGAAAGTAGTAGTTTCTAATACTTTTACAGGGAAAGAAAATTTACTTCCGTATATACTATTAGGATAAAAAGTTTGTGAAGTAGAATCATCCAAAATAACTGTTGTTTTTCCCACTCCTCTAATAAATATTGGTAAGTTAGCTTCGCCACTACTTGGAATAGTAATAGTTTCGTTTTCATTATAAAATGTTACTTGAGGAATACTACTTATAGAAATAAGAAAAGGGCTATATGCTATTTTTTCATTTTTATAAATAATTCCTAAATAAAAGTTACTATATGAAGTCTTAGTGAAAAAATCATTAGGAATAGTAACTTTCATTTTCCCATCTTTAAATGTAGCAGGAATAGCAATTTTAGCATACAATTGATTCTGTCCATCCGATAAAAAAGCGGAAAGCCCTTGGTCACTACCCCAGTCTCCAAAGGTTGAATAAGTGGCTTCAAACGATTCTCCAGAACACAGGCTAGGGCTTTCTTTAAGATTGTTAATCTTAAGGCCTTGACTATTTAGAACCGTGATAGTAAATGTTTTTGGAATAATCGTAGCTACACCACAGCCACTTACAGCAGATACTATTTTGATATCTGTAGTTTTTTGAAGTTTAAAGTCAGGAGTATAAATGGGATAGTCATAAGCATATGTGTTTAAATCTTGGAAAAACGTCCCATTACTTAATGTAATATTCCATGGGCCAAATCCTTTTAATGCAATGCTTAATCTAGTATCTTCATCAAAGTTGACTGGAGAATAATAGGATGTTAATTCTGCAGAAGGAGTTGGGGCAATGAAAATTGTTGAAAATGTTGATGGGGAAGTGGCTTTTGGACTACTACTTGAAATCCTCAGTTCATAATTCATGCCAGTGGTAATATAGTCAGGAATAGTGGTTTCTAAAAATCCACCTTTATCTGTTGCATCAATCTCATATTCTTTTTTTTCTGATGAAACCTGTTTTAAAATAACTTTAAATTTATTGTCTTGATTGAAACTGTTATTTGTTGAATATGGTAATTTTAATATTCCACCCGTACATGTTTTTTTATCAACATTAGATAAAAGTAACAAACCAATTTCATTTACTGTTACTTTGGTACTACCACTTGCAGTACCTCTTCCACAAACATTTTCAGCATAGGCTATCTTGTATTCTTTGGAGGTAGTTGGATATATAGGAAACCCTTTCCCCGATTCAAAAAAACTTATATTAATACTTGAACTATCATCTAATACTACTTTAATTGGTAGTGTTCCAACACCGTTTATTAATAAATCTGCCTGACTATTGGGGTTAATAACAGGATCGATAATACCAGCTAAATTAACAATAGGAGTTGTTGATATTCTGTTAATTGCATATTCATTACTAATTATTTGTGGCTTAGATGAAATAATTCTAATGTAATAATTGCTGTATTCATTAACTGGAAATGAGGATTGAATTGTAAATTTTAAAGGACTACTATTACCTGTAGTAACAAGGTCGGTCCAAGTATTTGAATAGTATTCTTTAATTTGAACCTTAAATGTATTATCTGCCTGAAAACTACTAATGGAAGTAAAGGGTAGTTCGAGGGTTGCACCTCTACAAACATAATTAAAAGTAGGCATTAAAGTTATTTGGGCTCGAACAAGGGTAATAAATGATAGTAGAATAACTGTGGTAAGTATAAGTTTTTTCATAAAAAGTTTTGAGAAAATGTGAACGTGTATTGATAATAATTAGTGTAGGGCAAAGGTAGTATTTTTACTTATCATAACTCATCTTAAACTTACTTAAGTCAGGCTTAAATTTACGGGGACGGCTTAGTTCATAGTTGTAAATCAATTGTCCTAAATTTTTCATAAATGGGAATCCTATGGTTTCATAATCGTAGTGGTCATCGTTGAAAACCTCGTCTTTATTACAAAGCAATACTGTGGTCAACATAAATTCTACACCTGTTGAAAAATCTACAATGTAGGCATTGTCCAACAAAAAGCCATAAGCATCGCCTACTTTGTTGAAGATTCTAATGTTAGGATTCACCACAGCATCTTTGTTACCTCCATACATTAAAAATTTACAATAGGCTGGGTAAAAATCAGGAGCTTCGTATTTCGGATAAGTACTTTCATTAGGCATTTGCGACATATATTGATATAGGAATTGATAGTCAGCATCTGTCAATTGAAAACGTTGTTTGGCAGAAACTGCCTCAGGAAAAAGTACAGATTTTAGAATAGATTGTTGTGCTAATAATGGAAAGAAATTCCTGTCCGTAAAGGCGAAAGGTTCTTTAACCAACGAATCACCCCGCATATATCCTTTGCCTATCGTGATTGGCGTAGGCGAAGAATAGCTTTTTTCAGAAACGACCATTGGTTGTTCATACAGCACTTTACCGTCCTCCATAAATTTGATAGGATTCGTTCTACGATTTTGCTCAAGATTCATTCCTACCTGTAATCGATGATAAATACGGGTATCCTGATAACCTTTTTGACGAAGCGTTTCATTAAAAGCTTCTTGCCCCATGAATTCATATAGACGGTTGAAAGCATCATTGTCGGAAACCATCAATATCTTTTTAATATAATGTGCTACCGAGGGCAAACCATTTTCAGCAGTAGAATCTTTTGTAACAGGAGTGTGTCGTTCGTATTCAGCCCCTGTAAACATGGGTGTTTCTTTAGAGAGTCTTTTGATATTTAGTTGATTGATTTTCTCTAAAGCCATCACACTGGCAGGAAACTTTACGGTACTGGCTGGATAAAAGTATTCCGTGTTATTGATTCTGAAACCATAACTAGTGAAAGTCGGACGATTCTTTTTATCTCTATCAATCTGTGTATAAAGAATCTGAACGCGGTATTTATCCGCATTGTCAACAATCTCCTTAAATTGCTCGGGCTTGGTGGCTAATAATTTCGGAAGTAATTCAGTGTTGAGTTGCTGTGCTTGAATAGAAGATGAAATCACAAGTAAGAGAATAGTTAAAAGCTGTACGCTTAAAGATTTGTATCGTTTTTTCATTAGCTTATTAATTTAGTGAGTTGCCATTAATGTGATATGAGAATCAATAATTATTTCCAACTATTCAAGACCCTAGCCAATAATTCCAAATTCTCTTTGGTATGCAAGGCGCTTATTACTAATCTGGTAACGGGTAAATCATTAGCTGTTGGATATGGAAAACAAGCCGTCATAATACCATGTTGTTTGAGGTATTCATGCAACCCTGCCTGATGCGTGCAATAAGCTGGATAATTTTTGATAGAATCTATCCCAAGGTCTGGCTTAATTAAATGATTGAAGTATTCAATGTTTTCTAATAGCTTTTTACGTTGTTCATCAAAAATATCGATAGAGGTAACAAAGGCTTCTAACAGAGCGGGCATCATGGGCGACGCTCCAGAAAACATTGGGAAATACCTAATTTGTTCTATAAAATCATTATCAGAAAAAATCACTCCTCCCGTCATGCCCATCGCCTTGTTAAGCGAGGAGGTAATCACTAAACGAACATTGTCTGAATGAATCTCAGGTAAATCTATCCCAAAACTATGTGAAGCATCTATCACAACAGTAATGTTTTTATCAATCGGAAGCGATTTAATCCATCCAAAATCAAAATATTCAACATAAGGCGAACCTACAGAATCACTACAAATAACGATGTTTTCACCTTCTGAATCTTTTATGGTATCTGCAATAGTCTTAGCCCAAACTTGATAAGTATCCGTTGAAGATTGTGTAAAATCATTCCACAAGGCTGGATGAGTCTTGGGAGCAAAAAAGAAAGTATTGCCTTTACTTTTTAAGAAATTAACGACTAATTGCCCTGCCCACATGCCCGACGAAACGGTTAGTGCTGAAGGCATTTTTGCAAAATCTGCCAATACTTTTTCTGCCTTGTCATAAATACTTAATTGAACAGTATTATTCCTAGAACTACCCCAAGATGTACCATATTGGTCAACTGCTTTAATAAAATTCTCTTTAAAAACAGGATGGTGGGTAATACCCAAATACGAAGTGCCGCTAAACCAAAGGTAGCGTTGCTCGTCACTTATTAAAGTATTACTGGGAATTTTATTAGTAAGGTATTTCATGTTTCTGAGGCTGTAAGCATTAGGCTGTAAGCTATAAGCTTTTTTGCCTAATGCCTCAGGTTGTTAATTTTATCATACTTGTTCTCATTAGAGTAAACGTATTTTAATGAGGTACAAAACATCGCTTATAGCCTATCGCTTACAGCCTATAGCAACTTCCAGCCTAAACCAAATTCGCTCCAGTTCCGTTTTCTTGTGCGTAAATTACTTTTCCGTAGTCGATAGTGACACCTGTTGAGATTTGGTCATCTACCAACAAAATGCCGTCCATATCTACATAATCTAATAAAGGCAATAATTGGGCAATAGCCGAACAGCCTACATTTGATTCGGTCATACAACCGACCATTACTTTCAAGCCTAGCTGATGTGCCTGTGCAATCATTCTACGGGCAGGCGTCAAGCCTCCGCACTTCATCAATTTCACATTTACACCATGAAAGAACCCAAAGCAACGGGCAACGTCTTCTTCCACAATACAACTTTCGTCGGCAATGATGGGCAAAGCAGATTCAGCAAATACCTTCTTCATGCCTTCCCAGTTGTCGGCTTTCATGGGCTGTTCTATAAATTCTACGCCTAAATCTTTGAGGGCAAACGAGTTTTTAATGGTTTCTTCAACTGTCCACGCCGTGTTGGCATCTACCCTAAAAACAGCATCAGTATGTTTTCTTAGTTCTTGAATAATTTTGATGTCCTCTTTAGTTCCTAATTTTATTTTATACAACGGAAAAGGTACTTCTTGCATTTTGTCTACCATTTTCTCAATGGTATCAATTCCGATGGTATAATCTGTAATAGGATTTTTAGCCGTATCCAATCCCCACAGTTTATACAAAGGTTGCCCTTTTTTCTTGGCCCAAAGGTCGTTAGCAGCAATATCTAAGGCACATAATGCAAAAGGGTGTTCATCTTTTAGATGAGGATATAAATCATTCCAAAATTGCTCGGGACTTTGTAAATCGTAGTTTTCAATGATTGAACGAACGCCTTCTAATTGTGCCGACATTTTAGCCATCGTAACACCATAATAAGGCGTTTCGGTAGCCTCGCCAAAACCACTGAATTCGCCATCGCGAAGTTCTACGATGAGCGTTGGTTGTACATCCCGAGATTCGTGGGTGATGGTAAAAGTATGGCGGAGTTTTAGATTAAACGAGTGAAGGATTAGTTGCATTGATGATACATTGGTTTTTTGAAATATCAAGTTAGTAAAAAAGTGGCAGATTTTATAGTGATATTTTGAATAGCAAAGAAGAATGGTTCCTTCACAAAATACCTCAATGTATCAATTTGTCTTTTTTGATAAAAATGCCATTTTTATCAAAAAACTGTAAAAAAAATAAACTTTTTGAGCAATTTAATAATAAAATGACCTGTTTTTTGCTTAAAAAAGTGTAAATTTGAAGGAATTAGAAATTTGATATTTTTATAAATTTTTATTCACGACACACTTTTACAAGAAATTTAGGTTGAAAATACCGATAATTTTTGTGGAAGTGTTTTTATTTTATCTTGAAGTGAATCTCTAAACTCAGTACACAAATTATCTCTATTCTTATGTTAGCAACCATAAAAAAATATACATTTCATCCAGTAGTACCTTTTGATTTTCAGAGGGATACCATATATGAAATTGATTTAACAAAAAATAATGCTGATTTAGAGGAATTAAATTTGTCTGATACGGCTTTATTTAGTGAGTACGTTACCGAAAAAATTAAGGAAACAAAGGCTGTATGTGCCGTTGGTGGTTACCTCGAAAATCGTTATATTTATCGTAGAAGCGAACATTTTCAGCAAAGTGGTGAAGGACGCTCTATTCATTTGGGTATTGACATTTGGGCTCCAGCAGGAACACCAGTATTTGCTCCACTAATCGGTAAAGTACATAGCTTTCAAAACAATAAAGGTTTTGGAGATTACGGTCCGACCATCATTCTTGAACATCAATTAGAAGGGAAAACTTTTTATACTTTGTACGGACATTTGAATGAAGAATGTCTTGAAGGCCTCTATGAAGGGAAAAATATTGAAGCAGGTGTACAAATAGCCCTCTTTGGAGATTTTCCTATTAATGGTGATTGGCCCCCTCATTTACATTTTCAAGTAATGACGGATATGCTGGGCTGTAAGGGCGATTTTCCGGGTGTTTGCGAGCCATCCAAAAAGGCTGAATATGCCGAAATTTGTATCGATGGTGCTCACATGTTGGGTATGAAATGATAATTATTTTTTCGATAAAGATAAAGTGGCATATTTATCTGTTTGATTATCAGTAATATAATGTTATATTATGCTAGTTTTAGTTTATTAAATATCGTCAGCACCATATAGCATGACATTTACAACCTCTTTTTAAAACAAAAAATTATCTTATGCGCATAGGCTTTTTAACGATTGATTGGATTGATTTTTTAGATATTTTATTGGTAGCATACATGCTGTATCAGATTTATAAACTGATTCAGGGAAGTATTGCTAACAAAATTTTCTTTGGTTATATTCTTATTTATGGTGTTTACTTGGTGTCTAAAGCACTAGGAATGGAATTCCTGTCTTCTATCTTAGGACAGTTCATGAATATGGGTGTGTTGGCACTATTGATTATTTTCCAACAAGAAATCCGACGCTTTTTGATGATGCTTGGTCGTTCTACTTCTTTCCGTGAAAATCCTTTGCTAAAAAGATTTTACACACCGAAAGTATCCAAAGAGAATTTCTCTACTTTACAGTCGATACTCGATGCGGTAAAAGTTATGGCAACGAATTATACAGGAGCTTTGATTGTGATTGAAAAAGAAGACGATTTGAAAAAGTTTATCGAGTCGGGCGATGTATTGGATGCGGAAGTATCAAAAAGATTATTATTGACTATTTTCCATAAAAACAGTCCTTTGCATGATGGTGCCGTTATCATCAAAGGGGGCAGACTCGCTGCGGCTCGTTGTATGCTGCCCGTTTCTGAAAGTGGTACAATTTCTCCAGCCTTAGGTTTCAGACACCGTGCTGCCTTTGGAATGAGTGAACAGACTGACGCCGCCATCATTGTAGTATCAGAAGAAAAAGCAGAAGTATCATTCGTGAATCACGGTGGTATCTTTAGAAATATGTCTATTCAGGATTTAGAAATAAAATTGAAGGATTATATTTTGAAGGAGTAGATTATAAGACGCTAGAAGCAAGACACAAGATATAAGGCATAAGAATTTTAAGTGTTTGCATGGCTGTTAAATTTTATTCTTATCCCTAGCAAGGGACTTAAGTCCCTCGCTAGGGATATTTATTTTCTATAATCTTTTCTATAATCCCGAAGGGATGAAAGGATTATAGAAAATGAAATGAAAAATGTCTAGATTCTAACCCCGAAGGGGTGACATAAATTTTTAATCTTATACATTTTCACCCGATTGTATCACCCTTTCAGGGTTCTGATTATACCAATTAATTATTTGCTATAATCCTTTCATCCCTTCGGGATTATAGTCTACAAGATAAAAGACACTAGAAGTAAGACAAAAGATTTAGTTTTAATACCTTTCTTTAAGTCTTGTGTCTTTAGTCTTTAGTCTTGTGTCTTTAGTCTATAAAACCCTTCAAAGCCATTTGATAGACAGGCAACACCCGTTTACGTGCAAAGTCATGATTGACGATAGGTGCTGGATAATCGAAAGTATTTAATTCTGGCACCCATTTTTTAATATATTCCAGTTGCTTATCAAACTTTTGTGTTTGTAACGACGGATTGAAAACCCTAAAGTAGGGTGCCGCATCGCAACCGCTCCCTGATGCCCATTGCCAACCGCCATTGTTGGCTGCAAAATCAAAATCTAATAATTTTTTAGCAAAATAAGCCTCGCCCCAACGCCAGTCGATTAGTAAATGTTTGGTCAGAAAAGAAGCTACAATCATCCTAACACGGTTGTGCATGAAGCCTGTGGCATTTAATTCACGCATACCAGCATCTACGATAGGATAGCCCGTTTTGCCTTCACACCAAAGCTCAAATTCCTTTTTATTATTTCGCCAGATAATTTTGTCATACTCTTTCCTGAAAGCTTGTCCTTGCGAAATATGAGGGAAGTGATAAAGAATATTGAAATAAAAATCTCGCCAGATTAATTCATTCAGCCATGTTTCTGATAACGATTGAGCTTTGCGTGCTAATTCACGGATGCTAACTGTACCAAACCGTAGATGAACAGATAACTTAGAAGTGCCTTCGATTGCGGGGAAATCTCGGTTCTCGGCATAGCTACGAATAATACCATCTCGCACTTGTTTACTAGGAAATTTTGCCTTGGCTGCTTGAAATCCCATCATGGCTAAGGTTGGTATTTCAAAAGGCTTTGTTTGAAGAAAATTATCAAAGTACTTCTCGGTAGGATATGACTTCAAATAAAACGTGTTTACCTTCTCTTTCCATTTACGACTATAGGGTGTAAAAACGGTATAAGGCGTTCCTGCACCCGAAAGGATTTCATTTTTCTCAAAAACGACTTGGTCTTTATAAGTACTAAAGCCAACGCCTTCGCTTGTTACAAATTCACGGACGCTCTCATCTCTTTCATGGGCATACAGTTCATAGTCATGATTGATATAAATCGTATCTACGTCATATTCATCAAGCAACACGGGAAAAACTTCTTCAGGCGTACCATATTTTACTAAAATAGTACTGCCCTTAGCCGTTAAAAATGCTTGGATTTCGGTTATCGCTTCGTGAATAAATGCTACTCTGCGGTCATGTTTATCGTCGAGTTTATCCAGAATATTTTTGTCAAAAATAAAGATTGGTAATACTGGCACACCTTTTTTAAGTGCATGGTATAACCCTGCATTATCGTGTAAGCGGAGGTCGCGACGAAACCAAAAAATCGAAATTTTAGACATTTTAATAAAGAATAAGGAAAATAAAAATTGGTTACTCTGAACTAACTATTTCAATCTGAATTTGTTCGATAGATTTATTGTATTCAAAACATAAATCAGTGTAAACTTCTACAGAAAAGCTAGAATATGGATTGAAAACCAAGTGGTTTTGTGATAATTCAGAAAAATATATTACTTATTGAAAAAAATATTGTCAAATATTATAGGCCAAAAAGAGCTATTAAAGAAGCATATACAGGTTTATTTGAAAAAATAACTAAAAGAATCAACTAAAAGTGTAATTTATTATCATATTGTATTGACAAGCCCTATCTGGAAATTGTATATTTGCAAGAATCGTATTGAAGTCATTTATCTATAGGGTGGGAGACTTTAGTATAAAACCAAGATTTTTGTTTTGATTTTATACGATAAAAGCCCTAGTAGCAATCATGTTATCAAACAAAACCGAAGATTAAAACCGTAAGAAATGACTCCAGGCGAAAAAACCGCAAACATTATTAGAATGAAATTATCTGAGTTCAGATTCGACCTCCCTAATAACCTCATTGCCTTGTACCCACCAGAGAACAGAGGTGAATCACGATTAATGGTGGTAAATAGAAAAACAAAAACTATTGAGCATCGTATGTTCACCGACATTTTGGATTATTTTGATGACGGTGATGTAATGGTTACAAACGACACTAAAGTTTTCCCTGCTCGTTTGTTCGGTCAGAAAGAAAAAACAGGTGCAAAAATTGAAGTATTTTTACTTCGTGAATTAAATAGAGAACACCGTCTTTGGGATGTATTAGTTGACCCTGCTCGTAAAATCAGAGTAGGTAATAAATTATATTTTGGTGATAGTGATTTAGTGGCAGAAGTAATTGATAATACTACTTCGCGTGGACGTACTATTCGTTTCTTGTACGATGGTGACCACAAAGCTTTGATGAAAGCGATTCACCAATTAGGCGAAACGCCACTACCAGATGAAATCCGTTTTAAACGTAAAGTAGAAGCGGCTGACGAAGAGCGTTACCAAACAATTTATGCTGAACACGTGGGTGCTGTAGCGGCTCCAACAGCAGGTTTGCACTTCAACAAAATCATCATGAAACGCTTAGAGTTGAAAGGTATCAACTTTACGCCACTTACCCTGCATGTTGGTTTAGGAACTTTCCGTCAAGTAGATGTTGAAGACTTAACAAAGCACAAAACTGATTCTGAAAATTTTAACATCACAGGAAAAACTTGTGAGGTTGTGAATGAAGGAATTGATAACAAAAAGAAAATCTGTGCAATTGGAACAACTGTTTTGAAGGCGTTAGAATCGTCTGTATCTGCGGATGGGCACTTGAAACCTATCGAAGGCTGGACAGATAAATTTATTTTCCCTCCTTACGATTTCAGAATCCCGAATGCATTATTAACTAATATGCACTTGCCAGAATCAATTTTATTGATGATGACTTCTGCTTTTGGTGGGTATGATTTGATTAAGGAAGCTTATCAAATTGCTATCAAAGAGAAATATAAATTCTTTAGTTATGGCGATGCCATGTTGATTATCTAAGATGTACTATATATAATCAGCACTTTTCAGGCGAAAGACATTAGGCAATATTCATAGCTTAGGTCTTTCGCCTGATTGTTTTATGGGTTTGTATCAATTTCATTTTTCGTAATTATTCATGAAAAAATATGCCATTATAGTAGCAGGCGGGAGTGGTAGCCGAATGAAAAGTAATTTACCCAAGCAGTTTATCGAAATAGGTGGATTACCCGTATTGATGCATACTTTAATCCGTTTTCGAGAAGCTTATTCAGATATTACCCTCATACTGGTATTGCCAGAAAGTCAGTTTGATTTTTGGCAGGAACTATGTCTAAAACACCATTTTGAAGTAGCTCACCAATTAGTAAAAGGCGGACAATCTAGATTTCAGTCAGGTAAAAATGGGTTATCGGTAATAGATACAGACGGTATCGTGGCAGTGCATGATGGTGTCCGACCATTTGTAAGTACAGACATTATCCGTGAAAGCTTTGAGGTTGCCCAAACCAAAGGAACAGCCGTAGTCAGTGTGGCTTCTAAAGATTCTGTTCGGGTAAATGGGCAAGCGATAGACCGACAGACTGTTCGATTGATACAGACACCACAAACCTTTCAGGTATCAATCATCAAAAAGGCTTTTGAAACCGAAGAGTTGAGTACCTTTACTGACGATGCGAGTGTCGTAGAATTTGCAGGCTTTGATATTAATCTCATCGAAGGGTCGTACGAAAATATCAAAATCACCACTCCCGAAGATTTGGAGTGGGCAGAAATTATTTTGAAGCGAAATGCTTAAACGCTTATCCATAAAAGAATATACCGAGGGCATTTTGACTGGCAACAGAATGATTCTCAGCAGAGCAATCACGCTGACGGAAAGCAATTTGCCTGCGGATAAAATATTGGCTCAGGAAGTACTCGAAGCTGTGTTACCCCATACGGGAAATTCAATCAGGATTGGTATTACAGGTGTGCCTGGCGTGGGCAAAAGTACTTTTATAGAGGTCTTCGGACAGTATTTGACCAAGCTACCCAAAAAAGTAGCTGTATTAGCGATTGACCCAAGTTCGCCCATTAGCAAAGGAAGTATTTTGGGGGATAAAACCCGCATGGAAAAGCTCGTGAATGACCCACTGGCTTATATCCGTCCTACCCCTACCAGTGGAGGTTTGGGGGGCGTGGCCAACAAAACCCGTGAAGCAATGTTACTTTGTGAAGCCGCAGGCTTTGAAGTAATCATTATTGAAACAGTAGGAGTGGGGCAATCAGAAACAGTAGTGCATGGCATGGTCGATTTTTTTCTATTACTCATGTTAGCTGGTGCTGGCGACGAGCTACAAGGAATCAAGAAAGGCATTATGGAAATGGCCGATTTGATAGCTATTACTAAAACAGATTCGGGCAATGAAACTCAAGCTGATTTAGCTAAAGTAGCTTATCAAAATGCCCTACATTTGTTCCCGCCTAACCAAACAGGCTGGTATCCCGAAGTACTCACCTGTTCGGCGATTACTGAAAAAGGAATGAAGGAAATATGGGAGGTTATTGAAAAGCATCGTGCACTACTTATTGGAAACGGATATTTTCAAGAGAAGCGTAGCCAGCAGAATTTGGAATGGATGTATTATTTTATAAAGAAGTCGCTAGAAGAGAAATTTTATGAACATCCTAGCGTTGACCTTTATAGGAAAGATATTCAGCAGGAGGTATGTGAAGGGAAGAAATTGCCCATTAATGCTGCCATGGAATTGCTGAATTTATTTTATCAAAATAGAAAATGAAAAACTTTTGGCATAATTTAGCCTTATCAATCCTAAAGTATAGACTTTACTACTTATCTGCCGTAATTGCCCTAGCAATTTTCATGACGGTGATGGCTGCTAAAACGCAAGTTTCTAGCGAATTGCCTAAAATTCTTCCTCAATCAGATGAACGCTTTCAGTTATACGAATCTTTCAAAAAAAGATTTGGCGAAGATGGTTCAGTGATGGTAATTGGTGTTGAAACCAACAAAATGTTTCAGTTGGCTTTTTTCCAACAATGGCAAGACTTGGCTAAAGCTATCAAAACCGTAAAGGGTATCAAAGATGTAGTATATGCCGGTAATATTCCAAGAGTCGAGAAAAATGATTCTCTGAAACGCTTTATTACCAAAAGTCTGATAGCACAGAGGGCTACTTCACAAGTTGAGGTAGATGCTGTAAAAGCCAAATTAGATAAACTGCCTTTTTATAAAGGATTCATCATCAACGAAACGGGAAATGTGCATTTGATGATGATTACTTTTGACCAAAGTGCTATTAACGATAAGAGTAGGGTAGAGGCTGTACAAAAGATAAAGAAAATTGCTGGAGAATTTGAAACTAGCCAAAATACGGAGTTACATCTCTCAGGAATGCCTTTTATCCGTACTGAAATGACGGCCCAAATTACTAACGAATTAGGTATTTTCTTGATTTTAGCAATAGTAGTAACTTCCTTGATTTTACTGGCTTTTTTCAGGAGCTTCAAAATAATGCTGGTAGCATTGGTAGTTGTTTTAATCGGAATCGTATCTGCCTTGGGGATTATTGTGATGTTTGGGTTTAAGATTTCTATCATTTCTGGATTGATTCCTCCTCTTGTAGTTGTGATTGGCGTACCCAATGCCATATTTATCGTAAACAAATATTACGAAGAATATGCCTTGCATGGTAACCAAGAGTTAGCCTTGAAAGTAACCATTGAAAAAATTGGACAAACACTTGTGTTGTCGAACCTTACTACTGCTATTGGGTTTGGTGTTTTTGCTTTTACGGGTAGTATCTTTTTAATAGAGTTTGGCATTGTAGCAGCTATCAATGTAATGTTAACTTATGCTGTTTCATTGATTTTGATTCCTGTAATATTTAGCTTTTTAGCACCGCCAGCGAACAAACATACTATTCGTTTAGAGTCTGGTAAAATATCCAAATTTTTACTTGGTATCGACCATTGGGTGAACCACCGAAGGTCGGTTATTTATTTAGTTATTATCCTAATTATCGGCGTATCAGTGTATGGCACAACCAAAATAAAATCAATAGGGTATATCGTAGATGATTTAACGAAGGATAACCCTATCTATACCGATTTAAAATTTATTGAAAAGAATTTCAAAGGAATTATGCCTTTTGAAGTAGCCATAGACACTTATGAACCTGGCAGAGTAATGAATTCCCCAGAGCTTTTGACTAAAATAAAAAGGATGGAGAAGGAGTTTGCCAAGTATCCAGAATTTACCAAACCTGTTTCTTTAGTGACGGCCGCTAAATTTATTTATCAGGGGTATCGTGGTGGTGACCCTAAATATTTTGTATTGCCAGGTATCAACGAACTAGCAAAGCTTAAAGAATACAATGCTAGCTTGTCGGGTAAACAAAATTTTGCCAAAGGCTTTATTGATTCTACAAAGCGTTATACACGTGTAAGTTTTCAGATTGCAGACTGCGGAACGGTGCGGACGAATCAAATAATTAGAGAATTACAACCTAAAATAGATAGCATCTTTAATTATAATGCCGAAACCAACGAGTTTTATAAAAAAGGAGATAAGAAAGGCTATGATGCAGAAATAACTGGTAATAGTGTGATTTATGCTTGGCAAAATGATTATTTGCAAGGTAATTTGGTAGAGAGCACCCTTCAAGCAATTTTTCTGATTTGTATCATTATGGCATTGTTGTTTAGGTCTTGGAAAATGGTTTTTATTTCAACTTTACCAAGCTTGATTCCCCTTCTGATTACAGCAGGATTGATGGGCTATTTTGATATTCACTTGAAATATTCAACTATTTTGATTTTTTCAATAGCCTTCGGTATTTCATCAGATGGAACCATTTATTTCTTGACACGCTATAAAGATGAATTGTTGAATAAAAACAGAACCGTAAAACAAGCCGTTACAGCAACCATTTTGAATACGGGTGTTTCTATGTTTTATACAGCAATCGTATTGTTTACAGGTTTTTTTATTTTTACAGCTTCAACTTTCAAAGGAACACAGTCGTTAGGAATATTAATTTCAATTACGCTGTTGATGGCGATGATTTGCAATTTAATATTACTACCAGCATTCTTGATGACACTCAATAAACGTGAAAGTAAAAAGCTATTTATGTAATAATGAGGGGTGGATATATATGTAGTGATTGTAAATATCTGATAATCAATATTTTATAGTTGTTAGCAGCGGGATTGCCTCCCCATTCTTTTAAGCGAAATAGCTGTTAAGTTCAAACCCTTCCTATTAGCTGGTGACTTAAGTCACTAGCTAATAGGAAATGATTTTGAGGATTATCTTTCCACACTTTGCGAAGCACTACACTACGGCTTGTGTGATGCAATGTTACCTTGCAAAAAATCCCGAACAATCTATCAATACCCTTTCAATAAAAAAGCTTATGCCTTACAGCTTAATGCTAATAGCTACTAATTATCTTTGCGGATGGAAAAACAAACTTCAATATATACTACTCAGTTTTGGTTACTTTGCGTTAGTAATTTTCTTTTTTCAGCGAGTTTTCAAATGATGATTCCCGAACTGCCCGATTATTTAGGTTCGATGGGTGGAAAAGAATACATCGGTTACATTATTGCATTGTTTACGCTTACAGCAGGTTTTGCCCGTCCTTTTTCTGGTAAATTGACTGATACCATCGGTAGAGTACCCGTGATGGCCTTTGGGTCATTGGTATGTTTTGTGTGTGGCGGACTATATCCCTTTGTTCATACCATTGCTGGTTTTCTACTATTGCGCTTTTTGCACGGTTTTTCTACGGGTACCAAGCCAACCGCTACCTCAGCCTATGTGGCAGATATTATTCCAGAAAATCGCCGTGGTGAAGCCCAAGGAATGCTAGGTATTTTTACAGCAACGGGGATGTCTATCGGCCCAAGTATCGGGAGTTACCTTACCAGTTGGATATCTATCAATGGAATGTTTTTTACTTCTTCAACTTTTGCTTTACTCTCTATCTTAATATTGTTGAATATGCGAGAAACGCTTCCAACGATACAAAAAAAGGCTTTTTCTTTTAAATTATTTAGGATAGGTTGGCAAGATGTGTTTGAACCAAGGGTAATTCCAGCCTTCGTTGTGATGATTTTAGTATCGTTCTCTTCGGGTGTATTGCTTACTTTGGTGCCAGACCAAACCAAACTATTGGGGATAAGCAATAAAGGGCTTTTTTTTACTGTTTATACCGTTGCTTCTTTAACAGTAAGGCTATTCTTTGCGAAATCATCGGATAAATATGGTCGGATTCCTATTTTGATGATTTCATCAACTATCTTGGTAATTTCCATGATATTGTGTGCTTTAACTAGCTCTTTTTGGATATTTATTTTATCCTCTATTTTATTTGGCTTTTCTTGGGGATTCAATACGCCCACTTTAATGGCGTGGACAGTAGATTTATCTGACGAGCTTTACAGAGGAAGAGCCGTTGCCACTACTTACATTGCCCTAGAGGCAGGTATTGGCTTAGGAGCATTATTTGCAGGACAAATTTATAAAGGCAAAGTAGAGAACATTGTTATTCCATATTTTCTTGCGGCTTTTTTTGCATTTGCATCTTTGGTATATTTATACTTTAAACAAAAAGAAAGACCTGTTTTGATAGAATCTTAGCAGTTAAGCAGTGATTAGTAAATAGTAATTGGTGATTAGCACACAAATTTTAGGTTATCATTTATTTACTACAAATGACAACATTGCTTTAATTGTATTGATTACTTAACTTAGAGTTTTTAATATTTTCTAGGGTTTAAAAATATTATTTTAGATTAAATAGGTGTAATTTTTCTGAAATTCCGCTGTTTGAGCAAAGCGAAATGGGTCGCCATTACGATTATGAATTTCTTTTCGCTCTTCCATTGCAGTTACTTTCCTTATATTGAGTTGGCACGCATAGTGTGGCACGCATAGTGTGGCACGCATAGCGAAGAAAAGATAATTAGTAGTGAATGGAAATTTTCTTTTCAGATAAAAATCAAATAAAATTCTTAAAAATATTCTAATCTGTCTAGCGTTAGCAAAAAAATGCTACCGAGACATCAGATCATTTACCAATCACTATTTACTAATCACTACTTACCATGGTTTTTGAACAATATCTCGAACAGAAAAATATAGATTCAGAAAAATTTCTTTGGGCAAATCCCGAGGATTTTCAAAGCCTGAAAGTGGTTTTTAACCAAGTAAATCCAGAGAGTTTTACAGCCCAAAAGAAGTTTTTAATTAACAAACTCCGTAGAAAATATCAGTTAAAAACCTTCTAAGTAAATACACTGACTTCGCTTAAATTAGTATCAATGAAATTTAACTGCAAATCAATAAATAGGAATATTTGTAGTATATTTATGATTATTAAAATAAAATAGTCTCACTTCATTTGCTGAAACTCCTTTCTTTTAAACTTTGCCAAGACAAAAATCTAAATCATTGTACTTTTTTAAGAATTAAAATTCATGTCTTCTGTAAAAAACTTAGAAACTTTTTTTCCAACCGAAGCTCAGATTCCAGCGGAATATAATCTCACAGAGCCGATTGAGCAACGTGAGTATTTAGTTAACGGCGAGATGCGTCAGTGGGCTGGAAAGACCCAAGATGTTTGGTCTCCTGTTTATGTTCAGACTGCCAACGGTTTAGAACAAAAAAGAATAGGTTCGTATCCTATCACCAATCCGGAAGATGCGATGGAAATCTTGGATGCTGCCGTAAAAGCTTTCGACCATGGTCGTGGCGAGTGGCCATCCATGTCTGTTGCTCACCGTATAGAATGTGTTGAGAAGTTTACGCAACAGATGATTACGAAACGTGATGAAGTTGTGAAATTATTGATGTGGGAAATCGGTAAATCTTTGGGTGACTCACAAAAAGAATTCGACCGTACCGTTCAATATATTTATGATACTATTGGTGCTTTGAAAGACATCGACCGTAATTCTTCAAGATTTATGATTGAAGAGGGAATTATCGGACAGGTTCGTCGTTCTCCACTTGGTGTTGTTTTGTGTATGGGGCCATTCAACTATCCCTTGAATGAAACTTTCACTACGTTGATTCCTGCGTTGATTATGGGAAATGTAGTAATGTTTAAGCCACCAAAACATGGTACTTTATTGCACTACCCGTTATTGGAGGCTTTCCGTACATCATTCCCTGCTGGGGTAATCAATACAATTTATGGTCGTGGAAATTCAGTAGTTCCTCAATTGATGGAATCAGGCAGAATTGATGCTTTAACCCTGATTGGTTCGTCTAAAGTAGCGGATAAATTGAAAAAAATGCACCCGAAAGTAAACCGTTTGAGAGCTATTTTAGGACTAGATGCTAAAAATGCTGCCATCGTTACTGAAAGTGCTGATTTAGAATTAGCCGTGAAAGAATGTATGTTAGGTTCATTGTCGTTCAATGGTCAGCGTTGTACAGCTTTGAAAATAATGTGGGTACACGAATCATTGGTTGATGCTTTCAACAAACGCATGTCTGAAGAAATCGGTAAGTTGAAATTAGGATTGATGTGGGAGAAAGGAGTAAACATTACGCCACTTCCTGAGCCTAACAAACCAGCTTACTTGAAAGAATTGATTGACGATGCCATTGCACACGGAGCAAAAGTTGTAAATGAAGGCGGTGGAGAATCTTTCAAATCTATTGTTTACCCTGCATTGGTATATCCTGTAAATAGAGAAATGAAAGTTTGGCATGAAGAACAATTTGGTCCTCTTGTTCCAGTAGTAGCTTTCAGTGATATTCAAGAACCAATTAATTACTTAATTGAATCGTCGCACGGTCAGCAAGTATCTATTTTCAGTAAAGATGTTCACCAGATTTCTGAATTAATGGATGTGGCTGTACACCAAGTTTCGCGTGTAAATATTAACTCACAATGTCAGCGTGGACCAGACGGTTTCCCTTTCACTGGTCGTAAAGATTCGGCAGAAGGAACACTTTCCGTAACGGCTGCTTTGCGTTCGTTCTCTATTAGAACAGTAGTTGCTACTAAAGAAACTGCTGAGAACAAAGCTATCGTCAACCAAATTGTAGAAAACCAAGAATCAACATTCCTTTCTACTCGTTTTATTTGGTAGTTTTTTAGCTGTTAGCAGTTAGCCTTGAGCTATGAGCTTATATAACTAAAAATCCTGCAAGAATTTATTTTCTTGCAGGATTTTCTGTATTTACAGTGTGAATTTACCATCGTGTTCTGTGGCACACAGAACACGGTAGAAGAAGAAATAAACGATTATGAGCAAAGTTTAAAAGTATACGTGATTTAAAAGGTGTTATTGATACTGCTTATAATAAAGTGAAATTAGCAGTAGTCAGAAATTTAAAGTCTTTGGAAGTTGATATTACAAAATCAACGAGCATATCAGTTGATGACATTGCCAATTTGTAAATTTTACATTTGGTGACTAATGTATGCTATTAGGTGTGCGGCTGGCAATAATAAAAATTGAGCTAATACAGTGCCTAATAGTCTTGATAGCATCACAAAAATTATATTAAATCGAAAAGTTGTTTCATTTATTTCTTTTCCCATATATTGGTCTGTGAGTATCGACAAATATGGGTCAATAAATACAAACATGATTATTGTAGAAAATCCATTTATTAATGCTGATAAATTACTAGCGGTACTTCTATAATCTGGATTCAAATATCCAGCATATACTGATGCAATTACACCCACAGACAGAATGGCTGTGGCAACGGTATTCAGAATAAATATTTTCCAGGGGTAATTATCTTGTTTAAAAAGTAACTTAATATTTGAATAACTTGGGGAGGTAAAATACAAGAGCGTTTTTTTGAATAGAGAGCCTTTGGACACGAAACTGACAAACATTTTACTGAAAGTTTTGACCTTATAAAACTCCATGATTGCTCTGAAAAATATTCTCTGTGTAGTTGGAGTTAAAAATATTCCTAGTAAAGTGGCGAAAGTATAAGATAATAGGATTAGTCTAAATGTAAAGGTTGTACTTCCCAAATCGCTATGGATAGTTTTTTCAACATAATTAGCTAATAACGGTGCCTGAAATCCATTGGCAGTTCTGGAAATAACATTCAGGATATTGAATAATGAAAAAGCAAGTGCAATTTTTCCTGTTCTAATGCCTGCAATCCTTGCTGCGAAGGAGAGTGTTGCTATAAGGTTTATGATGAGGTTTAAAACTATTAAAATTATAATGACGTTCATTTTTCTTTTTTAACAAAAGCTATACGGTGGTTTGAGGCACAATAATACGGGTGAGCAATTGTGTTCTGTGTGCCACAGAACACGGTGAAGACCACATTGAACTTTTCAAAAGCTGATAGCTCAAAGCTCATCGCTCAAAGCTAACAGCTAATTAAACTTCAACTCATGTTTCAAGCCAGAATACTTTCTAAGGTCTAGAGCCAAAGCACCGATTTTTAAAGAAACCTCTGCTCTTACTGGAATTTTGTTTTCATCATCCGTTACCCACATTTTTACAGATTCCTCGTCTTGAAAGAAATTGTTTTTAGGTAATTGAGGGGTGATTTTAAAAGTGCTGATTTTGCCAAACTTTGTATTGATAGTTTCTTTACCACGAAACTTCAATCGCATATTATACACTTCTCCTTCAAAAAAGAACGTAACAGGTACAGAATCACCTACATTCATTTTTGAAAAGTCAATCGTTCTGATAAAATAATAACCACTTACCACATCCTGAATATGCTTAGGCAGATTATAAGTTTTCTTCTCTTGCGAATCATCCATTTCAAACAATTTCGCAGTATTGTTATTATGGTTAAAAATTATTCTTTGCTCTTTTTTATAATTTCCTTCATGCTTGTTCATATAGAACTGCTGAGGTAAAATCATAGACGCATCAATGTAGGATGTCCAAGTATCACGTACTTTACTAATCCAATCGGTAACGCCCACAGTTCTAGCTACGATGCCAACTTTATAACAAGGTTTACCATTAGCATTTTGTAGTTTGTTATCTACATCCACAATGGCCTCAGCAGCATTCACAAAACCATAATGCACACGGTATTCTATATGTTCGCCAGTAGTAAAACTATCTTGTTCGATTACCCTTTCTTGAAATGATGATTTGAAACTCATCGCTGTAACCAAGAGAATTATTATCAAAAATACTTTTTTCATATATGCGCAGATTACTGATTATATTTTTTTTGCATGGACTTCAAAAAATGTTCGAAGTTCCCTTTATATTGTTTTTGAAAGATTAACTCAAACTCATTTTGTTTAGAATTATACGTTTTAAAACCTATAAAATAAGCATTGTTTGGCAAATCCTTCCTGTCAATTTTAGGTTTAGGTAAAGCCGTTGAATTTTTAAAGATAGTATCTTGACTTATTTCAATTTCCTCAATTAACGCATACTTTAATGAATCCTTGCGTATGTCAGAAAGTTTTTTACCTTCAAAAGTTTTATAGAGACTATCCAATTTCAAAGTGCCTCTGTTTAAGTGCTTTATATATTTGTCTCGCACCTCTTTAGATTGATTTTTCTTTTGGAATTGTGGAGACTCTTTGCCGTATTTATAAATTAAAAAACGTTTTGCCCCATAATCGCCAATGAAGTTGGCAAGATTCTCACTCGTCTCATGATCATCTTTTACAAAAATCGTTCCATGTGTCATTTCGTGAATAATCAGGCTCGCCAATTTGCCATCAGAGTAGTAAAGCATACTGCTTAAGATAGGTTCGGGTAGCCAGCCCAAGGTAGAATATGCAGCCCCTTGTCCCATCTCAGTATCGTAGCCTTGTAGTTTCCAAATATTTTCTTCGTGATAGGCAGCCGTAGAATCAAAGAAACCTTTATAAGTAAAGTTACCAATAAGCGGGAAGTTAAACATTACTGCTTCCATTTTATAACGCTCAGCCACAGTCAGTAAATATACCAAAGGTCGTCCTTGTTGGTCATACAAAGTTTGGTATACCTTTGGGTTGTCCTGTAAGCCCAAAGAATCAATGGCAAAACGCTTTATTTCACCAATCAATAAAATGCGTTTTTTTAATGAATCAGCCACATTTTTATCTTTCAGTACCTCTTCAAGCGGACGAGTATTGAAGGCAACATCCAACCCTCCTCTGGCTTGTTGGTATAGATAAACAACCCAAACTCGTTGCCAAAAAAAGACAATAACCAACACTACGATAAACAATAACCAAAAATTATATTTACGACGAATCTTTAATGCCATGAATTGTATGTTTTAATTTAATAGTGTAAACAAAGGCAAATTATTGAAAATATCTTGGAATATACAGATAGTCTACGAATTTGCCCCTTACAAAAGTATCATGATTTGAATAAATGCCTTAAAACAGCTAATCATTTTGTAACTTGCACAAAATTTCGGGAAACCAATAAAGATACAAATCAACAATGAAACAAATCATCTTCACTGAAAAAGCACCCGCAGCCATCGGGCCATATTCGCAGGCAGTACTCTCTAACGGAACTTTGTATATTTCAGGGCAAATTGCTTTTGCTTTGGCAGAAGCTGGAGCAAGTATTCAGGATGAAACACGTCAAGTAATGGAAAACCTAAAAGCTATTTTAGCTGCAGCCGATATGACTTTCGCTAATGTGGTAAAGGCTTCTATTTTTGTAAAAGACATGAATAATTTTGCAGCCATTAATGCTGTATATGGTGAATATTTTTCAGAGAATCCTCCTGCACGTGAAACTGTAGAAGTGGCACGTTTGCCAAAAGATGTAAATGTAGAGATTTCTTGTATTGCTGTAATTTAATTTTCAAAAAATGTCAAATCAAGTAAGAGTACGTTTTGCACCAAGTCCGACGGGAGCTTTGCACGTAGGTGGTGTAAGAACAGCATTATATAATTATTTACTAGCCAGAAAACTGGGTGGTAAAATGTTACTTCGTATTGAAGATACAGACCAAACTCGTTTTGTAGAAGGTGCGGAAGACTATATCATAGAAGCTCTCAAATGGGTCGGTATTACGATTGATGAAGGAATAAGTGTAGGTGGCCCACATGCCCCTTACAGACAGTCGGAACGTAAGCCTATTTATATGGATTATGCGATGCAACTCATCAATTCAGGAAAAGCTTATTATGCATTTGATTCAAGCGAGGAATTGGATGCAATGCGTCAAACTTTTGAAAGCCAAGGTTCGGCTTTTCAGTACAATGCCGCAACGCGTAGTCGATTAAAAAACTCTTTGACGTTTTCAGAAGAAGAAACACAGGCTAAAATAGCCGCAGGCGAGCCTTATGTTATTCGTTTGAAAGTACCAGCCAAAGAAGAAATTCGTTTTAAAGATATCATCCGCGACTGGGTACATGTACATTCATCAACGATGGATGATAAAGTATTGATGAAGTCGGACGGAATGCCAACGTATCACCTTGCCAACGTAGTAGATGACCACCTGATGGAAATCTCGCACGTCATTCGTGGAGAAGAATGGTTGCCTTCAGCACCTTTACATGTATTATTATACCGTGCTTTTGGTTGGGAAGATACCATGCCTTTGTTTGCCCATTTACCACTGTTGTTGAAACCTGAAGGCAATGGAAAGCTTTCAAAACGTGATGCCGATTTAGGTGGTTTCCCTATTTTCCCCTTGGAATGGAAAAACCCGGATGGCACTATTGCCAAAGGATTCAGAGAAGAAGGTTATTTGAGCGATGCTGTCGTAAACTTTTTGGCTTTCTTGGGATGGAATCCGGGTACAGAACAAGAATTGTTTTCAATGGAAGAATTGATTGAAAGCTTTAGTTTAGATAGAATCAATAAAGCAGGTGCTAAGTTCGATATTAATAAAGCTAAATGGTTCAATCAGCAATATATAAAATTGCGTTCTGATGAAACGTTAGCCAAAGAATATTTACCTAACTTTGAATCGGACAAAGCTTTGAAAATTGTAAGTTTATTCAAAGAAAGAGTTACTTTTCCACAAGAAATCACAAAAGAGGCTGAGGCATTATTCATTGCACCCGTTACTTATGACGAAGCCGTTGTAGCTTCTAAATGGAATGATGATGCTAAAAAAGGAATTACTGCCTTTAAAGATGCTTTACCAGCTTTGGATAATTTTGTTGCAAATGACATTAAACACGTTTTGCATGAAGCATTAGAAAAACTAGGCATTAAA
This sequence comes from Arcicella aquatica, assembly GCF_034928825.1. NCBI lineage: Bacteria > Pseudomonadati > Bacteroidota > Cytophagia > Cytophagales > Flectobacillaceae > Arcicella > Arcicella aquatica. The sequence continues at coordinate 97,215 of NZ_JAYFUL010000008.1, read as the reverse complement.
ATGGGAAAAGTAATGCAGGCTTTGCGTGTGGCTACCACAGGCGTAGGAGCAGGCCCCGACTTGATGTTATCGATGGAAATCATCGGAAAAGAAGCTGTAATTGCACGTTTAGAGAAGGCTTTGAATACCTTGTAATAATGAGTTGTGAATGGTGAGTGATGAGTAATTAATCTATTGAATGCACTAATTTTGAACCTCCAAATTTTCAAATTCAGATAATGGCAAAGAAAAAAGAAACTCCTAAAAAAGAACTTCCAAAAGTTCATAATGAACTTGATGGATTCGATATTTCAATTAATTCTTTTGGTGAAATCAATAGAAGTATTGACATTGAAAAAATCAATGAGTTTTTGAACAAACACATGGACGATAAAAAATTGAGAGGGAGAGACGAAGCTTAATCTCTCTCTATACATGATAAAGATGAACATAGATAAAGAATTATTACAAAAGATTGCTCATTTGGCTCGTTTGGAAATGCCCGAATCTGCTGAAAAGGAAATAAAGGAGTCGTTGGAGTCTGTACTAAACTGGATGTCTGAGTTAGATGAAATAGATACATCAAACGTAAAGCCATTGACCCACATGAGTTTAGAAATCAATGCTTTGCGTGAAGATAAAGTAGTTCAAAGCATTAGCCGAGAAGAAGGATTAAAAAATGCTCCAAAACAAGACGGAGAATATTTTAGAGTGCCGAAAGTGATGGAATAGTGCCTTCACAGAACAACTACAAAACGTATTTGAGGTGGTTCTTCATGTTGATATCATATATCAACATGAAGAACCACCTCAAAGCGTTAAAACCTAAGGTTTACTAATAAAAGGACTACCCTTTAAATAAAATCGATAAGGCAATTCAGCTCCTTGTGTAATGCCGATTCTGGTAGTTGTAATAATGTCAGCATTGGAATAATCGTTGACTGGAGGAAGTAATTTTAAATCACTTTCCAAAACATGCCAATCGTTCATGCCTTTATGAATGCCCATTGCCTGCACCAACTTCCCTGGACCAGAGCATAAATTCTTCAAAATAGTAGTATTACGCCTCGTTTCCATCAGTGGAATACCTTCAAGAGGCTCTAAAGCTCTTATCAATACGGCCTCGCCTATATCTTTCTTGTTTGTCGAAATATTTACACAAAAGTGCATGCCATATATTTGATATACATATACGGTACCAGGCACACCAAACATGGGGGCATTGCGAACACTCTTTTTCCGATAAGCATGACAAGCGGGGTCGTCTTGTAAATATGCTTCGGTTTCTACAATAATTCCTGCGGTTATCCCTTCTTCACTTTCATGCACTAAGCGATACCCTAAGAGACCTTTAGCAATTGTTAATGTATCTGATGTTAGTAAAAGCATTTTTGCTAAATAATATACGAATGATTGTTTGTAAGTATTTGAAAATTAAACCTTTATCACTAGCTAGGGACTTAAGTCCCTAGCTAGTGATAGGTTGAAATCTCTTATATAGTAGGGCTTGAGGGCAACATTTTAAACCTTATACCTTACCTCAAAAGTGCTTTTAAAAGTACTTATTAATCCCACTACTGGGCCTATTGCCAAAATTAAGTAAACGTATTCATCTGTAATATATTTGGTCGCAAATTGTAAAATTTGTAAACTAATAATGGTAATAGCGAAACCAATACAGTTTACAATGGTGATGGATGATGCTCGATATTCAGGATTGGTATTTTGTGAAATTAAGGCAGAAAATTGTGGTGAGTCGCCAGCTACGCTCATTCCCCAAACCAACATGATGGTAATGAATACAAAAGGGCTGACTTGTGAAAAAGAAACAGAAAAAAGACAACATATTAACGAAAATGACAAGCAACCAAAAGCCAATTTTGCACTTCCGAATTTAGCAGAAAACTCACCTGTAAGTACACAACCTATCAGTCCAGAGGCAATAATTAAGAATGACCATAATGAAATATTGAAAGAATAGCTACTATGCTGATTGTATTGCTGAATAATGATAGGTACATAAGCCCAAAAAGTATATACCTCAAACATATGCCCGAAATAACCAAATGAATAGGTTTTAAAGGAGGAGTTTTTGAAAGATGCTATAATGCTTTTCGGATTAAACCGTCCTGCCTTTTTACGAAAAGGACCATCTTTAATGAATAAAAACATTAATAAAGCCCCAGACGAAGCAATAATTGATGTGGCAATAATGACAGATTGCCAATGGATGCTAAGAGAGAAAAAAGCAATAAAATGCGGAAATGATGTGCCTAATACTAAAGACCCTACTAAATATCCTAAGGCTCTTCCCAAACCTTTGTCATACCAGTCTGCCATGATTTTCATGCCGACGGGGTAGATGCCCGCCAAGAAAAAACCGACAGCAAAACGAATGATAAGCAATTCTTTGAAACTAACAGGTATCCAGACAATCAGCAAATTAAAAAACGCTGCTAACAACGTAGAATAGACAAATACCTTTACAGGCGAAAAGCGGTCGCTGATGGTTAAAACAGCATATATAGCCGTACCAATGACAAAACCCAATTGTACTGAGGAAGTCATGCTACTCAGAAAATTGGATGTGTCTGGATATAATTTATGTAAATCTTTCAACACCGCATTGAGGGCAAACCATAAGGATGTCCCCGAAAATTGTGCGAAAACAACAACTGGAAGTAAATATTTTGGTTTCAATGTGAATAAATCTAAAGGTTTTCAATCACGGCATAGGCCCTGACAGGGAAAGTCCCCATCCCTTTTACTTTGGGAGGTGTTGCCGAAAATTTGAAAGAAGTATCTGTAGGTATTTCGCCTAAATTACACAAATGCTCTACAATCAAAATTTCGTTTTTGAGTAAAATGCTATGCACTGGGCGAGCTTTTCCAGATACATCATCGATATTATGAGAGTCGATACCGACTAATTTTACTCGTTGACTCACCAGATATTCAGCGGCATCGGCCGTTAAAAAAGGATTGCCACTATAATACTCATCAGTTTTCCATTTTTCATCCCAACGAGTATGCACTAAAACGGCTTTTCCTGTTAAGTCTAATCCTTCAAAATACGACTTATCAATACTCAATTGTTCATAGTACGGAACACTTATCAGCACAGCGTCTAATAAAGCAGTTTGTTCAATCAGGATTTGAGACAAATCTTTTCCTTCTTCATATCGATGGAAGGGTGTATCTAGGTAAGTACCGGTATTGGCTACCATTTCAATTTTACCTATCTGAAAAGATGTTCCTTCTTCGTACCAACTTTTTGATTCCTCACGCGTCCAGAAATCACAAATAACAGGTGCAGGCATACCTTTGTAAGTCACTACGCCTTCTTCAATAACATGGCTTAAATCGATAAATTTCATTTCTTTCTAGCTTTTATAATCGCAATAACTGCAATAATTACCCAAACTACATTTACAAAAACGGAAGGGTATGCTTTATGTTCAAGGGTATTAATGATAAAACAGATGGCTCCAAAAAGATTAGCCAATTGGTAATTTATGGAGGTAGACGAAATCTTGTTCAAAGCGTTTAAGGCAAATGCCCCAACGATAAGAATGGACCCAATCCAACCAATAATTTCAACAAAGATTAAGTACATCAATTTTAGGTTTTTACAAAGATACATTGATTTATGAAAGCAAGTAAATGATAATATATCATAACTGCTTAATTATGCAAATACGTTATAGATACAAGCTGTTACGCTGATATTAAGGACTGTTTTTTATGCATAATGATGGTATAATCTTAGGCTTTTTGTCTTGATTATTAGTAATAATTACCAGATGAAAACTAAGTTTTCCATAAAAATTACGACCTTTACCGAAATTTTAAAAAATAATTGATAAAATGGCACAAGCAAAGGCGGGCGATAAAGTAAACGTCCATTACACAGGAAGATTAACGGACGGAACTGTATTTGATAGTTCGGCGGGACGTGAAACTTTAGCGTTTGAATTAGGTACGGGCATGGTTATCCAAGGCTTTGATGAGGGCATCACTGGAATGACTATTGGCGAGAAAAAAACTGTTCATATTCCTGCTGAACAAGCTTATGGACCAGTGAATGCTGACTATTTAGCAGTATTCCCTAAAGCTGAACTTCCTGCTGATATTCCTTATGAAGTAGGTATGCAATTAAATATGCACCAAGATGGATCTGGACAAGTAATGCCAGTAACAGTAGTTGAAGTAACAGATATAAGTATTACTTTAGATGCTAACCATCCTTTAGCTGGGAAAGATTTGATTTTTGATATTGAATTAGTAGCAATTGGTTAATAATCATTGCTTAAATGTGAAAGAGGTCATCTGATAAAGGTGATCTCTTTTATTTTAATCAGCAAGTAGAATATTTTCCCGCAGATTATCGCAGAAAAGGTTCGCTGATTTATGGAGATTTTAATCAGCGAGAGTCAGCGTTTTTTAATCTGTGTAAATCAGCAAGTAGAATATTTTCCCGCAGATTATCGCAGAAAAGATTCGCTGATTTGTGGAGATTTTAATCAGCGAGAATCAGCGTTTTTAATCTCTGTAAATCAGCGGGTAAAAATTCTCGTTAGTTGTGCAAAAACTGTCATTGATTTTATTATTTTTGAGTTGTTTGAAAAATCTATTTCAAATCTGCATCTATTAAATAATAAAACTATATGGAAATAAATGAAATCTCTTATAAAATTAGAGGATGTATTTTTAATGTTTATAATAATCTAGGTCCTGGTTTATTAGAGTCTGCTTATGAAGCTGCTTTGAAATTTGAACTTGAAAAAGCTGGATTAGAGGTGAAATCACAAGTAGCTTTGCCTATGATTTATGAAACTATTAAAGTAGATGTTGGCTATCGATTAGATTTGTTGGTTGAGAATAGAGTAATTATAGAATTAAAATCAATTGAAAATTTATTGGATGTACATCATAAACAAGTAATTACTTACCTCAAATTATCTGGTTTGAAACTCGGGCTTCTAATAAATTTCAATACAGATGATATTTCTAAAAGTATTTTCAGAAAGGTGAATAAGTTTTAAAATCTCTTCAAATATTTTCCCGCAGATTATCACTGAAAAGATTCGAAGATTTACGGAGATTTTAATCAGCGAGCATCAGCATTTTTTAATGCTCTGTTAATCTGCGGGTAAAAAATATTCCCGCAGATTATCGCAGAAAAGATTCGCAAATTTACGGAGATTCTAATCAGCGAGCATCAGCGTTTTTTAATCTCTGTAAATCAGCGGGTAAAAAATATTTCCACAGATTATCGCAGAAAATATTCGCAGATTTACGGAGATTCTACTCAGCGAGCATCAGCGTTTTATAAATCTCTGTTAATCAGCGGGTAAAAAATATTCCCACAGATTATTGCAGAAAAGATTCGCTGATTTATGGGTATTTTTAATCAGCGAGAATCTCCGTTTTTAATCTCTATAAATCAGCGGGTAAAAAAATCACAAACTTTTCAAATGTCTTTCTAACGTTTCTGAGTCTTTTATCAATACTTCTCTCGCTTTAGACCCTTCAAATTGCCCTACAATGCCTGCTGCTTCTAATTGGTCAATTAAACGTCCAGCACGGTTGTATCCTAATTTTAACCTACGCTGAATCAACGATGTTGAGCCTTGCTGATGGGTAACAATTAAGCGAGCTGCTTCATCAAAAAATTGATCACGATTACTTGGGTCAAAATCACTTTTTTCGTTACCACCGCCGTCGCTATCACCTTCAAATTCGGGTAACATGTAGGCAGAATCATAGCCTTGCTGATTGCCGATAAATTCACAGACATCTTCCACTTCTGGCGTATCTACAAAAGCACACTGCAAACGAATAATATCTGAACCCATTGAAAGTAACATATCTCCTTGTCCTACTAATTGTTCGGCTCCACCCGTATCTAAAATCGTTCTAGAGTCAATTTTTGACGTAACTTTAAACGAAAGACGAGCAGGAAAGTTTGCTTTGATAGTACCCGTAATTACGTTTACCGATGGTCGTTGCGTAGCCACTACTAAGTGAATACCAATGGCACGGGCTAATTGGGCTAAACGAGCAATAGGTTGTTCTACATCTTTTCCAGCCGTCATCATTAAGTCGGCTAACTCATCAATAATCAAGACGATATAAGGCATAAAATAATGCCCTTTATCTGGATTGAGCCTTCTGTTGACAAACTTCACGTTGTATTCTTTCAAATTTCTACACCCTGCATCTTTCAAAAGGTTGTAGCGATTATCCATTTCAATACAAAGTGAATTCAGCGTATGAACCACCTTTTTGGTATCTGTAATGATGGCTTCGGCAGCGTTTGGCAACATTGCCAAGAAATGTCTTTCAATCTTATTGAAAAGTGTTAGTTCAACTTTCTTGGGGTCGACCAACACGAATTTTAATTGAGAGGGGTGTTTTTTGTATAGTAAAGAAGTCAAAATCATATTTAAGCCAACCGACTTTCCTTGTCCCGTAGCACCAGCCATCAGTAAGTGAGGCATTTTGGCTAAGTCGGTAATGAAAATATCATTGCTAATCGTTTTCCCTAACACAATAGGTAATTCGGCCGTTGATTTCTGGAATTTTTCAGAGCCAATCACCATTTTTACAGGCACCATCTCACGATTTTTATTAGGTACTTCAATACCAATCGTTCCTTTTCCTGGAATCGGTGCGATAATACGAATTCCTAGTGCTGCCAATGACAAGGCAATATCATCTTCAAGATTTTTGATTTTAGAAATCCTTACTCCAGCATCTGGAATAATCTCATACAACGTAACTGTTGGACCAATAGTAGCTTTGATAGAAGCAATACCAATCCCATAATTAGCCAATGTCTCCACAATTTTATCGGAATTGGCTTTCAATTCTTCTTGAGAAACATTAGGCTTACCCATGTCGTACTCTTTCATTAAATCAAGTGTTGGGTACTTGTAATGAGGCAAGTCTAACATTGGGTCGTATAAACCAAATTTTTTCAATAATTCATCATTCACCGAATCATTTACTTCCAAGACTGGTGCGTCTTCCTCTGTATCTTCAATGACTTCTGGAATGTCCTCAATATTCTCAATGGTCAAAGCCACTGGCCCTTTTACAGCATTTGCTTTTGGAATAGGTGTTTCGATAATAGGAGGAAGGTATGGACGAATATTGGCTTCATCAAAATTGTCTTCACGATTTATGACCAAATCATCTTCAGGTTCCTCGTCAGCTACTATCGTTTCAAAGCTTTCTCTAACTCTTTTGATATTCTTGGCGTCTGCAATATTATCTTTATCCTCTTCTACATTACTCACAACCGTGTCGTGTTCTTCATCAGTTGGTTTTGCTACCAAACTAGTGGTATCTACTTTGTAGTAATACACCACAAAAACAATCAGCACAAAAGTGATTACAAAAAAAGAAGCCCAACCAATAAACCCATACAAGTATTCATTGACAAAATATCCGATACCTCCGCAAAGGCTACTCCATTTTTCTTCTGCTTCTAACATAAAAACAAAAAAACCAAGGAAAGCACTTAGCCAAATCATATAGAATAATGATTGCCAAGTTAATTTCTCTAATGGAAGAATTTCTTTTTTAAAGGCAAGCTTATAGCCAGCAGTCAATAAAATAGGGACAAGCAAAAAGGCAGGCCAGCCGAAAAGTCTAAAAATTAAGAGGTATGCAAGCTTTGCACCATACAAGCCAAATGGATTTTTAGGTTGTTTTTTTAACGGCTCAATCGATGATTGAAGTGGGTCTTCCACTTCACTTTGGTCAGCATCTCCTGTGAAAAGATGTGATGAAAACGAAAAAAACATAAATACTCCTAAGAGTATAAACAGGATACCCAAAACGAAATGTAGTTGTTCGCTTTGGATTATTTTTTTTATATTAAAGTCAAACGAAATTTGCGGGGAAGGGTTTCGTTCTTTGGTTCTTTCTGTATTTTTTGGAATATTTCTTGCCATATTAAAATTGGTTCTCGGCGAGTTACAAATGGTTAAGTATTTGAGGATGGATAGTTTCGCTATTGAAGCTCAAATTTTCATAGCCATTAGCCTTATGCCAAGTAACTGTATTATTCCAAAGTTCGCAATTTTGAGGTATTTTTTGCGAAAAAAATTAAAAATGTTATTTAAAATCCTGATTAACGCTTTTTAGCCTCGTAACTCTTGGCTGATTTTATTACTTACTAAGTAATACTTTTTCGGTAACCATGCCTTTTCCTTCAGCAATTATTCTGATAAAATAAGTACCATTGCTATAATTACTTAAATCGAAAAACACATCTTCGTTCAAACTTGTACTATTTTTCCGAGAGAGTGTTTTGCCTGTAAAGTCGATGAGCTGATATTCTGCTAAATAATTATTTTTGATATAAACAAAATGATTGGTTGGGTTGGGATAAATAACCGCTGTTTTACTTTCTTCGTTGCCAGTAACCGTAAATTTAGTGGTGCCTTTCAAAAATTTTAAACCACCTGCATTGGTACCAACAATAAAGTCGGGAATAACGTCTCCGTCTAAATCACCCACTGTAATCGAAAGCATACCTCCTAATTTTAAATGGGCATACTTGCCTGTAAATTCATCTAACACACCTGAAGAATCCTCCTTAAAAAGGTCTTGGCTTTGTCCAATAATATTTTTGAAAACCTTGAAGGTTCCATCTCTATTGCCAGTAATAAGTTCAGCTTTGCCATCACCATTCAAATCTGCTACTGTCAGCGATACGTTTCCAGAAAGATAATCTGACGTAAGTCCACCGAGTTCTTCTTTTGTCAAAGTATAAATTGGACTTGTACTACTTCCTGTATTTTTATGAAATTCAATTCTACCGCTACCTTTTCCGATTAATAAATCTTTTTTGCCGTCGTTGTCTAAATCAAAAAATAAGGGCGAATCGCCATTGGATAAATTATTGATTTTAGGAAGCGAAACTATTTCAGACAGTTTTAATGAAAAAGCTTGGTTTCTTGCTGCCTTGTTTGGAATATACTGGATAGTCATTCCATTAAAAGTATTGGCCGTAAACCCAAAGTCATCCGTACCATCGCCATTCATATCAGTAACAAATGGTTTGATTTCAAATAATTGTTGCGATTTTGATAAATCCAAAAAGTCAGTTGTTTTCAGTTCAAAAGTATTGTTTCCTTTGTTCTCATAAAGGGTAATATTGGCTCTGTAGCCATTATCGCCACGATTCCCTGCATTGCCCACCAATAAATCTTTATCGCCGTCACCATCAATGTCAGCCAGAACTGGACTAGCATTTTCTCCTACATCTACCATGGTATTTTGCAAGAAATTAGCTTGTTGGAAAGTAAGGTTTAGGTTATTGTTTTGCCCATTATTTTTGTAAAACCATGCAGCATTTTGATAATCTACCGTTTGTAGCGCATTATCATAACCATTCGGAGCGGCAATAATGTCTTTGATACCATCAAAATCTACATCTTCATAAAATATAGCAGGGAAGATAGAGAAGTCAATAGGTTTTGGGTTAGGGAAAAAGTAATCGGCTTTCGTAAAGATGGTTTGATTGCTACTACCATTATTACTCAAAGCAGCTACTCTGTTGGCTGAAATGTGTCCATAAAGGGCATCTTTTAAGCCATCTCCATCTAAGTCCAATACCAATAAAGCATTTCCTGAATGTTCAACCTTTTGACCATTCGCGCCATTGTTTGTACTACCACCCACAGGAACATTCGCCCCACAGTCTTGATTGAAGCGTGCATCATCAAAATGCTCTTTGAAGAAATTTCCCCAACAATCGCCTATTCTTTTGAATTCTAAATGATTATTATCTTTGTAGTTTTCCTGACTGAAATTTTTGTGGAAGAGGAGGAAATTCCCCGAAGAATCAAAGGCTACGATGTCATAGTCGCCGTCGTTATCAATATCAACAATTGCTGGAATATCTGTTGAAGCCGTGTATAAATTTATTTTACCCGAATAACCAGTGCTATACAATGGGTCGGTGATGAGCTCCCACGCTATCTTATCGGTAGAGACATTTCTGTAAACTTTAATTCCTGCGGGTGTATAAGTAAAAATATCTTTTTTGCCGTCAGAATCATAATCTACCAATAATATCCAATGCTGAATAGCTGGGAAAGCCGTTTCGTATTCAGGAGCATATTGCCAATAATATTTACCTGTGTTGTCTTTTTTAGCAAGAAAAGTGCTGAGTTTAGAGGAGGTTCTGTCAAAAATAACTAAGTCTTCAACACCATCATTATCTAAATTGCATGTTGAAAATTGCGGAGCATTTAATCCTCCTGCGAAGGTATTAGGTAAACTTTGTCCATTTTGGACTATTTTAAAACTATTATTGTATTGAAAGGTAAAATTTTGAGCAAAGCTTTTACCAAGATTTGACAGGAATAAAAGTAAAATTAATTTTTTCATGTAATATTTGTCGAAAAATCATGAATCTCGAATTTGAGACACATACATAACGAATAAAATAATGATTTCGCTTACTGAATTATATCAAAAGTATAAAGAATGTTCTAGTGTATCTACAGATACACGTAAAATTGGCGAAGGCTCAATGTTTTTTGCTTTGAAAGGCCCAAATTTCAATGCCAATGCTTTTGCAGAACAAGCATTGGCCAAAGGAGCAAAATATGCAGTAGTGGATGATGCCCTTTATGTAAAAAACGAGCAATATCTTTTAGTAGAAGATGGATTGAAAGCATTACAACAATTGGCTAATTTTCATCGCAAACAGCTAAATATTCCCTTTATTGGATTGACGGGCTCAAACGGGAAAACGACAACTAAAGAGTTAATAAATTGCGTTTTATCAAAAAAATATTGTACTTACGCCACATTAGGGAATTTGAATAATCACATTGGCGTTCCTTTAACCATTTTGGCAATCGACGAAACGATTGAAATTGCCATTATTGAAATGGGTGCCAATAAACAAGGAGATATAAAGGAATTAGTAGGAATTGCAGAACCCACTCATGGCTTTATTACAAACATCGGCAAAGCACATTTAGAGGGCTTTGGAGGGATTGAAGGCGTGAAGAAGGGCAAAGGTGAATTGTATGATTGGCTGAGTGCTAATAATGGAACGGTTTTCGTAAATGTGGCGTCTGAACCTACCTACGATATGATTCAGCGCTATAATTTTAAAGAAACAATCGTTTATACTTCTAATAAAAACCCAACTTTTGAAAATGTCGTAAATATTCTTGAAGAAAGTCCTTTTGTAGTTTTTGAAGATTTATCAGGAAATATCTATAGGTCACACTTAACAGGTATTTATAATTTCCAAAATATTTGTGCAGCCATTAGAATCGGACAGTTTTTCAATATTGAAACTTCAATCGCCTGCCAAGCCGTTGCTGATTATGTTCCTAATAATAATCGCTCGCAATTTATTCAAAAAGGTACTAACATGGTTTTGATGGATGCTTACAATGCTAATCCTTCGTCAATGTCGGCAGCTATTACTTATTTTAATGACCTGAAAGTAGGGAAAAAGATGGTGATTTTGGGCGATATGTTCGAGCTTGGTGAAGAAGCAATTGCTGAACATGAAGCCATAGGCAAATTATTATTAGCTTGTAACTTCGATTATATCCTTTTGGCAGGGCACTTAATGGAAAATGCAGTAAGAGTATTACCGATTATGAAAGTACATTATTTCCCAGATAAATTTGGCTTACACAATTGGTTACAGGATTATCCCGTCAGTGATACTCATATCCTCGTAAAAGGTTCAAGAGGAATGGGCTTAGAAAGCGTCTTGCAATTTCTAGGATAATCATTGGTTTTTAAACAGCTTCATAGTATTCGTCTTTATTTAATCACCGATTATATTGGTAATGAAATATTTAGTGAAAATGTTGTATTATCTTTGACGGATTTTTGAAAACCAAAACATTCTTTTAAAAATTTATCGATTTCATCATGAATAACTTATCAAGCGAAGAATTAACCCCAAAGCCCAATACAAATAATATTTTAAGGGCTGTATTAGTATTGGTAGTTTTGATTGCGGGTTGCTTGGCATACATGCTTTTTGAGTCTAAGGAAACATCGGCTAACCAACAAGAGGTAATCAATACTAAAGTAATGGAACTGGCTGAAACTCGTGTAAAGCTAGATTCAATTACGACGCAATTGGAAGCTCAAATTGAAGAAGTTGAAAAACTAGGAGGGGATGTTTCAGAGTTACAGAAAGCTAAAGTCGCTTTAGAAAAAGATAAAAGTGAGTTAACGAAACGTTATGCAACTTTAGAGAACATCAAAGAAAATTATGCGGATAAGATAAAAAATTATGAGTCGATACTTATTGCTAAAGAAGCAGAACTAGTTCAGTTAAGAGACGAAAATTCAAGTCTGACTAACGAAAATTCTACCCTTAAAAACGAAAAAAATGGCTTGACGAGGAGCGTTGAGGAAGCGAGGGCTCAAAACAAAGAAGTATCTTCTATTAATAAGATTCTTACCGAAAAGGTTACTCGTGCAGCCGCACTTAGGGCAGAGTCTATCAAAATTATTGGTATAACTGAAAAAGGTAAGGAGTTTGAAGATGACAAATACAAGTCTAAAAAATTGGGTAAAATAAAAATTGCTGTTCAATTGAATAGAAATGACCTTACTGAAAAAGGTAAAAAAACTGTTTTAATCAGGATTCTTGACCCTGATGGATATACGCTTTTTGATGCAGATTTAGGCTCTGGCAATTTTGAATACAATGGACAAGATTTGGCTTTTACTATCAGAAGAGATATGACATTTGACAATGAAAATCTACATGCTGATTTTTACTTTGACCGTGGCGCACCTTATCGCCCAGGAAAATATACCGTTGAAGTCTTTACAGAAGGCTTTAAAATCGGAACAGGAGGTTTTGAAGTAAAATAGTAATAGAGAGGCTGGAAGAATTTCCAGCCTCTTTGTTCTTTAGAGGTCAACAGATAAGTTGTATGCTTTCTTTTTATCTTTCCAGTATAACGTCATCTGGTTATTTTTGAATGAAACTACTTTGAATAAATCATTTTTGATTCCCTTTGCTTTGCCTCTTATATATACAAAACCATTTTCCTGATAAAAATCTTCAACAGTAAAACTTTCAGGTAAAGATGGATTCCCTTCTACATCTGTACTATTTCTTCCTGCAAAGAAATTAGCGTTTACTATAAAGGTTTTCTTATTATTGAGAGCTGTAGTTACCTCTTCAACCTTCGGAATATTATTACTATAAACAATACCTGTAAGGGTAGTTTGAGTAGCTCTTCCTGCCTGATACTCGGTACCAAACTGGTTCCCTACAGTATTTTGGTCTAGCATATAAATTACATTTCCCCCCAATAATGCCGCTTGAATTTTTAGCTTTCTAAAGGCTCTTTCTTTTACAGTTGTAATATTCGAAAGCGTGGTGGTTCCTACAGCTTTTGCATATACTTCATCCAATTTATAAAGCCCTTTAACTTCTGATTCTAGGTGTGTTAAACTAACCTTATCAAAATCGTGTGCATAATTTACTTCATTGAGTGCTAATGACTCTTTAAAAAGCTGTACCCTGCCTGAATTAAATCTGATTTTTTGGACATTGTTTTTGTAGATAGCATTCACTAAAGTTTCGGAAGGAAAGGAATATTTGATATAATCAGGGGCGATTTCCTTTACTTCTGCAAGGATTAATCCTTCACTAGTGAAGATAGAGTCTACGGGAATTTGTTGTGCTAATGATGCATTGCTAATACAAGCAATGGCTAAAAGGTTTAAGATTTTTTTAAACATAGCTTTATTTTAATGATTCATATACAAGACAAACTAAAAACTTTTTCCCCTATTATTTATTGTATAAAAACTTTTTAATCAAGTATTTTACGCATTCTTCAAAATACGTAATCAACTATTCCTGTTGGATTATGTAGATAATATTTCTTCATATTTAATTTAAAAAGATATATTATCTAATTTTGTCGAATAAGCAGATAAATCAAAAAAGTTCTTCTGAATCATTTTTAGAATCAAGCATAAAGATGTTAATTTTGTGTTATTCTAAGAAAAAGACTCGTAAAGAGCAAAAAACGAAATTTAAAACATAAGAAATAAATGTCAACTGGAACACAACAGTACGTACCATACAAAGTAAAAGACATTGCTTTGGCAGAATGGGGTCGTAAAGAAATACGTTTGGCCGAAGCAGAAATGCCAGGTTTGATGGCACTTCGTGCAGAATACGGTGAAGCTCAACCTTTGAAAGGTGCTAGAATTGCAGGCTGTCTTCACATGACTATCCAAACGGCTGTATTAATTGAAACACTTACTGCGTTGGGTGCTGATGTTACTTGGTCATCTTGTAATATTTTCTCTACACAAGACCACGCTGCTGCCGCTATTGCTGCTGCTGGAATCCCAGTTTATGCTTGGAAAGGCATGAACGAAGAGGAATTCAACTGGTGTATTGAGCAAACACTTTTCTTCGGAGAAGACCGTCAGCCTTTGAACATGATTTTAGATGATGGTGGTGATTTAACAAACATGGTATTTGATGAATATCCTGAATTGATTGACGGTATCAAAGGTTTGTCGGAAGAAACTACTACAGGTGTTCACCGTTTGTACGAGCGTTTGAAAAATGGTACTTTATATTTACCAGCTATCAACGTAAACGACTCTGTTACTAAGTCTAAATTTGATAACAAATACGGTTGTAAAGAATCATTAGTAGATGCTATCCGTCGTGCTACTGACTTAATGTTGGCTGGTAAAGTAGCGGTTGTAGCAGGTTATGGTGATGTAGGAAAAGGTTCTGCTGAATCTTTACGTGGTGCAGGTTGTCGTGTATTAGTGACTGAAATTGACCCAATCTGTGCTTTACAAGCGGCAATGGATGGTTTTGAAGTAATACCAATGGACGAAGCTGCTACGCGTGCTAACATCTTTGTAACAGCTACTGGTAACTTACGTATCATTCGTGAGCGTCACTTTAAAGCGATGAAAGATAAAGCTATCGTTTGTAACATCGGTCACTTCGATAACGAAATCGATATGGCTTGGTTGAACGGAGCTTATGGAGATACTAAAGAGCAAATTAAACCACAAGTAGACTTATACAACATCGACGGTAAAGACGTAATCGTTTTGGCTGAAGGTCGTTTAGTAAACTTAGGTTGTGCCATGGGACACCCATCATTTGTAATGTCTAACTCTTTCTGTAACCAAACATTGGCACAGTTAGAATTATGGACAAACACAGATAAATACGAGAAGAAATTATATATCCTTCCTAAACATTTGGATGAAAAAGTAGCTCGCCTACACTTATCACACATCGGTGTAAGACTAGAAACTTTGGAAGCTGAACAAGCAGAATATATCGGCGTAACTGTTGATGGACCATACAAAGCGGAACATTATCGTTATTAAGATTTTGGTTTTGTTTTAATATTAAAGCCTCCTCATCAGATTTTTTGGTGGGGAGGCTTTCTGTTTAAGGGTTTTGAGTTTTTGTCAAGTAAGGTAATGTTTGTTTACATTTTGTTATTTTTAGCTCTGTTAAAATATCTCAAAACTAATTGTGCATTTTCAATTTCTGTTTTTCCTCCTTTTGAAAATGGAATAATGTGGTCTACTTCAGAATCTTCAATTGACAAAATACTTTGACCTGATATTGCACAGATTGGGTTTTTATCAAATAACTCTTTTTTAACTTGAAAAGAAAAAGTTCTTTGTTGATAACCATTATTCCCCATAATCTCATCAAGTTTATTTGACCAAATTTTAAATCTTTTTTTCAAAACTTCTCTATTTGAAGTTTGAATTAATATTGAATCTATAAATTCTTTATCTGAGGTCATTAGTTCGAGCATTGCCTCTCTAATAAAATTAGCATTTCTTAATATTTCATTTTTTGAATAGTTTGCAAAACAGCACATTTGAATGTCAAATAATGCCATATTAATCCTTGTTGTTGCCCAGTTCCCGTTTAATTTTTCATTTTCTACTAGAATATATCTACGAAATGCTGTTTCACCAAAAACTACTTTGACTAAATCAACACAATGATAGAATCTTTCTTCATATTCTTTTACTTTTTCAGATGAAAGAAATCTATTGTCTCTCAATTCCTTATTACAGAATTGTTTTATACTTGGTTTGTAGTTCAAATAAGTTTTTTCAGTTAAAGCGAAAAACCTTAAAATCATACCCCTATAAATCATTCTTTTTCTGTAATTATCTTTTTGAACAAGTTTATGGAAAGTATCATTATTTTCAAGCTTAGCTAATAAATTTATGTAATTTCCTCTATATACTGAATTTCTAATTTCATCTTCATTCAATGCTGTTGAACCTGTGTTTAATCTTTCGAAAATCTCAAATTTTACATCTTCATTAGATTCTTTTTTGATAACTATAGTATGTAAAGTTGTTTTTCTGATTTTATTTTGGAACTCTATATCAAGCTCTGTAAAACTTTTTTTATTAAGTTCTTTGAAAACGGAAAGACCTGTTAATTTAAATGTATGTCCATTTGGATATTTACCTGAAAGAAAACTCAAAAATGAAGTTAATCTTTGTTGTCCATCAATTACACTATATTTCCCATCTTTTCCTTCTGATAAATAAATTACAGGAATTGGAACATCCATTATTATAGATTCAATTAATTTACTTGCAATTTTTGGTGTTGTAACATATTTTCGTTGATATTCTGGTTGTAGTTCCAAATCTCCATCTTGTGACATTGACAAAAACTCTCTAATTGAAAAATCTTTAGGTTGCCAAATAATTTTGCGGTTTTCTGTTTCATCAATTATAAGCTCAAGTTCTTCATTTTCAGGTAAGCATTCGATGTCGATTAGTTCATTTTTTAATTCTAATTCAGATGTATCATTCAAGTTTTCTTGTGTCATTTGTTATTTTGATTTTATAGAGTAATATTTCAATCCATTCATAAATATAATTAAATATAAGTTTTTGGGACACTAAAAAATAATATAAATCTACTAATAATATATTTGATTAATAGCAGGCTTGTATTTTCTCCCTTGTTAGTGTTAGTTCTCCAACAAAACGTGCATGAGCAAATCATCAATTATATATTTTACCATATTTCGCAGGTCATCTAGAAAGAGAGTAAGAATATTAATATTCTTTTTTCCCCTCGGATTGTAAATCCTTTTATCTTTACTTCGACTTGGCATTCAGGAATGTCTGTTAGAATATCACAAAGAGCAAGCTTTCAACAAGATAATAAATATAAAATGAAAAAAGTAACAGGCATTGGGGGCATTTTTTTCAAATGCAAAGACCCTAACCAAATGAGGGAGTGGTATAAAACACACCTTGGGTTAAATACGAATGAGTATGGGGCAACTTTTGAGTGGAAAGATGAAGCAGACTCCACTAAAAATGGTTCTACACAATGGAGTCCTTTTGCCGAAACAACAAAATATTTTGAGCCTTCTACCAAAGACTTTATGATTAATTATAGAGTCGCTGATTTGGAGGCATTGGTAGAAGAATTAAAAAAAGAAGGAGTAACAATTCTTGACAACATAGAAACGTATGATTATGGCAAGTTTGTTCATATCCTTGACATGGAAGGAAACAAAATAGAACTGTGGGAGCCTGTTGACTAGAATTAGTACTATAGACAAAATATGCCCTTATTGGTGTTTGATATACTCACTTGTTCAATCAGTAGCAGTTCCAGACAGACGGAATGCTATTTCCCAACCTGCACAAAGCCCTGCTCGTTGGTGGGTACTCAATAAAAAACTCCGATACTCGACAATTTCAACTTTAACAATCAAAATAACAATGGAAGACGAAGACTATCCACTCTATGAACAAATTGCACTTATCTATTACTATGAGCATAAATACCCTGCTTCGATACACTTCTTTTTATTGTGCGTTCTGACTCAAAATGAAAACTCTATGGCGTGGTACGGTTTAGGAGACTCCACTTGTGCTTTGGGAATTGAAGAAAAATCAGATGAAATTTATGACTTAGGAATATCTTTTCTTAGAAAAAGTGTATCACTTGACAGGACAAATCAATATTCTTTATCAATGCTTGCAGTGATGTTTCAAGCACCTCATATTGGAAAAGAAAGAATTGAAAAAATTGCAACATTTGATGTTTCTGATTTGACAGAAATTAAAGAAAAGTATATGCTAAATCAAGAAGTTTTAAATTTAGCTTTCAAAAAATGTTCGAATGAAAATAGAATTAGGTTGGCTATTTTACTCTGCGACTTGGGAGACTTTTTTAGTTTTGAACTACTAAACGAAGTTGTCATTAATGATACAGAGGAACACGTCAGATTAGCGATTATGAAAAGGCTAGGAACTTACTCTGCAAGAACTCAATTAAAACAGACATTTGAATTTCTTGCCACAGAAGATAAATGGAAATCCTATGAGCCTTACTTCTCCAAGACCCTAAGTGAAATTGGTTCTATTTTGACTCAGTTGAATGCTCCTGATCGACCTAATTGGACTAAAAAAGTGTTCAATACTATTCATGGTGTAGTAAATGTAGAAGACGAAGAAATCGTAAATTACACTAATACAGAGAATGAAAATGCTATACCAGAAGTCAATAAACAAAAAAAAGAAGAAGTGTTCTTCAATCCAGCGGACATTGAAAATGAAATAGAAGCTATCTATGCCGAAATTTCAAGTAAACCAATTATAGAAAATGAAGTTCAAATTCAAAAAGAAAACCCTTGGTGGAAATTTTGGTAGTACAATTCGCCCTTGATTTCTTTCCCAAAATTGATAATGCCCATCCTTTATGTTTACTTCAAAATGAGGTAATACAGCAGGATGGTTTGCCATTAAATCAAACTTAATTTGTTGAGCAGTATATTAGAGAAAATCTCGTTGTACATCTTTCAGTAAAAAGCTCTCATTGATTTTCCAAACTTAGTGTATATGGTTCAGCATAATCACAAATCCATATACTTTCACTCGATGATTTTCAACCCAAAATTTGAGGCTATTCAATAATGATTTGTTTATAAGGGTTTCCTCCATAGAATTGTAGCTGTAAAGAACTATACGTAGTGATGATTCATAAGATTAAGGTTTGAAGTATTTTTGTTACTGATACCCGTCTGTTAGAGAGGTACAATTTTATTTTTGCTCTTGTTAGGCTTAGCAAAGAGTTGACTAGGCCAGCGTAGAAGAAGAATATTTGTAACTTGCCAAATATCACGATGGTTTGTTGCTGATGCTCGTTTCGTTGGAGATAATTCCAACGAAGGTACAAAATATAGTTTTTGATGAATTTCTTTGAGATTGAAAATATAGCTTTTGAAATGTTAGGTTATCCCATCAGCTATGTTGAGTTGATAGGAACATTGTTTGGCTTGATTTCGGTTTATTTTGCTTCAGTGGCAAACATTCTTACTTGGACAACTGGAATCGTAAATGAAATTTTTCTTTTCATTTTATTTTTTCAAGTCCAATTGTATGCTGATATGTTTCTTCAAGTTTATTTTTTTATCGTTACTCTTTATGGTTGGTATAAGTGGAATACGAAAGCAAATACAAACAAAATTTCAGCAATAAATTTTAGAAACCGAATAGCCATTGCTATAGTAATTATTATCGGGTCAGTATTTTTTGGGCTTGTTTTCAAAAACATTCATTTGTATTTGCCAACCTATTTTAAAATTCAGGCATCCTATCCTTTTACTGATTCCTTTATTATGGTTTCAAGTATTTTTGCAACAATACTTCTTGCAAAAAAGAAAATAGAAAATTGGTATTTGTGGATTGTAGTTGATATTGTTTGCGTTGTCCTCTATTATAAAAAGGATATTTTTTTCCTCTCGCTTGAATATTTTATTTTTCTTGGTTTAGCATCATTCGGATTTTATCACTGGAACAAACAATTAAAGCATGGTTAAGGCATTTGTATTTGGAAAGTTTTTGCCTTTCCACAAAGGACATCAAGCAATGATAAATTTTGCTTTGAGTAAGTGCGACTTGCTTACAGTTTTAGTTTGTTGTAGCGATAAAGAAAACATTACGGGTACTGTTAGAAAATCATGGATTGAAAAAACTTATACGAGTCAAACAAATATTGAAGTAAAAATACTGGACTATTTAGAAAGCGAATTGCCAAATACCTCTGAAACTTCTGAAGAAGTATCAAGAATTTGGGCAGAGGTTTTTAAAAAACAATTACCCGATTATTCCCTTCTAATTACATCAGAAGGATATGGTAATTTCGTTGCCAAGTTTATGAATATTCAACATATTACTTTTGATATAAATAGAAAGAAAATCGCTATTTCGGCTACTGCTGTGCGCAATAATTTGGTTGATAATTGGAAATACTTGCCTGAAAGTGTAAAACTAAACTTGGTAATTAAGGTGGTAATTCTTGGAACAGAATCCACAGGTAAATCAACATTAACACAAAAACTTGCAAAATATTACAGGTGTGGTGCTGTATTGGAAATTGGAAGAGATTTAATTCCTAATTCCAATGACTTTACTTTTGATGATTTACATTTAGTGGCAAACGAACATGCAAGACAAATTGACATAGCTTCCGTTGGAAGTAGTCCTCTTTTAATAATTGATACAGATATTCATACAACAAAATCGTATTCAAAATTCACCTTTGGGAAAGAGCTTTTAGTAAGCGATGAAATTTACAAAGCTAATAAAGCAAATCTCTACCTTTATCTTAATAACGATGTTGAATATTTTCAAGACGGAACAAGATTGTGTGAAACACAAAGGAATTTATTAGACCTGTCGCATAGGCAGATTTTAATTGACTATGATATTGATATTGTAGAAATAAAAGGTGACTGGGACAAAAGATTTGAAAAGGCAGTTGAACAAATAAACAAATTGATGGCAAGTAATGCAATAAAACACAGATTTAGAACAGATTTTCTAATAGCCTAAGTGTTCGATATTTTTCATAGGATGCCTCGAAATTAATCCTTCCTTTTTATCAGATTGTAAATCCTCTTATCTTTGCTTCGACTTGGTATCGCTGAGATACCTTTCAGAACATCACAATGAGCAAGTTTTAAACCCTATCAATATCATAAACATGAAACAAACGTTCCACCTTATTATTTGTATTCTCTTTACTTTCCCAATATTTGCTTCTCACCTCAAAGGTGGAAATATTCAGGTCACTCAAGTAAATAATCAAGATTTAACGTATGAAATCACTGTAACAATCTATAGTGATTTTGAAACGGGCTTCAGAGCTTATATGGATCAGAAAGATGTTTCGGTTTGCTTTGGAGATGGTAGTTCTGGAATTGCTCCGAGAGTTAATGGTAATGGAAATGGAGAGCAATTCGTTAATAATTTGGGTAAAAGTATTTATAAAATACAGCATAAATATGCTTCAAATCTTACTGCTTATCGTGTATATGTTACTCTTTTAAATAGAAGTCAATCTATCCTTAATATAAAAAATGCTATTAATGAGCCTTTTTATATTGAAACATTATTTAATACGAAAGTAATTAATTCAACGCCAACCCTTACAAATGATATAGGTGTTTTATATGCAAAAGTTAAGCAAGTATTTATTTATAATCCAAAGGCAATTGATTCGGAAGGTGATAGTTTAACTTATCGTTTAACAATGGCAAGAGCTTGTTCATACAATGATTGTAGGGTTTTTGGAGCACCCATTGAAAGTTTTAAACAACCCAATGAAGTAAACAAAGAGGGAACATTTAAAATCAACGAACTCACAGGTGATTTAACTTGGAATGCTCCCACACAAATAGGTGTTTATGTTTGTTGTTTTATAGTTGAAGAATGGAGAAAGGGGGTTAAAATAAGCATTACTGTAAGGGATATGGAAATTGTAGTAAAAGATGAAGTAGGAAATATAGCTACTATTCCTCCTTATGAAGCTGTTGGAAAACTGCCAAATATTAATGAAATAACTAATCGGTCTTTGGTTTTATCTACTGAAAATGAAGCGTTTCCAGCTATTGAACTCAAGGTTTATCCAAATCCAACCACAGAAGTATTTAGAGCCGAAGTCATTGATAATTTGCCTTCAAAAGTTGTTTTTCAACTTTTTGATAATACAGGTAAGCTTTTGCAAGAATTTAAACAAAGTAATTTAGAACAAAAACATAGTCAGGAGTTTAATATAGAGGGATTACCCGAACAAGTACTGATATTAAAAGTAAATAATGGTAAGCATTATATTACTAAAAAGGTTTTAAAAAAATAAATTAGCTATACTTTCTCCATTTTTCGAAGGGCATCTAAAACAACATAAGTGACTTAAGAGTTAAATGAAAACTATAAAAAAACAATATGACACAAGAAATTTTTTGGGAAATCATAGAGTCATCTTGGGCAGACTCTCCTAATCTTTACAAAAAAAGGGCAGATGTTTTAAAGAATAATGACGAAGAAATAATTAGAGAATTATGCATTGAACTTGAGAATACAATTCTTGAATATTATCAAAAGAGACTTCTAGTACTTGATAAAGAAGCCTTTACAAAATACATTCATATTTTAGAAGAACGACTTTATAACATTGACAGACAAGATATTCATGAATATACAGATGGCTCGGATGATGGTTTCTTATACTCTAGATGTTTTGTTATTGGTATGGGACAACAATATTATAATATGATTGAC
The DNA here is from genome assembly GCF_034928825.1 of Arcicella aquatica. NCBI lineage: Bacteria > Pseudomonadati > Bacteroidota > Cytophagia > Cytophagales > Flectobacillaceae > Arcicella > Arcicella aquatica. The sequence goes on along the minus strand of NZ_JAYFUL010000008.1, from coordinate 74,592 downwards.
AATAACCCTTCAAAAGCAACAATGGATTTGGACGCAGAATTATTTGGATTTTCAGCATATAAAGTTTACGAAGAGAAATTTGGAGAAGAGTTTGAACGTAATTCAATTTATTGTATAGAAACATGTTCTAATGGGAAAGGATGGTTTTAACCAATAAAAACAGACGTAAATCGACTTAATATAAACCCACATGAACAAACACATTTGTACAAAATTAGCTTTTGGAATATTTACGATTGTAGGATTAATAATAAATTCCTTTGGACAAGTTAATTCAAAGCCAACAATCTCGTTTACTTTTGATGATGGGTCAATTGATGATATAGGAGCATATAAATTAGAGGTCTGGAATCAAATGCTCCTTGATAATTTGAAAAAACATGATTTGAAAGCAATTCTATTTTCGGCAGGAGGGAATAAATCAACTGCTAAGGGTAAGTATGTATTATCTTCTTGGAATAATGCTGGGCATCTCATCGCTAATCATACCATTTCTCATCCCAATTTCAATAGTAAAAATGTTAGCCTCGAAAGTTTTAAGCTTGAGCTTACCCAAAATGATGCTGTCATTAATAAGTATTCAAACTACTTGCCTTACTTTAGGTTTCCCTACCTGAAAGAAGGCAATACGCCCGAAAAGGTTAATGGCTTCAGGAAATTCTTGATAGAAAAAGGTTATAAGAATGGACACGTAACAATTGATGCTTCTGATTGGTATGTTGATAGTCGATTGGTTAAAAGACTTAAAGAAAATCCTAAGGCAGATATTGCGGGCTTTAGAGCGTTTTATAAAGAACACCTCTTAAACAGAGCAGTATTTTATGATTCGCTATCCTATCAGATGACTAATAGACATATCAATCATGTGATATTATTACACCACAATTTAGCAGGTGCCTTATTTTTGGGCGACCTAATTCAATATTTTAAGGATAAAGGTTGGGAGGTAATTGATGCAGACAAAGCCTATCAAGACGCAATTTTTGAAGTTGATGTTGACAATATTCCAGCTGGAGAAAGTTTGATTTGGGCATTAGCCAAAAAATCAGGAAAATTCAACACTGTATTAAGGTATCCTGCGGAAGATGGTGATTACGAAAAACCATTAATGGATAAACTAGGACTTTGATAAAGCTATCTAGCCAAGCAGTTGTCAAAAACTAAAAGCGTTGTAAGTATCATATTTACAACGCTTTTAGTTTTTGATGTTAAAATTGTCACTAAATTATAATCTAGCTAATAATTCAGCTTTTTTGGCTGAGAATTCTTCTTCTGTCAAGACGCCTTTCTTAAGGAGTTCTGCCAAACGATCAATCTTATTGAAGATGTCGTGGTCTTCTGATGTGGGAACTGGAGAAGTTGAGGTAGTAGAATCCTTTGTCTCACTCTTTTGTGGTGCTGGCTTTTCTTGCAATTGTTCTGTAGCCGCAGAAGTTTTTCCCTTTTTAGCGATGTCCACTCCAGAAATCAATGGTAGATTGGATATGTCAACCTTGCCTAACTGACTCGTGAATGCAACAGAGAAATCTTTACCTTGTTGTTGAGATACACCAGATATTTGATGATTTAAGGTATCGTAAACCGATAATTCACCGTTAATTTCAATCGCCAATCTACTAACAGGTGAAGGGAAAAACGCATATTTGATATTATTTTGCGAACCTGATGATGATGGTGAACCTAAGTCTGCAGGCCACCAATTACCTGAAGTAGAAAAACTATTATTTCCTGCTAGTGAATCATCAGTGGCTGTTTCTGAATCAAATACGGGAATATCTTTGTCTAAAATTAAGTTTGCTAAATCCTGACAAAGATTTTGTACAGTATTTTTTAATTTGTTGTTGAACATATCACCAACCATCGTCATACCTCCACGCATCCATTGTGCACTTCCCCCCAATTCGCTAATATTAAATTGAGCCATATTTCCACCACCATTTACAACGGCTTGCAACACGGATAATACAGTATCCTGACTAAGTCCATAACGTGATGCAATTGAATCGATATGTTGTTTGCCTTCTGGCGTAAGTTTTTTTATCGTGTTATTCATAATATTTGAGTAAATCCTCTATTTAATCTGTGTGTTTATTCATTATATACAAGTTACCAAATAAATGTGCAAGTGTGTATTTTTGTTGAAATGAGTACCATAAACTACAATAATGAGTATTAAGCACTACAGAAAAAACGTTTTGCGATGTTTGTAGGATAATATACACTATTTTGATTAGAAATAATACTGATTTTTATGGACTATTTGATAATCCGCTTATACTAGTCAGCCTTTTTTCTAGAAAATAACAACTTCTGTAATAAGCTTTTGATAAACAATTTATAGAACATTCGTATATTTGCAGCCACAAATCAAAAAGACAAATTAATGTAAGATATAATTTCTTTCGAGCGATAGAGGTTGCAAACCACCAAGTGGTGAGCTATAGTCATTCACTTTTTAAGAAGAAATTATGCTTATATTACAAAACATTTCATATATCCATCCCAACAAAGATTTACTCTTTGACAATATTAATCTTTCTGTAAACCGTCATGATAAGGTAGCTTTGATAGGCAACAATGGCACTGGTAAATCTACTTTGCTTAGCATTATTGCAGGTAAGTTGATGCCCTCTGCTGGACAATTTAATGTGGCTACAGAGCCTTATTATGTTCCCCAGATTTTCGGACAGTATAATGATTTAACGATTGCACAGGCACTAAGAATTGATGCTAAACTTGAAGCACTGAAAGAAATCCTAGAGGGAAATGTAACAGAAAATAATCTGAGCTTGCTGAACGACGATTGGACTATCGAAGAACGTTGCAGTGAGGCATTGAGCTACTGGCAATTGACCGACTTAGAATTGACCCAGAAAATGGAAACATTAAGCGGAGGACAAAAAACTAAAGTTTTCCTTGCGGGAATTGCTATCCATCAGCCCGACTTTATTTTGTTGGATGAACCCAGTAATCATTTGGATACAGCAGGCAGACAATTATTGTATGATTTTATCCGCTCTACTGCAAGCACTTTGATGATTGTAAGTCACGATAGAGAATTATTAAACCTTCTGGATGTAGTCTGCGAACTGAGTAAAAGAGGAATTACCGTTTATGGAGGTAATTACGATTTTTATGCAATGCAAAAGCAAATAGAAAATAATGCACTGAATCAGGACGTAAAAAGCAAAGAAAAGGCCTTTAGAAAAGCCAAAGAAAAAGAGCGAGAGACCTTGGAAAGGCAACAAAAGCTAGATGCTCGTGGCAAGAAGAAACAAGAGAAAGCTGGTATTGCCACCATCATGATGAATACCCTAAGAAACAACGCTGAAAAAAGCACGGCTAAAATAAAAAATGTTCATGCCGAAAAAATTGGGGGTATTTCGCAAGAACTACATGAGTTACGTTCGGCATTGCCAGGCATTGATAAAATGAAATTTGGGTTTGATAATTCCGCCTTGCATAAAGGCAAAGTATTATTCAGAGCAACCGACATTAATTTTCAGTATAATAGTCAATTGCTTTGGAAAGAGAACCTAAATATTCAAATTTCAAGTGGTGAACGAATATCGCTAAAAGGGGTAAATGGTTCGGGAAAGACAACGTTGATTAAAATAATCTTGGGCAAACTAGACCCGCAGGTAGGAGAGGTTTACAGGGCTGATAATAAATCAGTTTACATTGACCAAGATTATTCCCTCATTGATAATGCATTGAAGGTTTACGATCAAGCCCAACAATTTAACCTCACTCGATTACAGGAACACGAAATAAAAATTAGACTCAATAGATTCCTTTTTACGAAAGAATATTGGGACAAGCCTTGTAGTGCATTGAGCGGAGGGGAGAAAATGCGCTTGATGCTTTGTTGCCTAACAATTAGTAATCAGTCGCCAGACATCATTATTCTTGATGAGCCAACCAATAACCTAGATATTCAGAACATAGAGATTCTAAGGAATGCTATTAATGAATATCAGGGGACTTTGATTGTAGTATCTCATGATGATTATTTTTTGGAAGAAATAAACATAGAACGTACCGTTAAATTGTAAATCAAAACGCCCTGAGAATCTTATCATCAGGGCGTTTTAGCATATCAAAATCTCAAAAACTTCCTTTAAGCTCAGTCTTTGCTAAAGTTGCCTTCATGGCATTAATTGGTTTGACTAGCAACGAAGGTGGATTATTATGGTCAAAATTAATAGATTCATAGGTTTTCTTAGTAGTCTGTATATTCAACTGAGCAATCATTGCACCATCGTAATAGGATTTTGTACTTGGTCTTTTCAACCTTGAAATACTACTTAATTTAACTTTTTCTAGTGTTTTTAGTATTTTCTTCCACTGATTAGCCTTGGTTTTATAAGCATGCTTTTCGGCATTGATTGTTATAATAGTGCTATCGGCTGAGATAAATAAATGCTTTTGTACACCTCTTGTCTGATAGCTGAGTGCTAGCGAACGAATTGCTTCTGGTTTAAAAGTATTGAATCCTAAGATTAAAAATATAATAAGTAGCTTGTTCATGATAAGGAAAAGATGTTATAAGTTAACAAATATACTGTTAACTCATAATGTCTTTCTTAGGTAAGCTCAAATAAAATATAAGTACCATTTTTGGTTGCACCTTTCCCTTTTTCTTTAAAGCCTTTCTTTCTATAAAATTCAATGGCATTGACATTGTTTGATAAGCATTTTAATCTGATAGGTAAACCAAGTTTTTCAATTACAGCTTCCAGCAATTTACTTCCAATACCATTATTTTGATGTTTTTCGTCAATATATAAATGATGAATAAAGTTATCTTCTTTCCAAACCGAAATAAAGCCGATTACGGTGTTTTCTTCAAAAGCCACTAAGATGTATTCATCTTCGGTTTCTTCTTCAAAATCCGATAGCCTGAATGATGAAGTATCAAGCCAAGTAAAAGCGTTTTGTCGTTCTCTTAAGAATAAATATCTTAATGCATCATTATCTATTTCCCTTCTTTCTATGATTGTTAGCATTGTTCAATATGTTTTTTGAAACTTCGCACTCGTGGATAATAAATGCACCAAGGACGAAAGCTCTTTGCTACTCCACCACAATCTCATCTACAAACAACCAAGGTTTATCTCCTGCACCTGTTGAGTTGGCAGGAATTGTACCAAATGAACGGGCAATAACTTGGATATATCTCACTGTTTTTTGATTGAAAGATAATGTTACCTTCGTTACGCCTTCTTTAGCAGGAACGGCGATATTTTGTGATGAAATCTCCTCAAAATTTACGCCATCCGACGAGCCTAATATTTGTACTTGTGAAGGAATCCAAATCCAGCTAGATGGTTTATGAAAGAAACGGAAAGTAGCTTTTTGGATAGCGGTTTCTTTCCCAAAATCTAACGTTCCTCCAAAATCTAGCCCGTTCCAACCTAACCATTCTTCATCACCAAACTGACTTTCTCCGCCAAACATTCCATTGGTTAATGCCTGAGCACCTCCACGAGTGTAGCGTTTATCAGCAGGTGTTGTTAGGTTAATCAACACGCCAGTAGCTTTGTTGTAGGTAATAGTTCGGGTTATTTCATCAACCAGTTTCCCCTTCATCACTGTCGAGGCCTTCATGGTGGTGCTATTGGTAATGTTAATTGGTTCTTTGTAAATATTAGATGTCAGTGTCGGGCTACTTCCATCTAAAGTATAATAAATAGGAGCATTGCCATTATCACAACTCAGTGCCAACTGAATACTATTGTCTTGCCCTTTCAACATCTTCGTTTTTATTTCAAAGAAATGCTTGGCATAATTTACCTGACGAATATCCATGCGATTGAGGTATGAACCTAGTCGATTTAAAAAGTCATCATAATTTCTTGATGCCTTAGGCGACCAATCTACCTCTGCTAAAGCCACGGCTCTTGGAAATGTCATGTATTCAACATGCGAACTCACAGGAACTTGTTCTGTCCACAAGTTTGCTTGCCCACCCAGAATATAGCTTTCTTCTTCTTTCGTCAGACCTTCTGGGATAGGTTCAAAGCCGTAAATTTTAGGGAGATTAATAAAGCCACTAAATGCCAAAGGCTCGTTAGGGTCTTCGGATTGATAATAATCTAAATAACAATGAGACGTAGGCGAAATAATCGCATGATGCTTTAATTTAGCCGCCGTTCCTCCACTTTCTATACTTCTCCACGCCATTACAGTGGCGTTAGGTGCTAGTCCACCATCCAATATTTCGTCCCAACCAATAATTTGTCTGCCTTTTTGATTAACGTGTTGTTCGATACTTTTGATAAAATCACTTTGTAGTTCATCAATACTTTTCAGCCCTTTATCTTTCATTCTTTGCTGACAATTTGGGCATTTATGCCAAGCCGTTTTCGAAGCCTCATCGCCACCAATATGAATATATTTACTTGGGAAAATATCCATTACTTCATCCAAAATATCGTTTACAAAAGCGATAGATGATTCTTTCGGACAAAACTCCCCTTGTAATAACAATTGTTTGCCTGTGCTATCTAAGCAAGCAAATTGAGGATAAGCAACCAACGCAGCGTTTGAATGAGCAGGCACATCTATTTCTGGAATAATCGTAATGAATCGGTCAGCAGCATATTTTACGATGTCTCGCATTTCAGCTTGTGAATAAAAACCTTCATTGGTTGGCCATTGGGGCGACTTAGCAGTATGTAACAATGGATATTTCTTACTTTCAAAACGGAAAGCTTGTCCATCAGTAAGATGCCAGTGAAAGCGATTGAGCTTTAATGCTGCTAATTCATCAAGGTATTTTTTGATAAAAGTTACAGGCATAAAATGACGAGAAACATCTAGCATAATTCCTCTGTATGGAAATCTTGGCGCATCGTTGATGGTCAGGGACGGCACTTTACAATTGATAGTTGGCACAACAGTACTTTGTTCAATATCAGTAGGTAATAATTGTAGAATGCTTTGTGCAGCATAAAATACGCCCGAAGGATTCAGGGCTTTGATATTTATTTGCGAAGGACTGATTGTTAATACATAGCCCTCAGCATTTTGAAGGCTTTTATCAAATTGAACAACAATGCTATTAGATTTGCTTATTTTTGATTGAAAACTTAATTGAATACCTGCTGATTTTTGTAGTTTTTCAATGAGTGGTTTTAAGGCTAATCGGGTTTCAGCGTGCTTGGTGAGGTCTATGATTTTTGTTGCATTATTGATTTGAAAGAAGCCTTGTCTTTGGGTAATTTGCTGTGGAGCTGGAATAATGTTGATAGGCTCTTGAGCCATTGTTTTACTAAAAATACAAAAGCATGTGAGGAATAAAATAATACGATTCATTTTTAATTGGATTAACAATTTGGATAATAACTGAATAAGAAGCAAAAATCATAAAAAAATACTTAAAGAGTTTTCCTTTGAAGCTAAAATTGTTGGCTTCTGACGATTATCTTTAATTAATTAAGATAGAATCGTATTTTTGTAAACTTTATTTTAATTAATCTATATTGAAAACAGACACTTTACATATTTTACCGCAAGTGAAATTTATTTCGCCCCATTTTGATATTAAGAAAATCAATCAATATCAGCTTGGTTGCGAATTATCAGAAACGCATTTTTATTTTTTTGTAAAAGATTCACTTGATAAGTCATTAATTGCTTTAGAAAGTTATCACTTTCCCGTTGAACCTCATTGTCATTCTTTGATTGCTAATTTAGAAATGATTTTCGGACAACACGATTTCTTGAAATCTTTGAAATGGAAATCGATTAGCATTACGATTGATAATCAGTCGTTTACATTGTTGCCAACAGCTTTATATAAGAAGGAATATATCAATAAATATTTACAATTAGCCAAAGGACAGGTGCTTGAGGCAGACGAAGAAGTAAGGACTAATATTCATTCAGATTTAGCGTTAATCAATATTTATAGTAGCAATCGCCAGTTATTTAACTGGTTTGAAGAGGCTTACCCACTCTTGAATTTACAATATCAACACCTTTCAAGTCAGTTGATTGATTTTGCTCTCACGTCTAGTAGAGCACAAACAGCGTTCTTACATTTTGGCGAAACGGCTTTTACTATGGTGGTTTCTATTAATGGTGTTTTAAAGTTTTGCAATCGTTTTCATTATAAAACCTCTGAAGATTTAGTATATTTTATACTTTTCGTGATGAATGAGCTAGAAATAGAACCCGATGAAATATTTATTAGGCTTTATGGCAACATTGATAAAGAATCAGAAGAGTTTCAGTTATTAAATCAATATTTGCCTAAAGTAAAGGTAGGAGATTCATTAAATGAAAATATAGAGGAAGGGCTGATAGAGAAACATCGCTATCTTTGGCTTTTGGTATAATTTTTTCAGAGTGAATCTTATTAACAAATAAAACATTATTGGGTAACTGTACAGCTGTGGAGGTATCCCAATCCCTCAACATAACTCACCAAACCAACAAGATTGTGCAAAAAAAAATCGCTTTCTTTCCTGGCTCATTTGATCCTTTTACAAAAGGACATGAAGATATCGTAGTAAGAGCACTCTCGTTATTTGATGAAGTGATTATTGGAATAGGGCATAATAGCAATAAAGCGCGTTATTTCCCTATTGAAAAAATGATTAGTTGGATTGAGGAGACTTTTGAAGGCACTCCAGTAAGAGTCGTTTCCTATAATGGATTAACAGCCAATGTAGCTATTGAAATGGGTGCTAATTTCCTTTTGAGGGGATTGAGAAATACAACCGACTTTGAGTATGAAAACTCAATTGCTCAGGTAAATCGCTACCTTGTAGATGGACTAGAAACGGTATTCCTGATTACTTCTCCACATTTAGCACCCATTAGTTCAACCATTATTCGTGATTTACATCGCTATGGAACTAGCATCGACGCCTTTCTTCCTTATAATATTAATAAGTAGAAGGATTAGCATCTGCTAGATTCATTTTCATCATATTTTTATCTGCCGTCGATAAAAGATTGTTCTCATAATTGTTAACAATCACTGATAGAATATCTTTTAGTTGCTCTACTTTCTCAGTACCAATGATTTCTGAGAATTTGTTTTCAATATTAATAGTACATTCTTTCCAATGCAACATCGTATTGATGCCTCTATCGCTTAATTTTACAATAAGGGTTCTGGCATCGCTAGGATGTTTTTCAATCGTCACAAAGCCTTCGTCTTGCAATTCTTTTACCAATTTACTCATTGCCTGTTTGGTTACACCTGCCAAATGAGCCAAATTGTTAATATTAGAACCTTCTAAATCAATATGGATTAAAGCTACCATGTGCCCAACCCTAAAATTTGTATATCCTTTTGCCTGTAAAAACTCACTGGCTAATGCTCGTACTATTCTTTGTGACTTTGAAATCAATCGCCCAAGATGACGATTTTTAGCTTCCTTGAACTCATTGAGTTCCAATAATTTATTATCCATGATTTCCCCTTCAACACGGATTTAACGTGTTTTTGCTTAATTTTTATAATTTTTTGTATTTTCTGTATGTGTGCTAATAGAAATAAATCTACTAAATTTTATACAAAGATAATACAAAAAAAATAATTGTCAATAAACTTGACTAATTTAGTAAACTTGGTTTACCTTTGTGGCATCAAAAAGCAAAATTGCTTGATTATCAGAAGTTTTTTTTCTCTAAAATCAAATTATTCAACGAATTAGCATTCATTATTCCCCTAAAATTTTATAAAAGTATGGCAACTCAGAACTCCATCAAAACTTATCTTCCCCGAATAATACTATTATGTGTTGTAGTACTAGGCTTATATTTCGGATATTCAAAATATAAATATGCACAGTCGCATGAAGATACAGACAATGCACAAGTAGAAACGTATTTTGTGCCAGTGTTACCAAGAATGGCAGGTTATGTAAAATCTGTTTCAGTAAAAGATTATGATGTTGTAAAGAAGGATGAATTAATCCTTGAGATTGATAGTGACGAAGCTAAATTAGCTTTAGATGAAATGGAAGCCGATTTGTTCCAAGCGCAGACAGATGTAGAAAATGCTAAGGCTAATATTACAAACTTGTCTATGAGTATTAAATCTAACGAAGCAAATTTGAAAGCTACTTATTTGCGTAGAGATAAAGCGAAAAAAGATGCCGACCGTGATGCTGCTTTAGTAGCCGAAAATGCGATTACTCGTAAGCAAGGCGATGATAGCAAATCAGCATATGAAGTTTTGGCGGCTCAATACGAAGCAGGTATCGCTGACATTTCGGCAACAAAATCTAGAATGCCAATTTTACAAGCAACCTTGCACAAAGCGGAAGCTACTTTGGCTGTAAAAAGAGTGAAGATTGAGCAACAAAAATTAAAACTTACTTATTCAAAAGTATTCGCACCAACTTCTGGAAGAATTGGTAAGAAAAGTGTAGAGCCAGGTCAATTTATCCAAGCTGGACAACCATTGATGACAATCGTTCAAGATTCTACTTTCTGGGTAGTAGCCAACTTTAAAGAAACACAAGTTGGTCGTTTGAAAATTGGAAGTGAAGCAGAATTAAAATTAGATGCTTATCCTGACAGAGTTATCAAAGGAAAAGTTATTTCTATTGCAGAATCAACAGGTGCTAAAACATCATTGTTGCCTCCTGACAATGCTTCTGGAAACTTCGTAAAAGTTACACAACGTGTACCAGTGAAAATAGAAATCCTTGATTTAGAGAAAAATAAAGATATTCTAAGAGCCGGACTTTCATTAGAGGTAAGTGTAATTGTAAAATAATTAGTGAATGAGTGATTGAGCGAATGAGTGATTTTTTAATAAAGTATTATTCACTAATTCACTCAATCACTAACTCACTAATTCTCAAAAAAGTCGAAACATGGCTGCTAAAACAGGATTTGCAAAATATATAATCGTTATCACGACGGTTTCGGCAGCAATTATGGAATTGCTCGATACCACCATCGTGAACGTTGCACTCAATCAAATGGCGGGTTCTTTGGGCTCTACGATTGAGGACGTTGCTTGGGTGATTACTTCCTATGCCATTGCGAACGTAATTATCATTCCCATGACGGGATTTTTAGGAGAATATTTCGGTCGAAAAACCTACTACTTAACCTCCATGGTACTGTTTGGAATAGCCTCCTACTTCTGTGGTGCGTCTGAGGGACTATGGGAATTGGTTTTCTGGCGTTTTATTCAAGGGATAGGCGGAGGAGCGTTGCTTTCAACCTCTCAAGCTATCTTATTTGATGCTTTCGAGCCAAAAGATAGAGGTATTGCCTCTGGACTATTTGGGATGGGTATCGTACTTGGACCAACATTAGGTCCAGCATTGGGTGGTTATATTTTAGAAACTTATAACTGGTCACAGATTTTCTATGTAAACATCCCGATTTGTGTGATTGCTACGGTACTGACATTAATTTATATTGATAGAAAGGAAGGAGAAGGTGAGCGGAAAAAAGAAATACAAATAGATTACATCGGTATCATGCTGTTGATTATGGGTATCGGTGCGTTACAATTTGTGTTAGAAAAAGGAGAATCTGAAGACTGGTTTGAGTCAAGAATGATTGTTACAGTAAGTTTGATGGCTGTGATAGGTATCATCGGTTTTATTTGGCATGAACTCACTACCGAACATCCTGTAGTAAACCTCAGTATTTTTAAACATAGAATCTTTGCTTTTTCTACTATGTTCAATCTGGTCTCTGGTTTAGGTTTATTTACCTCTGCCTTTGTATATCCAGTATTGGTACAGCGAGTAAACGGCTTTACTCCTTTTGAAGCAGGGGTTTCGCTAGTGGCGCCGACCTTAGCTGCTGTAGTGCTTTTTCCCATTATTGGTAAACGCATGGCTAGTGGAGCATCGCCAATTCCTTTTATGGTGGCGGGTATTCTCTTTTTTATCTTTTTTGGTTTTTATAGTGGTACGGCTACGCCCGATATGGGTAAATGGGATTTCTTCCCTATGCAAATTTGTAGAACCATCGGGATTTCCTTATTGCAATTACCGCTTATCAATCAGGCTGTAGCAGGTTTAAAACCTAAAGAATATCCAGCAGGGATTGCGTTGTCAAACATGATTCGTCAGTTAGGAGGAGCTTTTGGGATTGCCTTGGCCAATAACTTTGCTACCAATCGTGCTGCTCAGCACCGTTCAGACTTAATGGCTAACATGAGTACCGATAATCCGCTATTTAATGAAAGAGTCGCCAATGCTACCAGAAGTATGATAGCAAGCACGGGGGATAGTTTCAATGCTGCCGCAATGGCTTATAAACAGCTTGAAGCCGCTGTGTCACGGCAGGCTTATTATTTGGCTTATTTGGATACTTTCAGATTGATTTCTATCTTTTTTATCTGTTTGCTTCCTTTTGTTTTCTTGCTAAGAACCAAGAAAGTAACGCCAGAGGAAGCCGCCGCAATGGCGAAAGCCGCTGCTGAAAGCCATTAAGAGTGAGGAGTTTGGATTGCGGAGTGAGGAGTATTTTCCTTAAATTTTTCTATCATGAACTTGATTAATTTTTGAAACAATGAAAATAAAATATAATTATATTATTTCGCTTTTATTACTTGCCGACCTCTTCGTTGGGCAAGAAGTATTAGCTCAAGATAAAACCGATGAGTCGCTTAAACAGTTGGTACGTGCTGCCATTGAGTACGCTCCTAAAATTAAGGAGCAACAGCAAATGATTACCATTGGTGATTATCGTACTAAAATACAAGAGTCAGCTTTGAAACCTCAGATTCAGTCTGAAATTGGGGTAGTCAGAATCGACCCTGTTGCTAAAGCTTCGTTTGCTTTTGGATCAACTACGACCAATTTGCAGTTTCAACCCAACATGAATTACAACGCTAACATTGGTGCTAACTATGTGTTGTACGATTGGGGCAAGCAAAATATCAATATCGAAAAGTCAAAATTAGAAACAGAACTTTCTAGAACTGGTGTTGAAGGATTGAAAAATATATACGCTTATCAAGTAGCTAATTTGTATTATGGCATTGTATATACCCAGAAAGCCATAGAAGTACAAAAAGAGCAATTGAAACTGGTCGCTGATAACGGGAAAATTATCAGCGACCGCCTAAAGCAAGGTGATGCATTAGATTATGACCAAGTGTCGATTCAGGTAAGATATAAAAATGCTGAGACTAGATTATCAGACTTACAAAGCCAATTAGAACGTCAATATATTTACCTTTCTTCGTTAATTGGTAAAGATGCACATGGGACTATTTCGCCGAATGCTGATTTTAATTTAGGACTTACTGCCTTGAGTGTAGAGGAGGCATTGAATCAAGCACAGACTAGTAATACAGATTTGAAAACCTTGAAGGATAGAGATTTGATTGCTGAGCGGGAAGTGAAAATTGCAAAAATGGGTTCTGCCCCTTATATTGCAGCGAATGCTTCGTTAGGGCTTAAAAATGGATATTTGCCTAGAATTAACGGCGAAGTTCCTCCCATTTCTGAAGACTTTAAGTTTGGTAGTACAGTAGGATTAAAGCTTACTATTCCTGTATATTCTGGTAACAAAACGGCTCATCAGACCGAAGTAGCTAGACTAAACCGCGAGATGTTGAAATATACTGCAGAAGTAACGAATCAAAACTTAAAGAGAGATTTAGAAGCCGCTCAGAATGATTACAACGCTGCTAAAAACAAACTAGATTTATCAGAACGTAATGTTTTTCAAGCACAATATGCCTTGAAATTAGCAAACGCACGTTTTAAAAATGGCGTAATTACCAATGTGGAAATAGAGGCTTCGCAAACAGCTTTAAGAGAAACTCAGTTAACACAATTACAATATCAGTACCAAATGGCCATTGCCCAATTAGAACTTAATCGTTTGACGGGCATTAAGTTTTGGTAAAAAATATGAGGCTGACTACTATGAATAGTCAGCCTCAAACTCAATGAAAAAACAACTACTCTGTTACTTCTTCCTATTATCTTTTTTTCAGAGCAAAGCTGCTGAAACTGATTCTACATCCCTATCTAAAATTTCACAATCCAAAATCGTAAAATTCTTTACAGGTCACAAATACCTTGTTTCTCCTTTTGTTTTTTATATGCCTGAAACCAGTTGGGTACTTGGCGGAGGAGTAAAACGCTTTTTTAATGGCGGAGGAGAGGGCGATTCGCTCACTAGGGTTTCTAATACTGCTATTTTCTTACAATATTCCTTGAACAGTCAGATAATGTTTGAACATAATTATCAGATTTTTACGAACAAGGAAAAATATTACATCGTTGGTTATTATGGTTTTAGTCGCTTTCCAGTGCTTTTTTATGGCGTAGGAGCAGAGGCAAAGCCAGAGAACGAAGAGGCTATCACTTTTGATTTAATCAGGTTTGATAATTTAACCTACCGCAAAATTGCTAATCATACTTTTGCAGGATTAGGCTGGCGATACTTCAAAATGTATAATGTGCAAGGTAAAAGCAATGGAATATTAGAGAATGGAAATGATGTCGTCGGTCGCAAGGGGTCTACTGTTTCTGGTTTAAATGTCTCAGTACAGTTTGATAATCGAGATAACGTGTTGACTACATCACATGGGTCTTTTTTACAACTAGAATATTCAGCCCATGAACATTGGACAGGCAGTACGCAGTCATTCCATCGTTGGCAACTAGATGCCAGAAAGTTTTTGATGCCGTTTGCCCAACGTAAAGATGTGCTTGCTTTCCAAGCTTTTGCTTTTTTAACGAATGGCAATGTACCTTTTCATGAATTAGGTTTGTTGGGTGGAGATATGATTATGCGAGGATACTATGTTGGCTCACGCAGGGATAAAGATTTATTAGCATTTCAGACAGAGTATCGTTGGCAAGCCTTGAAGCGTTGGGGATTAGTAGGTTTTGGCGGTTTGGGTTGGGTAAATAACAAAATCGGAGACATGAATATGACCAACATTCTGCCAAGTTATGGTGCTGGGCTACGCTTTAAAATAAACCGTAAAGAAAATGTAAATGTTAGGGTAGATTACGGTTTCGGAAATGGTCAGCAAAACTTGTATTTCTTTATTGCGGAGGCGTTTTAGGGAGTTTGGAATTGAGAGTTTGGAGTGTTGAGTTTTAAATTTTCACATAAAAATACCTACTTCTTTACCTTCCAAATGGAGAGGCATCGTTTAATTACTTGGTGCGTTGCTTTCGCACAAGTTGTTGGTGAAAAAACACCAACAACAGCAAAACGGCAAATTTGTCCAATCTTCTTTAGACTCCTTTAAATTAATTACGATTTCATAAAATATGTTAAAACGCACCTAATATCTACTTACTTTAAAGCTTCCTGCAACGCTTTTTTTCTTTTACTGGTCATAATGATAAATGATTTTGGATGGTACGTCCATTAAAACACCAATATAACAATCATTAATTATGACCAAATACAAATTAATCTATCTACTATTAGTGCTTAGTACAATCGGATTTGTAACTAGCATCTTATCTTGTAAGACAGCTTCTGAGGAAGAAGTCATTATCACTCCAGTTGTAATTGATGGAGACTTTGATACCAAAACTAAGGATACTACTTTTGCCAATGCCGTGGTAATCAAGTATTCTGGCACTACTGCAACCGTTACAAATCCATTTGAAAGTTCAGGCGTAAAAGTAAGCGTGACGAATGGAAATGTAGTGGTAACATCTACCACCACTACTACCGAGGTAAACTATGTACTTTCAGGCTCGACGACAGAGGGTAGTTTAAAGCTTTACAGTGATTATAAATTTAATCTTATCATGAATGGCGTTAGTATTATTCATTCTAGCGGACCTGCTATTAATATTCAGTCGGGGAAGAAAGTATCTGTTAATTTACTAAGCGGAACCAATAACCGTTTGGTAGATGGTACTGCTTATGCTACTAACACAGAAGACCAAAAAGGAGCGTTCTTTAGCGAAGGACAATTGAATTTTGCAGGTACTGGTGCTTTGACTGTGATTGCGAATTACAAACATGGTATTTGTAGCGACGATTATATTGCTATTAAAGAAGGGACAATCACTGTTACACAAGCCGTTTCAGATGGCATACATGCCAATGATTATTTCAAAATGGAAGGTGGAACATTATCAATAACCTCATCTGGAGATGGAATTGATTGTGAAGAAGGCTATGTCGCGCTATCAGGAGGAAATATTATTGTAACCAGTGTTGACGATGGAATTACAGCATCTTATGATGGAACAGATACAAGTATCACTCCTTATGTATCTATCACAGGCGGAACGATAAATGTAACAACCACAGGAGAGAAAGGCAATGCGATAAAAAGCGAAGGATATACGACAGTAAATAATAGCAGTGCTATTACCCTGAAAGTATCAGGTAGAGCATCAAAGGGTTTTAAAACAACGGGAAATTTAACGCTTACCAATGTTAATACTAGTATCACTACCTCAGGAAATGCCTTTTATGATACCAGTGATTCAGATATAGCTTCGGCAGCAGGAATTAATTGTGATGGTAATTTTGTCATGCAACAAGGAACAGTTACAATCAATAGCACTGGAACGGCAGGAAAAGGAATCACCGTTGATGGCACTTCGATGATTAATGGTGGTACAATCAATATCACTACTACTGGGGCGGCCTTTACTAGTAATAACCAAGATAGTGAGGCAAAAGGCATTAAAAGTGATGGGGCTTTGGTCATCAATGATGGAACTATTACTATTTCGGCAGCGGATGATGGTATCAAGTCGGATGCTTCGATAACCTTTAATAAAGGTGATATATCTATTACAAAATCAACGGAAGGAATTGAAGCACCGAAGATTACGGTAAACAATGGTACTATCAATGTATTATCATCCGACGATTGTTTTAATTCAACCAATGGGAATGGCGGAGAATCTAATGATGGTAGTTTGATGACATTTACAGGTGGGGTAGTAACGGTAAGTTCAACAGGAGGGGACCCCTTGGATAGTAATGGAAGTATCAGCATGACAGGAGGAACCGTAGTGGCTCAAGGTCCACCATCGCAACCAGAAGTAGCGATAGACTATAATGGAACGTTCAATATTTCTGGCGGTTTACTGATTGCATCAGGGCCAAGTGCTAGTAGGATGGCTCAGGCTACCAGCACTACCTCAGCACAGAATACAGTATTTGTTAAGTTGAATAGTGTACAAGCTTCTGGTACTTTATTTACCGTTCAAGATGCCTCTGGTAATAATTTGGTTACTTACGCACCTGCTCGTGCAGCAGGATATTTTGTATTTTCATCGCCTAGTCTTGCTACGAATGCTACGTATAAAGTACTTACAGGCGGTTCTTATGCCAATGGCACAAATACAGGAGGCTATTATTCAGGAGGTAACTATACAGGCGGTACACAAAAAGGAACATTTACAGTTTCTAGTAAAGTAACTACGGTAACTTATTAGTGAATAGAGTTAAAAACATGAGTCATCCCTAATTTAAGAATCACAAAAAAGCGGTCGAAAAACTAATTTCGACCGCTTTTCTATGATTGATGGTTAATGAATTCCTACTGTTTGAGCGAAGCGAGTTTAGGAATTCTTGATTTTTTTGTTACTTTTTGCATCAAGGCAAAAAGTAAGGACGAGTATAAATCGTAAAACTTATGTAATCTTCTAAAAATCAATATTTTAAGAGAAGATTCAGAATGACCAATGTTTAATCTATAAATTATAAAACGCTTTCAAGAGGTGAAAGTGCTAAGCCCCAAGCATCTGATACGCCTTTATAAACGATTTTACCAGCTACTACATTCAATCCTTTTTTCAATTCTTCATTATCAGCACAAGCTTTCTTCCAACCTTTATTTGCTAATTGAATGGCATAAGGTAAAGTAGCATTGGTTAATGCCAACGTTGAAGTATAAGGTACTGCACCCGGCATATTAGCCACACAGTAATGCACTACGCCATCGATTTCAAAAGTAGGGTTTTCATGTGTAGTAGGGTGACAAGTTTCAATACAACCACCTTGGTCAACGGCTACGTCTACTAACACTGTACCTTGACGCATTTCTTTCAACATTTCACGGGTAATCAAATGAGGTGCTTTAGCCCCCGGAATCAATACCGCACCAATAATCAAGTCAGATAATTTAATAGCTTCACGAATGTTATATTCATTAGACATCACAGTATCTACATTGGCAGGCATTACATCTTCTAAATAACGTAAACGAGGCAAGCTAATATCCATAATCGTAACGTTTGCACCCAAACCTGCTGCCATTTTTGCAGCCTGTGTTCCTACAATTCCACCACCTAACACCAATACATTAGCTGGCTTAACACCTGCAACACCACCTAATAAGATACCTCTTCCACCCATAGGTTTTTCTAAGTATTTTGCTCCCTCTTGAATAGCCATTCTACCTGCTACTTCCGACATCGGTACTAATAAAGGTAAAGAACGATCTGTTTTTTCTACTGTTTCATAAGCCAAACAAATTGCTTTGCGTTCAATCATGGCATGAGTCAACGGTTCTGAAGAAGCAAAGTGGAAATAAGTAAATAACAATTGGTTTTCTTTAATCAAAGAATATTCAGAAGCGATTGGCTCTTTTACTTTGCAAATCATCTCTGCAATAGCATATACTTCTTCGATAGTGCCCAAAATGCTAGCGCCTGCTTTTACATATTCTTCATCCGAAAAGCCACTGCCCGTACCAGCTTGGGTTTGTATATAAACAGTATGTCCATTTTTCTTAAATTCTGCTACGCCCGCAGGAGTTAGTGCTACACGGTTTTCGTTATTCTTAATTTCTTTGGGTACACCGATAATCATGGCTTGTTGGGGTTTAATACCTGCTTTCCTGTTATTGAAAAACTTTATTCAATAACAGATCCACAGATAGGGTTTGTAAATGAAGATGTACAAAGTTAGTGAAACAGAAAATAGTTTTATATTTTCGAGATAAATAAGGAAAAACCATGTATATTTATACTATTAAAGGGAAAAATTCCTGTATTATGTGAATATTACTATTCTGTAAAGTAAATTTTTCTTTATGACTTTAGATGCAACAGATTTGCGGATTCTTCAATTGTTACAGGAGAATGCCCAACTCACAATCAAAGAAATCTCTAAGCAGATTAATCTTTCCATGACTCCCACCCACGACCGTATCAAAAGATTGGAACAGGAAGAGATTATTGAGAAATATGTCACCATTCTGAATAAGAAAAAACTGGGTAATCCACTCGTGGTGTATTGTAGTATTACATTAGATAAGCAACAGAAAAATCATTTCGAAGAATTTGAAGAAGCTATCAAAGAGTTCCCTCAGGTGATAGAATGTAGTGTGGTATCGGGAAGCTATGATTATTTAGTGAAAATCATAGCGCGAGATATGGAGGCTTATAATGAATTTTATCAAAAGAAGTTATCAGCCCTTCAAAGTGTAGCGCATATTAGTAGCTCGTTTGTCATGTCGGAAGTTAAGAATACAACTGTTTTGCCAATTTGATTGATGAAAAAGCAAAAAAGGTATTTTGAACATGAATCAAATGTTCAAAATACCTTTTGTTATCATTTATAGCTACTTTATAGAAGTGCTGCACCAAAAACCCCAGCACTATCACCCAATATTGGTTTTACGATAGGTGTTGATATTTTTTTATTATTAAAAATATACTTTTTTATTCTTTCATAGCCTTCCGTATAGAGCAAATCTATATTGCCTACGCCACCGCCAATAATAATTAAATCGGGGTCAAGTACATTGATTAAAGTAGAAATGCCTTTGCCATAAAACTCTAGAAGCCTATCAATCGTAGCTGTCGCAAAAGCATCGCTATTAGCTAAATAGCGTGCTAATATTTCTTTCAATCCTAAGGCTGTCCCACTAATTTTTTGATAATACTTTTCAAGGGCAGGTCCTGCAATTACTTTTTCTACACAGCCAGCTTTTCCGCAATAGCACGGCTCGCCACCTTCTTCAATAATGTTATGTCCCCACTCACCGCCAATGCCATGATGCCCCGAAATTACTTTACCATGTACGACCAATCCTCCTCCGACACCCGTGCCCATGATTACGCCGAAAACTAATTCGGCATTTGGATATTTTTTGCCAGCACCCATCAATGCTTCAGCCAAAGCAAAGCAGTTAGCATCATTTGCCAGTTTTACAGGTACTCCTAACGCTTTTTCTAAATCTTGATGCATAGGCTGCCCGTTCATGCAAACGGTATTGCTATTTTTCATCGTAAACGTTGCGGGGTCTAATACGCCGGGTGTTGCAAAACCAATTTGGATGGGTTGTTCTCCTATTTCATCTATTACTAACGATACCAACTTAACAATCTGACTAATAATATGTTCATATCCTTTGTCGGCCTCAGTTGGGATACGCTTTCTAACTATTACGGCTAAGTCATTCTCCTTATCTAATACGGCACATTCAATTTTTGTACCTCCTAAATCAATACCCCAAAGGTGTGTAGGATTTGTAATTGATGGTTTCAAATTTTTGGATTTATTTAATTTACAGTTTACTAATTTTAACCACTGCAAATTAACTATTTATTCTTACTTTTGGAAGGAAATCATCTTTTACACTTATTTACCCTGAGAACTGAACAATCTTCCCCAAATGAGTATTTTTTTACTCATAATTTATATTTTTTATTGATTTTTTGAGGAATTAAAATGAATTCCTAGTCATTATTCATGGTATAAATTTTTTTGAGTTGAAAACAAAGAAAATCTTATTTCAACATTAAACATTTATAACTATGATACGCTGGTCAATCACATTCCTCGTTGTTGCTTTAGTTGCTGCTATTTTTGGTTTTGGCGGAATTGCCTCTAGTGCAGCTTATTTTGCTAAAATATTATTTTTTGTAGCATTAATACTCGCCGTTTTCAGTTTTCTAAGAGGCGATAGAAACCTCTAATTTTTATAATTCTTACATTTTCAACAATCAGACTATTTTAATCAACTATCTAAACTTAACTTAGATTAGAATAAAAGCTAAAATCATGAGACTTCAAATAAGTTGCCAACTTGATTACGAAGCTTACTCGACTACCCCATTAATCCTGATGCTCAGACCAAGAAGTGGTGCTGGGCAGTGGATTATTAAGGAAGAGTATATTCTTGAACCAAGTGTTCCTATTACTGAATACACCGACATGTATGGAAATTTATGTCAGCGTTTATTAACTCCAGTAGGAAAGTTTAATGTACTTACTTCTTCAATCGTGCAAACGCCTGATGAAATTGATGTAGCCCCTGGTGCTGATTTTGTATTAATTGAAGACTTACCCCCTGAAGAACTTATTTATTTATTACCAAGTAGATATTGTGAGTCTGACCAATTAGGAAATCTAGCTTTTCAAATTGTTGGAAATGCTTATCCTGGTTATGACCAAGTAGAGTTAATCCGTAAATGGATTCACCAAAATATATTTTACCAATACGGCTTTAGTAATGCTTCTACTTCTGCAAAGGATACTGCTGCCGCCAAAGTGGGCGTTTGTAGAGATTTCTCTCATTTAGGAATTGCCTTGTGTAGAAGTTTGAGTATTCCTGCCAGAATGGTAGTAGGTTATTTACATGAGTTAGATCCAATGGATTTACATGCATGGTTTGAGGCCTTTGTTGGTGGAAGATGGTATACTTTTGATGCTACCCAAGACTCACCAAAAGGCAACAGAGTAGTACTGGCCTATGGTCGAGATGCCGCAGATGTAGCTTTGGCTACTCAATTCGGAAGTATTTATTTATCAGATATGCGTGTTTCTGTGTCGATAGCAGAAGAAGTATCCTCTATTTTATAGAAGATTATCTTCTGTTATCATCATCACTCATCATGCTTAAATAACTGTTGTATCTGCTTTCAGCTATTGTTCCTTCAGCTACAGCTTCCAACACAGCACATTTTGGCTCGTTGATATGCTTGCAATTATGATATTTGCATTGCCCCAACAATGCTCGCATCTCTGGAAAGAAATGTGATAGCTCTTGTTTATCAATGTCAATTAAGCCCAATTCTTTGATGCCTGGTGTATCAATGATAAAAGTGTTTTCCTCTAATTCAAACATTGTTGCAAATGTAGTGGTGTGCACACCCTTATTAGCAAACGTTGAAATTTCCGTTGTTTTTAAATCCAAGGTAGGGGCAATCTGATTTACCAATGTAGATTTGCCAACGCCTGAATGCCCCGATACTAATGAAATTTTATCTTTAAGAATATCATTAAATGTCTTTATGCCAATATTGCCGACTGCCGATGTAAATACGCAAGGGTAACCTATTTCTTCATACATCGCCGCTAAATCGGCTAAATAATCTTTTTCTTCTTCCGAAAGTAAATCTATTTTATTAAAAACAATCGTCGTAGGAATTCTAAAGGATTCTGCTGAAACCAAAAAACGGTCGATAAATCCTAAGGATGTTCTAGGGTAGTTTAAGGTAACGATAATAACAGCCTGATCAAGGTTGGCAGCTAAAATATGCCCGTGGGCAGTTTTATGAACAGATTTACGGATGATATAATTTTCACGGGCACCTATCTTAAAAATGGTTGCCATGTTTTCTGTTTTATCTTCAATCTCAAATTCTACTCTATCTCCAACCGCAATCGGATTAGAGGTTTTTAACCCTTGAATCTTAAACTTGCCCTTTAAACGACACTGCCATACGTGCTTGTTTTCGTCGAGCACCTCATACCATGAGCCTGTTGATCGTAATACTAATCCTTTCATTCTTGTATCAGAATATTGATAATTCCTTGGTAAATGTTATTATTTTGTCCGTGCACCCCAAATTCTCTTTCACATACTCTTCAATAATTGTTGATTTTTCTTTTCTTAAATCAACATCAAAATATAATGGCTCAAAACTATTTTTAAATTGAGCGGTATCGGCAATCACAAAAGCACCGCCAATACGGATTAAATCCATGGCTTCCTGAAATTTCTGATAATTATTATTGCCAAAAAAGATAGGTAAGCCAAAAGTGGCGGCTTCTAACGTATTATGCAATCCTTTGCGATAGGCACCTCCAACCCAAGCAAAATCTGCATATTGATACAAGGAAGAAAGCATACCTATATTATCAATAAAAAGCGTATTTGTTGTTGCTATCTCAGTATCAGTCAGGTGTTGAATCTCTGAAAATTTGATAGAGTTTTTTTTCAACACTTTCTGCCAAGCGGTGATTTCCTCGTCATGAATTTCGTGGGGAGCAATGATTACTTTTAAATCATGCTCAAACTCATTCAACATAGGTGCTATTACTTCAAAATCTTGTTGCCAGCACGAACCTACAATTAACAAAAGTTTGTTATCCTTAAACTTTTCGACTACTTCAATTTCTTTTTTGGCATCCGCAATTTGTTTTACCCTGTCGAAACGGGTATCTCCGCCAATGCTAATGTGTTGAATATTAATACTTTTTAGTAATTCAAACGAGTTCTTATTCTGTACAAATATATGGGTAAAATAAGCAAGAATGTTTCTATAGAAGCCTCCGTAGCTCTTAAAAAATACTTGGTTTGCTCTGAAAATAGTAGAAAATGACATCACAGGAATTTGTTTTTCAGAAAGTATTCTCAGATAATTATACCAAAATTCGTATTTCACAAAAAAGGCAACTGAAGGCTGAAACATCTCGATAAACTCGCGTGCATTCTTTGCGGTATCGATAGGTAAATAACAAATAAAATCTACTCCAGTATAATTTTTACGAATCTCGTAACCAGAAGGCGAAAAAAAAGTAAGTAAGATGAGATGTGACGGAAAGTTTTCTTTATACTTTTCTATGACTGGTCTGGCTTGTTCAAATTCACCCAACGAAGCACTGTGAAACCATGCAAGAGGTGCTGATGAAGTACTTCTTTTTATCCAAAACAGACTTGAATAAACTTGATTTTTAAAGTCTTTTCTCCCTTGAATCCAAAGTTTGGCTTTCGTGTTAAAAGGACTCACTAACCAGACAAAAAACTGGTAAGTATAAATTGAAATATGATAAAGTAGCTTTGACAAATGAAATTTGAATTAATTTTGAATCAAAATTACAGCTAATTAGTTTCATATTAAAACAACGTACTACCATTTACATCATTAGAATAAGCGAAAAGACGCTAAATAATTAAAATGAACTGGAATCAATTAACAGATTTATCTCAATTAGAGGTTATAAAAGAGGAATCGAAACAACAACCAATCTTGATTTTGAAACATAGCACAACGTGTTCAATTTCATCAACTGCCTTAAATCGCTTGGAAAGAAATTGGAAACAAGAGAGCGTGGGAGAGTTAAAGCCTTATTACTTAGATTTATTAAAGTATCGCCCGATTTCTAGTGCTATTGCTTCAACTTTCGGAGTAGAGCATCAATCTCCGCAGGTATTAATCATTCAAAACGGTGAATGTATCTATGATGCCTCACACTTTGAAATTTCATTTGCTGAATTAGCAGAAACGGTGGGATAGTTGTGATTGAGTGAGTTAGTGAATTGTGATTGAGTGATTTTTATATATCTTATAAAATATAATCACTAACCCACTCAATCACAATTAAAATAACTCATGGCATCTAAATTAGGTACTAATTTTTTAGTTGTGAGTTGGGGAATTGTGAGTTAGTGATTGTATTTTTTTAGTTATTTAGTATAATATATAAAAATCACTCAATCACAATTCACTAACTCACAATTAATTTACTTCCATTCAAAACTTACAACTTGTTCTAAGTCTGGATGGAGGCTTAGAGAAACTGGACATTTATGTGCCGTGTTTTCTAGTTTTTGAATTTGTTCTGCTGTCAGGACAATATTTGTCTTCATTTTTAAGTTAATTTCCAAACGAGCTACTTTTCTTGGAGGTGTTTGAGACATGATTTTTGAGACCTCTACGCTTGAGCCCGACAATTCAATTGCATCACGTTGAGCAACAATTGCCATTGTCGTTAGCATACAAGTACCAGTAGCAGTAGCCAATAAATCCGTAGGAGAAAAGGCTTCTCCCTTACCCATATTGTCTGTAGGTGCATCCGTAAGTAATTGTGTACCAGATTGCAAATGCGTTGATTCTGTGCGAAGTTCGCCTAAATAAGTAGTTTTTACAGTTGGCATTATGTTGTTGTTATGTGTTAAATATTTGATGATTTTTGTCCTAAATTTAAACAAATAGCACCATATTACGTATTTTTATTGTAATTATATACTTTAAACCGAAAGTGATTCCTAATTGGCAAACACTCTGTCGGAATTGTTGCGTGAATATCAATATTCATTGTATGGTTATTTCATTCATATAAAATTTTTGATTAAAGCATTGTGAAAAAACTACTAAATACATTCATATTCTTCATTTTTGCTTTGTTATCGTTTTATTCGATAGAAGCTCAGCGTAGAAATTCATCACCGACTACTGCTACTAAGCCTGCCGCTAGTAGGACTATACAACAACCCCGTGAGGTAGTGGACGAAGAAAATTATCATTCTATTTTGTCATTTGGATTAACTACTAATACCAATTCTGGTTTACTAGGAGGGCTGATGGCTCGTAAAGAAGTTTTGATTGAGAACAACTCTTTGCATCGTCAGTTTCATTATTTCAACCTTGAAATCGTGAATGTAAATCATCCTAGAGAAAATACCCTTAGCTTATTAGGAAATGGAGGAAGTTATGTAGAAGAAAAGCAAAACTATCTTTTTGCGATTCGTCCACAGTATGGTCGCGAAATAAATTTATTCCATAAATCATCTGACGGAGGCGTAAATGTAAATGGTATTATCGCGGGTGGACCAACTATTGGGGTTGTAAAGCCTTACTATGTGCAGGTTTTTTATGGCAGAGGAGTTATCAGAGACGAAGCTTATGACCCAAGCAAGCATACTATCAATAATATTTATGGAAGCGGAGGTTTTTTTGAAGGCATCGGACAGTCGACGATAGTACCCGGAGTGAATTTAAAAGCAGCCTTAAATTTTGAATTAGATGCTTTTCGCCAGTCGAACATTAGCTTAGAAATAGGCTTTTTAGCAGAGGCATATACTAAAAAAGTAAATATTTTGGCTAAAGGAGATAATAAAAGTGTGTTTACTTCAGGCTATTTAACCATCTTTTTTGGAGGAAAAAAATAGTTAATGCCATGATTTTAGAAAAGATAAGCGTTTCATAAAGGCTTATTATTGATAAATAATACCCGTTATTTAAAAATAGCGTCAGGAAAATGTAAACCAATTTCATTTTCCTGACGTTTTTATTTTATTAGCATTTAACTTTGTAGTGTAATAGCGTTTTGTACAAGGAATAGACAGAAAATGATAGAACTTCCAGTAATAGCTCCGAAAGCGGAGACTGCCTCAAAGCATTCTAAAAAACCAAGTTGGTTAAGAGTAAAACTGCCGATTGGTCAGGAATATGCAAGGGTACGTAATATTGTAGATGAATATAAATTACATACCATTTGTCAGTCAGGAAATTGCCCAAATATGGGTGAATGTTGGGGTGCAGGTACGGCAACCTTTATGATTTTAGGAAATGTGTGTACTCGTTCTTGTACATTTTGTGCAGTAGCGACGGGTCGCCCGAATGAATATGATGCAGATGAGCCACGCAGAGTAGCTGAAGCCATTAAATTAATGGGCGTGAAGCATGCTGTAATTACTTCGGTAAACCGCGACGAACTAAAAGACCGTGGAGCTGAGGTGTGGTATCAGACAGTAGTACAAGTAAAGGAGGCATCACCAACAACTACGATAGAAACCTTGATACCTGATACTAAAGGTAACTGGGATGCGCTTTACAGAATGATTGAAGGCGGGCAAGAGGTAGTGTCGCATAATATGGAGACGATAGAACGTCTTTACAGAAATGTGCGTCCACAAGCTAAATATGCTCGTTCTTTAGAACAAACCAAACGTACCAAAGAATTTGGAAAAAGAACCAAATCGGGTATTATGTTGGGCTTAGGCGAGACGCAAGAAGAAGTATTTAAAGCAATGGACGATTTAGTAGAAAATGGTTTGGATGTATTGACATTAGGACAATATCTTCAACCTACTAAAATGCACCATGAAGTAATAGAATGGGTACATCCAGATACTTTTGCGATGTATAAAGAAGAAGGATTGAGACGTGGATTGAAATATGTAGAATCAGGAGCGTTAGTTCGTTCTAGTTATCATGCTGAGAAGCATATTTAAGGATAAAATCTTTTTAAAATTTACCAAAGCCTCAGTTTTGCTGGGGCTTTGGTGTTTTTTAGGCTTGTCGTTTTTATAGGCTGGAAGCCTAATGATAGTCATCACTCGTTGGAACGAGCGACTGCTTTAAATGATAGGACAAATTAGAGGGTTTAGAATAAGTCTCTCAAAATATTTTGTAAATTCGTTCTCTTTCAATTAAATATTATAAAGAAGCTGTTTAAACTTTCCCTTTCGGGTTAAACTAAGTCTTTTAGCATAGCTTGTTCCAAAATTTACTCAACGTAGCGATGCTATGCTTCGCAAATGTTGAAAAAATCAATTCAAAAATACAATACTTTCACCTCAGAAACCGAAAGTTTAAACAGCTTCAAAAAATTAACATAAGTATCTACCATGTCAAAGAATGTAAATATCACTCCTAGTGGAATAAAAAAAGTACTTAAAAATTATGATGCAAAACTTGCCATTGCTGAATTTATCTGGAATGGTTTTGATGCAAAAGCAGATACGGTTCACTTGAATTTTGAAGTTAACGAACTTGGTACAGTTGAAACAATTGAAGTAGCCGATAATGGTTATGGTATTAATTTTGAACAATTAAACACCAAATTCGATTTGTTTTATTCATCTGAAAAAGCCATAGAGGTTAATTCAAGAGACGAGAAACATATTTCTACAATCCACGGGAAAAATGGCATAGGGAGATTGACCTTTTTTACTTTTGCTCAAATCGCTCAGTGGAAGACAACCTTCCAGAAAAATAGGTTATTATTAGACGGAGAGATTACAGTTAACACAGAGAACATTAATAATTATAATGCTTCAGAGGTAACGAAAAGCCAAAAGGATAAAACAGGTACAAGTGTTAATTTTTACAATATTACTATCAGCAAAGAAGAATTAGAAGGAGACATTATTCCCTTTTTAAAAAGTGAATTTTGTTGGTTTTTGGAATTAAATAGACCTAAAGGCTTTTCAATTATCATTAATGGTACTCCTCTGGACTATCAGTCGTTTATAGAGGATTCGGAGAGCTTTACGCTTACTTATGAAGAAAGCAACACAAGTTTTTATTGTAAATACTATCAATGGAATAATAAACCGCATAAAGAATTATCAAGATTTTATTATCTCAATGCAAGTCATGAAGAAGTGTATAAAGATTATACTACGCTAAATAATAAAGGGGATGAGTTTTATCATAGTGTGTATATTACAAGTAGCTTTTTCAATGATTTTGATTTTCAATCCAAAGAAAACAATCAGCAAACAAACCTTTTTAGTAAAGTAAAATATTTGTCTGAGTACAAATTTCTTCATAATAGTTTAAATGAATTCCTTCGTAAAAAAAGAAAGGATATTCTTCATAAAACATCAACTAAGCTCATTGAAAAATACGAACAAGACGAAATTTTTCCTAAGTACGAAAACGATTTTGATAAGTCTCTGCTTGAAGAAACATTAGTAAATCTTTATGAAGTACAACCAAGGTTATTTATTTCGCTTAACGTTGAGCAGAAGAAATTTTTTGTACGGCTTTTAAATTTACTACTAGCCTCAGATGAGCGTGAACATATCTTAGAAACATTAGAGGGAATTATTGAAATGAATGCAGAAGAAAAAGAAAGTCTTTATCAGTTACTTCAAAAATCAAGCTATGCCCAGTAGCGGCAATCCCTTGCGGTTGCCGTTTTACCACAAGACGGTAACCGCAAGGGTTACCGCTACTTTTTTCAAGGTTCTTTTTTAGGCTAGAAGCCTAAAAATAGTCGTCACTCGTTAGAAACGAGCGACGACGTGATGCCATCACTAGCGAGTGACTTAAGTCACTCGCTAGTGATTTTTGGTATATTTGCTTAACGAATGATTGCTTCGATTTACTTTAAATGTTTATTTAAAAAGTCAATAATTTCCTTTCTAAGATATTCAGCATCAAACATTTCACCATAATGT
The DNA here is from genome assembly GCF_034928825.1 of Arcicella aquatica. Taxonomy (NCBI): domain Bacteria; kingdom Pseudomonadati; phylum Bacteroidota; class Cytophagia; order Cytophagales; family Flectobacillaceae; genus Arcicella; species Arcicella aquatica. The sequence goes on along the minus strand of NZ_JAYFUL010000008.1, from coordinate 45,494 downwards.
GGTGCGTCTTTTACGATAAATACCTGATTCTCTATACCTGAAAGCTTTAACCACGAGCTTAGTAAAACAGATTGTGAATAAGGTACAGACTGATCTTTTTCACCATGAATGATGAGGAACGGAGAATCATTTTTATCGACATATGTTACTGGACTAGCCCATTTGGCTAAATCTGGTCTTTGCAATGGGGTAGCTCCTAATAAAATACTTTCTGATGTTTTAACAGCTCCTGCTGGTTCAAGGTTTTTGGGAATAGCCAGAAAGTCTGAAGGACCGTAAAAATCAATAACTCCCTTTATTTTAAAAGACACCTTATTGTCTTTCGCATAAAAATCCTTCACCTTGTTATTATGTGATAATGCCAACAGTGAAGCCAAATGTCCACCCGCCGAAAACCCGACTAACACAATACGATTTTTATCTAATGAATACTTTTCAGCATTTTGATATAGAAATTCAATCGCCTGATTGCAGTCTTGTATTTGTGCTGGAAATATTGCCTGAGTACTATAGCGATAATCGATAGATGCCAAAGCATAACCATTTTCTACGATAGTACGAATGGTATTTTTCATATAACTCATGTCGGCATACTTGTCATTCAACATCCATGCACCACCATGTATCCAAACGACTAATGGCGTGTTGGGCTTGGCATTAGCAGGCAGGTAAATGTCTAAAAGATGATGTTTGGAAGTATCCTTAGCATAAGGCACATTTCCATAAAGTGTAGTATTGGCAGGAAAATAGCCTAGCACTCTGTTGGTAGTTTGTCCGATAGCTTGGTTTGTAAAGTATAATAATACAAAGAAGAGGACTGATGGATAATATTCATTTTTCATGTTATAAGGGAGGATAATATTAGCATATAAGCTCCAAAGATTTTGGATAATTAGCAAGTAAAATATTACCTTAAAAGTAAGGTAATTGGAAGGGGTACTTATCCTTTTTAGCCTGCTTTACATTGATTGCAAGTGTGTTCTATAAAATTAACGCATAAATAAGGAAAGTAATTGAGGAAAACGTGCATCTTTGACATGATAAAAACACCCCGCGCAAAAAACCTAAAACAGCAAAGAAATGTCTAATATCAAATTAATCATCGAAGAACGACCAAGTAATATTGGAAATTTTATGGTGGGTCGGTTATTACCTTTCAGAGAAAAAAGAATGGTAGGTCCATTTTGTTTTATAGACCACATGGGACCTGCACAACTAAGTGACCATGAAAATTTAGATGTTGGGCCACACCCTCATATTGGGCTTTCTACGTTAACCTACCTTTTTGAAGGAAGCGTAATGCATAAAGATAGTCTGGGAACAGAGATGGAGATAAAGCCTAATCAAGTAAACTGGATGACTGCTGGCAATGGCATTGTGCATTCTGAAAGAACCCCCGAATATTTGCGCCATTCAGATAAAACGTTGCATGGTTTACAAATTTGGGTAGCGTTGCCGAAAGAACTAGAACAAATGCAACCTAGTTTTGCACACGTAACAGAGGAGGAGATTCCTACATGGGAAACGGATGGTATTGCTTTTAAATTAATAGCTGGCGAGGCATTTGGCAAAAAATCTGCCGTACCAGTATACAGTCCTTTGTATTTTATTGAAATCAAAAACACTAGCCCTCAGACTGTAAATATCGGGAATGATTTATTTGGTGAAAGTGCCTTGTATATTTTAGAAGGAAGCATCAGTAGCGAAGGACATACCTATGAGCCTAAACATATTCTGATAGCTAATGATAGCAAGCTGTGTAGCTTTGAAATGGCAGAAAATACAACAGTGTATATTTTTGGAGGAGAGCCTTTTCCAGAAGAAAGATTCATTTATTGGAATTTTGTCGCCTCTACCAAAGAACTCATCGAAGATGCCAAGACTAGATGGATAGAGCAGTCTTTCCCGAAAGTAGCAGGCGAAACAACATTTGTACCCCTTCCACAACCTTATAGAAAATAATGGAAATCGTAAACGCACATATAGGCAAAGAACTATATAAAACTACTATTCAGACAGCCACTAATACCATCATCTCGGATGAACCAGAAGAGGTAGGAGGAAAAAATTTAGGCTTTAATCCTAAAGAACTTTTAGCTGCTGCACTATCAGCCTGTACTTCGGCCACTTTAAGAATGTATGCAGATAGAAAAGGTTGGGATTTAGCAGAGGTGAAGGTAGAAGTACAGCTTGAAAGAGATATGAAAGAAAACAAATCTTTTATCACCAGAAAAGTTGAACTCTTGGGTAATTTAGATGAGGAGCAGCGAGCAAAATTGTTGGTGATAGCCAACAGTTGCCCCATTCATAAAATATTAACAAACCCCATAGAAATTACTACGTCGTTGGTTGAAGATGGTTTATAAAAATTTTAGTATGTATTTATCAAATAAGTATAATAACTAATTTTTATCTTGGAATATTAACTCAAATTTTACTATTAGCTGGCGACTGAAGTCGCCAGCTAATAGTAAAATTTGAGTTATCGTTTTTATACAATAACCTTTAGCACGTTTACTTAAAATAGTTTTGCAAACAGCTATTTTAAACAGATTATTCATATATTTATATGGATTTGATTATTTAAATAAAACTAAAAACCATCACTACCTTTAATTAATATCAACAAATGAAAAAACAATTACTAACACTTGCAGGATTATGCCTGTTAAGTACTGCCTCTTTTGCTCAAAAAACACTTATCCATTGTGGAACACTTATCGATGGTGTTCAGAATGAAGCTCAAAGCCAAGTAACAATTGTAGTAGAAGGCAAAAAAATAACCGCTATTCAGAAAGGTTTTACAGCACCTTCTGGAACTGATAAAGTAATTAATCTGAAAACTCAAACTGTAATGCCGGGGCTTACTGATATGCACGTGCATTTGGAAAATGAAACTAGCAAAGGCGGAGAATTGAAAAGGTATCAACAAAACCAAGCTGATGTAGCTTTCGATGCTGCCAAATATGCCAAGACTACCTTGATGGCTGGCTTTACTACAGTTAGAGACTTAGGTGGTTCTGGCGTAAATATTGCGCTACGCAATGCTATTAATAAAGGCACAACCATTGGCCCAAGAGTATTTACTTCTGGCAAAACTATTGCTACTACTGGTGGACACGGTGACCCTTCAAATGCTTTGGCAGATAAATTAAGCCTTGACCCACAGTATTTAAGTGGAGTGGTCAATGGTGCAGACGAATGTCGTCAGGCTGTTCGTCAACGTTATAAAGAAGGTTCAGATTGTATCAAAATTACCGCAACAGGGGGAGTATTGAGTTTAGCAAAAAGTGGTAAAGCACCACAGTTTACAGAGGAAGAAATTAAAGCCATTGTAGAGACCGCAAAAGACTATGGTTTCCATGTAGCTGCCCATGCTCATGGGGCAGAAGGGATTAAAAGAGCCATCAGAGGAGGCGTAACCACTATTGAACATGGTACATACATGGACGATGAAGCCATAGAATTGATGAAAAAATATGGTACTTATTTTGTACCTACTATTATTGCGGGTAAAACCGTAGCTGATTCAGCAAAAATCCCTGGCTATTATCATCCCTTGGTAGTTCCAAAAGCGCTAGAAATTGGGCCACTGATTCAAGCTACTTTTGCTAAAGCTTATAAAGCAGGCGTGAAAATCGCTTTTGGTACCGACTCTGGTGTTTCTATTCACGGCTACAATGCTTATGAATTTCAATATATGGTAGAGGCTGGTATGCCAGCGATGGAAGCTATCAAGGCTGCTACGATGACTCCTGCTATCATTATGGGAACTCAGAAAGAAGCAGGTTCTATTGAAACTGGTAAGATTGCCGACATCATTGCTACTGATGGAAACCCACTACAGGACATTAAAGTAATGAGAAAAGTATCGTTTGTGATGAAAGATGGCGTAGTATATAAAACGCTGTAAGCATAAACAAGGATTGAATAATTGACTAAAATGATTAATTTGCGAGCCAAATAAAACAATACTATTATTTCAATTCATAGACATGAAAAACCTTTTTGTAATCATTACGTTGGTATGCGCTTCGTTATCAACAATTGCACAGAAGCCTAATACCTTGACTTCTCAAGAAAAAAAACAAGGATGGAAACTTCTTTTTGGTGGTAAAACGTTGAACGGTTGGAGAAATTTTAACAAGAAAGACCTTGGACCAGCTTGGAAAATTTCGGATAATGCCATTATGTTGGACAATAGCGAAATGGATGGTTGGAATACTAAAGGTGGCGGAGAGTTGACTACTGATGGTATTTATGAGAATTTTATCTTGGCTTGCGACTGGAAAATCTCTGAAGGAGGAAACTCTGGAATTATTTTCAATGCACAGGAAGACGATGCTACAAAACATCCTTATTCGTGGTTTACGGGCCCTGAATTTCAGGTATTGGATAACGACGGACATGCTGATGGTAAAATCGACAAACACAGAGCAGGTAACTTGTATGATTTGATCAAATATGAGCCTGAAAATGTGAAGCCAGTAGGAGAGTGGAACAAAGTAATGATTGAACAAAAGAACGGTCATGTAAAATTGTATATGAATGGCAGAATGGTGATTGAATATACTATTGGTAGCGAAGAATATAAAAAATTAGTTGCCGCGAGTAAATTCAAGGGAATGGAAAACTGGGGAACTTATACGAAAGGTCATATTGTATTCCAAGACCATGGTAATAAAGTTTGGTTCAGAAATATCAAAATAAAAGAATTATAGTTTAATACTATTGATAGTATCAAGCAAAAACTGTAAGTACATGAAAGCATGTCACTTACAGTTTTTTGCTTTATAACACTTTTATTTTCTGTATATTGCACCCTTATATATTAATGATATCACGTTTTCTAAACAATTATATAATGTTAAAATCAATGACTGGTTTTGGCAAATCGGTGATAGAAGCTCCGCATCTGACCGTCACTGCCGAAATAAAAACCTTGAACTCTAAGTTTACAGATATTTATTGTAGAATTCCTAAAAGTCTATCTTTCAGAGAAATAGAAATTAGAAACCTGTTGACACAGAATTTAGAAAGAGGTAAAATTGAACTCAACCTAAGTACAAACTATACAAACGTTGCTAGCTCAGGAACAAGTATCAACCGCCCTTTAGTGGAGGCTTATATGAAGGATTTGCAGGATACGGGTAGTGGGTATGGTGTAGATGATACAACTGAGTTGTTCAAAATAGCTCTTTCTTTGCCTAATGCTTATAATACTGAAACTGTTTCGGAAGAACAAGCGGAAGAGGAATGGAAAATAATTTTATCGGCTGTAAATCAGGCAATTAGCGAATGTACTAAATTCCGTTTGCGTGAAGGAGCTATCGTTACTGGAAAATTCATAGAATACATTGATAAAATTGGCGAACTATTGAAAGAAGTTGAAGAGCAAGATAAACTTCGTATTCCTGCTGTTCGTGAAAGATTAAGAAGGTCAGTAACTGATTTATTAGAGGCGGATGATTTTGATAAAAATCGCTTTGAGCAAGAGCTAATTTATTACATCGAGAAATACGATATTTCAGAAGAAAAAGTACGTTTAGGCACACACTTAGTCTATTTCAAAGAAGTATTGAAAGAAGGAAACGGTAAAAAATTAAATTTCCTTTGCCAAGAAATCGGTCGTGAAATCAATACCATCGGTTCTAAAGCAAACGACGTGGTGATTCAAAGAATGGTCATCAATATGAAAGATGAATTAGAGAAAATCAAAGAGCAGACTTCTAATGTTCTGTAATAATTAACTTACTCTTAGGGTGTGACTTAAGTCACACCCTAAGAGTAAAGCTACTTCATACTGACCAAAGTAACGCCCGCGCCTCCTCTATCAGCGTGTTCGTCTTGTGTACTCGCTACTTGTTTATACCCTCTGAGATGTTGACGAACTAAATTTCTTAAAATACCATCTCCCTTGCCATGCACAATCCGTAGTTCATTATAGCCTACCATGATGGCATCGTTCATAAATTTATCTACTTCTACCAACGCTTCTTCGCCACGTTTGCCTCGTAAATCAAGGTTGAATGAGAAATTCATCAACTTATCATTCATATCCACGCCAACAATTTTGGTAACCGACGTTGTTCTTTGTTTGAATTCTTTCCGAGATATTTTCTCTAAACGATTTATTTTCACCGTAGTTTTCAAATCACCAATTGCAATTTCAGCATCTTTTCCACGTAGACTTAATACTTCGCCCAAAGCTTCCTGTCCTTTAATTCTTACTAAAGAACCTACTGAAATTTCGCCCAAAATTACTTCAATCTCCTCACGTTCTTCTTTCTCTTTTTCTTCTTTTGGACTTGGCTTTTTAGCTGCTACTTTTTCAAGGACTAAACTTTCCTGAAAATCGACTAAATCTTGCCTGATTTCTTTCGTAGCTAGTTTTTCAGCACCTTGTTCGCGAATTTCTTTGATAGTCGCTTCAATCTTCTGGTTGGTATTCTTGATTAACTCCTTCGCTTGAACCTTCGCCGTATTCAGAATCGTTTTCTTTTCTGTGTCCAGATACGTTTTCAAAGAGTTATACTGTTCTAGCAATTGGTCGAGCTTGCGTTGTTTCTGAGCATTCTCCACATTTTTATCTGCAAAAACTTTCTTTTCAATTTCTAGTTCTTTAATCAACTTCTCGAAACTAACTTGTTGATTACCAATTTTTTGCTTCGATTTATCAATAATTGCTTTTGGTAAACCAATTTTATAGGCAATCTCAATGGCAAAAGAGCTACCGGGCTTTCCTATTTCCAGTTCATACAAAGGCTCTAGGTGTTCGGCGTCATAACGCATAGCACCATTTACCAGACCTTTGGTACGGTCAGCAAAAGTTTTTAGATTAGTATAGTGCGTATTGATAGCACCATAAGCGCCTGAACGATTCAAATCTTCTAGGATACTCTCGGCAATGGCTCCGCCCAAAGTTGGCTCTGTCCCTGTCCCAAATTCGTCAATTAAAAACAACGTTTTTCTATCTGAATTAATCAGGAAATACTTCATATTGGTGAGGTGCGAAGAGTAAGTACTCAAATCATTTTCAAGACTTTGCTCATCGCCAATATCAATAAAAACACTTCTGAAAATACCGATAGTTGAATGTTCAGCCATTGGCACTAACAATCCACATTGATACATATATTGCACCAACCCTAGGGTTTTTAATGTAACTGATTTACCACCTGCGTTAGGGCCTGATATTAATAAAATCCTTTGGTCAGAATCTAATGTAATACTGAGGGGTTGTACTTTTTTCCCTTGTTTTTTGAAAGAAAGAAAGAGTAGGGGATGCACCGCATTTTTCCAATCGACAATTTGACTGTTCAAGCTCAATGGAGCTATTCCATTAATTTCGATTGCTAATCGTGCTTTGGCACGGATAAAGTCAATAATCCCTAAAAATGTATAAGCTTTGCGTAATACTGGCACATGCGGACGTACTCGTGTCGTTAATTCCATCAAAATTCTGATGATTTCACGTCTTTCAGCAGATTCCAATTCCCTAATTTCATTGTTGGCTTCCAATACTTCGGTTGGTTCCATGAATACTGTTTTACCAGTATCAGATTCGTCATGAACAAAGCCTTTTATCTTACGTTTGTGTTCGGCAGCGATTGGAATGACCATTCTACCTCCACGTAAAGTCAAAGAAAAGTCATCCGAAATCCAGCCATTTGAACGTGCCATCTTTAAGATACTTTCTAATTTTTTACGTAAGTCTATTTCTTGACTTTGAATTCTACGACGAATAGCTTGTAATTCTGGACTGGCATTGTCTTTCAACTTACCACGGTCGTCGATTACCTTATCCAGAGAGTCCAGAATTTGACGAAGGTTCAAGTCAGCCGAGAATGCCGTGCCAACTAATTCTCTTAATTGTGGATAAGCCTCAGGTTCTTTGTTATCAAAAAAACGAAGGCATTCTTGTATCGTTCTTAATGAAAGTTTTAAGTCAAAAAACTCTTCTTCAGTCAGGAATGCTCCTTCAATGGCAGCTTTAGAAAGTTGATGATTGACATCAAGATAATTTTGAGCAGGGAAAGCCTGTGGCTCAAACTGCAAAATATCTTTCATTTCGGCTACTTGCCGAATCATCTTTTGAATTAAATCGTAATTATCGGCAAAACGGATTTTATTGACGAAGGCTCTTCCCAGAGAACTCACACACAATTCATTGAGGTGTTCTCGGATGCGGTCAAAGCCTAATTTTTGTTCTATATTTTGTGGGTATAACATGTCATATTGATTGCGGAATTTAGAGTACGAATTGTAGCGTTAACAAATGGTCGTCACATTGTTATTCGATTGATACTGTAGATTCAGCAGGATTACTAAATTATTTAAATAAATATATACTCATTTATAAAACCCTTGAACACAACACAAAGTTCTAAGGTTTAAATACATTGATAACTGACTATTTAGCCGTGAAAGTAAAGGTGCCGTCTGGATTGGGCAGTAATTCTTCAACTTTTAAAATAGCATCTTTGTTCAGTCTTCCGTATAAATGCGGAAACGTATCAGCATTACGAACAGTTTCAAAACGAAGTTCAGCACTCAATTTGTCCATGTCAAGATGAAGTAACAATAGCTGGGCTTTACCTACAAAATAATTGTTTAGGGTACCTTGTACTTGTCCTGAAGTAGAAAGATGAATAAATTTTTCTACTGAAAGTGTTTCTGATTCATAATAATCTAAATCCGAAAACTCAGCCCACCATTCTGGACTCACGATGTGATAAAGTGTTGGTTTCATTGTTTAAATTTACTACATTGTTGTGAGCTAATTGGTAAAAAAATAAAATTATGTATGATATCATCGTCGTTGGCGGAGGGTTGGCTGGTTTGGTTAGCAGTATTTTGCTCTCCAAAGCTGGCAAAAAAGTACTATTGATTGAGAAGAAACACTACCCTTTCCACCGTGTTTGTGGCGAATATATTTCTAATGAAACACGTCCGTTTTTACAACAATTAGGACTTGATTTTAGTCAATTAGATACTAAAGACATTACAAGGTTTCAATTTACCTCACCCTCAGGAAAAGTATTAGAAACAACCCTTGATTTAGGAGGTTTTGGTATTAGTCGCTATGCTTTTGACGAAGCTTTATATCACTTAGCTCAACAAAATAATGTTCATTGTTTATTAAATAAAAATGTCGAAAATATTGATTTTCATCATGACCAATTTACGGTAAGCACCTCTAATCAAACTTTTGAAGCCCGTTATGTGATTGGGTCATTCGGAAAAAGAACAAAACTAGATGCCACTTTAAACCGTAGTTTTTTTAGCAAAAGAAGCCCGTATATTGGGGTGAAATATCATATCAAAACAGACTTTCCACAAGATTTAATAGCCCTTCATAATTTTAAAGATGGCTATTGTGGTATCTCTGCTATCGAAGACGATAAGTATTGCCTGTGTTACCTTACGACCAGAGAAAACCTAAAAAAGTATGGTGCTATTTTCGAAATGGAGAAAAATATTCTTTGGAAAAACCCACACCTTAGAAAGATATTTACAGAATCAGTTTTCCTGTACGACAAGCCCGAAGTAATTAATGAAATTTCTTTTACGCCGAAAACAACCATCGAAAACCATATTTTAATGATAGGCGATTCGGCAGGACTGATTACACCTTTATGCGGAAACGGAATGGCTATGGCTATCCACGGAGCTAAAATTTTATCCGAACACATCCTACAACATTTCGACGACAGGACGTTGCTAGAACAAAATTACCAAAAAGCATGGAAAAAAGCTTTTGCCCAAAGACTTTGGGTAGGCCGAACAGTCCAACAACTATTTGGTAACGAAGTGCTTTCTGAAATAGCCTTATTAAGTTTGAAAAACTTCAAATTTGCCCTAAAAGCCATTATCAAAGCCACTCACGGAGATGTGTTTTAAACCAGCAATGATATTCAAAAAATGCCTATTTCCTAAACACAATAGATTTGACAGGCTCGATACGGGTAATGACAAAAGTTGGAATAATTAATACGAACAGCACCAAAGAAATAGTAGCTAAATTAAGTAAAAGAATTACGGACCAATTCATCATTATCGGAACGGTATTCATGTAATAATTCACAGGGTCGAGCGGGAAAATTTTATAATGTTTTTGCAATAAACAAATGCCTATGCCCAACAAATTTCCATAAACAAGTCCCCTAAATATCATAGAAAAACCACTCCACAAAAATATTTTCCTAATTTGCCAATTACTTCCTCCCAATGCTTTTAAAACGCCAATCATTGGTGTACGCTCTAGCATCAATACCAACAGAATAGAAATCATATTAAAGGAAGCAACAAACAAAATTAAGCTTAAGAAAATAACCATGTTTCTATCCAACATACCCAGCCAGTCGAACAACCCCATATAAGTAGTTGTTACTTTCTCCAATTTCATATCTGGTTGGATTTTACGCTGAATCTTCTTGGCAACAGCGTCTAATTGGGTAAAGTCGCTGATATAAATTTCATAACTACCCACAGAATCCGCACCCCAATTATTCATTTTTTGAATAAGCCTGATATCGCCAATGATTAAATTCTTGTCAAACTCTTCCATTTGGGTTTCATAAATACCGTTCACCACTAATTTTCTAGGGCGGTCGGGGGCATTCAAAAAATACATAATTACATCATTGCCAACGGCTAAACTCAATTTATCGGCAATTACTTTACTAATAAGTATTTCCTTTGAATATCCACTGGTATCAAAGCTAATCTGTTTGCCTTGAATGATATTTGGTTCAAACCTTTTGAAATCAAAATCACGATTGATGCCTTTCAAAACCACACCTAAAATATCCTGACGTGTCTTTAGAATGCCAGCTTTTAAAGCCGAAGTCTGGAAATGACTAATTTCCTTAATACTTTTATGGTTTCTGAAAAGATCACTTTGTTGTGTGATAGGATTCTCTTCATACGATTCATTGGCAGAAAACTTAGAAATTTTGATGTGTGGTGTAAGACTAAATAATTTTTGATGAATGGCATCTTTAAAGCCAAACAACACCGCAAAAGCAATAATCATTACAGACAAACCAATTGCTATACTTCCCACACCGATTTTAGTGACCGTACCCGAAAAAGAGGTAGTTTTAGTATTTTGAATGCGCTGAGAAATGAAATAAGGGAAATTCATGCAGTATTTTGTAATTTTGTTTCTTGACTACAAATTAAGTAGTTTTTACTGGTAAATTGATTAATGAGTCGATTTTCGTGCGATGGAATTTAGTAAAGACCTTGCTTTTATGTCGAAGCTGTTTAAATTTTCCCTTTTGGGTTAAACTAAGTCTTTTAGCATAGCTTGTTCCAAAATTTACTCAACGTAGCGATGCTATGCTTCGTAAATTTTGAAAAAATCAATTCAAAAATACAATACTTTCACCTCAGAAACGGAAAGCTTAAACAGCTTCATCTTTTAAAATGAAATAACGGGTGCAAAAAAACAAAACTCATTACTCAAAACTCATAACTTGCTTTATGCTTCATTCAACAAAAATCGTTTTTATCTTAACAGGCTTATTGCTTATTTCTTGTATAAGCAGTAAAAAAAATACAATCGCTACCCTACAAACAGGAGCAGAGCAGACAGCAATATACCTGCCCCTTTTGAAAGATAAAACGGTAGCTTTGGTGGTAAATCATACTTCGGTAATAGGCAAAACACATTTGGCTGATTCCTTAATTAGTTTGGGCGTAAAGATAAAAACGATTTTTGCTCCAGAACATGGCTTTAGAGGAACAGCAGATGCAGGCGAACATATTGCGAATGGCATTGATAAAAAGACGGGCTTACCGATAGTATCCTTGTACGGTGCCAATAAAAAACCTAGCCCTGCACAATTAGAAGGCATAGATGTCGTAATTTTTGATATTCAGGATGTAGGAGCAAGGTTTTATACGTATTCTTCTACCATGCACTATGTGATGGAAGCTTGTGCCGAAACAGGGAAAGCGGTATTAGTGTTAGATAGACCAAACCCTAATGGACATTATGTAGATGGCCCAGTGTTAGATAAGAAATTTGCATCATTTGTAGGGTTAAACCCCATCCCGGTAGTGCACGGTTGTACGGTAGGCGAATTAGCACAAATGATTAATCAGGAAGGCTGGCTAAAAGATGGCGTGAAGGCTAACTTAACGGTTGTAAAATGTTTGAATTACCATCATTCAATGGTTTATGCACCACCAATTGCCCCTTCGCCTAATTTGCCTAATTTACAGTCAATCCTTTTATACCCTTCTATCTGTTTTTTTGAAGGAACAGACGTAAGCGTAGGTAGAGGAACCGACAAACAGTTTCAGGTGATAGGTTCGCCTAATCAAGCTAACAGAACTTTCACTTTTACACCTGAAGATAAGCCTGGGGCTAAAAACCCGCCTCAAAAAGGTAAATTGTGTTATGGGTTAGATTTAAGCCAAATTGATGCTCGCAAACAAGGCTTTACCTTAAAATATGTATTAGACTTTTATCAGCAATCAGTCGATAAAAATAAGTTTTTTAGTGATAACGCTTTCTTTAATCTATTGGCAGGGTCAGATGTTTTAAAAAAGCAAATTATAGAAGGGAAAACAGAAGCAGAAATTCGAGCGTCTTGGAAAAAAGACCTAGACCAATATAAAGCAATCAGAAAGAAATATTTATTGTATGCAGAATAGTATTTTGATGATTAACTCTAACGTAATAACATTATAAAATCACATATTTTGAAATTCTTAAAGTTTATACTAAAACTATTTTTGATTGGTTTTTTACCATTGTTAGCCATTGATAGTGCCAGAAAATTAGATTTAATTTTCGACCCACGCTCACACAATGCTTACATAGCTACGATTATCGATAAAACAAAAATGCTAGCAACTGTGCCAAGTCCGAGATTAGTTTTGATGAGTGGTTCAAGCATGGCATTTGGGATAAATAGCGATATGCTAGAGGATGAAATCGGTTTGCCAGTAGTGAATGCTGCTTTGCATTTCAATTTCGGAAGTAAGTATATGATGGAAGAGCTGAAAACTTATTTGAAAAAAGGAGATGTGGTGTTGATAACGTTAGAATATATGGTTAGGTCTGAAGGAAAATATGAAGAGCAATTGATTGCCGCAGATTTTTATCCTCCTTCACAAAAATGGATACACTTTCCATCTATTACTGAAAAAATAAGCAGTTATACTACTCATCGATTAACTGATTGTAGATTGATGATTGGTGAAGCTCTAAACCATTCGAGAAGCAAACCGATAAGTATAGCTGATACAACTTCTATTTTCTATCGAAATTGTTTTTCATCTAAAGGAGATTTGCTTTGCCATTTGAATAATCCTCCCACTAAAATTGCCTATCCAACAATACCATCTGACCAAGATTTCAGCCAACAAATAAAGGATTTAAACGATTTTTATGCTTTTGCCCAACAGAAAGGAGCTAAAGTGTTTTTTACCTTTCCTTGTTTAGCACAAAAAAGTTTTGAAGAAAATGCTAACATTATTAAAAAAATCAGTGCGCAGATAAAGAGGCATCTCAAAATACCAATATTAGGTACACCCCAATATGCTTTGATGGACGATACTTTGTTTTATGATAATGCTTATCATCCAAATGATAAAGGAAGGGAAATATTTACAAAAAGAATACTGACATTATTTGAAAATAGTGATAAGTTTCAGAAAAGTATCCAATCAATCAGGACGAAAAAGCAAGAGCCTTTAGCGAACAATATTAATAGTAAAAACAAATAAAATAAATCTTGTCTGTTTCAACGCTTCCATAAGTAATAGAACAAGACTGATTTTTATCACTATGTTATTTAATTCTATAGAATTTCTAATCTTTTTTCCCATCGTTACGATACTCTATTTCTTAATGCCCTATCGTTTTCGTTGGTTATTATTATTGGTAGCGAGTTGCTATTTCTATATGGCTTTCGTTCCCATTTATATGCTTATTTTGGGTTTTACGATTGTAATAGACTATTATGCAGGTATTTATATAGAACAGTCGGAAGGGAAAAAAAGGAAATTGTTCTTGACGATGAGCCTTATTGCTAACATTGGCGTTCTGGCAATTTTCAAATACTATAATTTCTTGAACGAAAATATAGGCTTTCTATTAAAAGGTTTTGCCCTTGAAAACCCTATTCCTTACCTTAAAATTTTACTACCAATCGGACTGTCTTTTCACACTTTTCAGGCGATGTCTTATACGATAGAAGTATATAGAGGTAATCAGAAAGCTGAACGACATTTTGGAATTTACTCGTTATACGTAATGTTCTATCCACAATTGGTAGCTGGTCCTATCGAAAGACCACAGAATGTATTGCATCAATTCTATGAAAAATTTGATTTTGATTATCAGCGCGTAACGGATGGCTTGAAACTAATGGCTTGGGGGATGTTTAAAAAAGTAGTCATCGCCGACCGTCTTGCAGTGATGGTAAATCAAGTGTATGACCACCCCTTTGAACAAAAAGGAATTCCTTTGATAGTCGCTACTACTTTATTTTCAATTCAAATTTTCTGTGATTTCTCTGGGTATTCTGATATTGCCTTAGGTTCGGCACAGGTAATGGGTTTTGATTTGATGAAAAATTTTGACCGCCCTTATTTTTCAAAAACTATTTCTGAATTTTGGCGTCGTTGGCATATTTCACTTTCCACTTGGTTCAGAGATTATCTGTATATTTCTTTAGGAGGAAACAGGGTGTCTAAATGGCGAAGAGAATACAATCTTTTTATCGTTTTTCTGGTTTCGGGTATTTGGCATGGTGCTAGTTGGAACTTTGTTATTTGGGGAGCTATGCACGGATTTTACTTGATTTTTGCGAACCTTACCGTTGATTTTAGAAACAAGGTAATAGGCATAATAGGTTTGAAAAAATTGCCATTGCTTTATAAAATCATCCAGATTCTTACCGTTTTCTGTTTAACAAGTTTCGCTTGGATTTTCTTCCGTGCAGTTGATTTTAAATCGGCATACCATATTGCTACGCATTTGTTTTCGGGCATTGGTGAACAACTTTCACAACTTACTAACAGAAGCTTTATTGATAAAAATATTTTCTTAGGACAAGGCTTTGCTAATTTTGCTATGGTTGTTTTCTCTTTGTTAGTCATGGAAACGGTACATTTTTATCAAAGAGGGCAGCGTTTAAGAACAGTTATAAGCCAAAAACCAGTATTGTTTCGTTGGGTACTTTATTACGGAATAGTATTAGCGATACTCTTTTTAGGAATGTTCGACGCTCCAGCGCAGTTTATTTATTTCCAGTTTTAAAAACACTGAAGAGATATTTTTATAAAAAAGTAAAATTTATTACTTCAAAACCGCAAATTTTCCCGAAATTTGCGGTTTATTTTTTAGCATAGTTTTCGGAAGGCTCAATTTTGCAATCCGAATTCAGCAATCCGAAATCGAAAAATGTCCGAAAAAATTCTTATCCTCGACTTTGGTTCACAAGTCACTCAATTAATTGCCCGCAGAGTTCGTGAACTTAATATTTATTGCGAAATCCATCCTTACAATAAAATCCCATCAATTGGTGAAGATGTAAAAGGCATAATTTTGTCTGGTAGCCCATGTTCTGTACGTGATGAAGACTCGCCAAGAGTTGACATGAGTCTTTTTAGAGGTAAACTGCCTGTATTAGGTATTTGCTATGGTGCACAACTATTGGCTTATATGGGAGGCGGAGAAGTATATAATGCTGGACATCGTGAATACGGAAGAGCTAAATTGCAAAAAGTAGCTGAAAATCCGTTGTTAAATGATGTTTCTGAAAACAACCAAGTATGGATGTCGCACGGAGATACGATTATGTCGATTCCAGAAGATTTTGAAATCATTGGTTCAACGGAATCTGTAAAGATTGCCGCTTTTCATATCAAAGGAGAACAAACTTACGGCATACAGTTTCACCCAGAAGTGACGCACTCATTAGAAGGCAAAACGATGTTAAAAAACTTCGTTGTTGGCGTTTGTGGATGTTCACAAGACTGGACGGCTGACTCATTTGTTGATACTACCGTGGCTGAATTGAAAGCACAGTTAGGGGATGACAAAGTAGTTTTAGGACTTTCAGGTGGTGTAGATAGCTCAGTAGCAGCGGTATTGATTCATAAAGCAATTGGCAAAAACCTTTATTGTATTTTTGTTGACAATGGTTTGTTGAGAAAGAACGAGTTTGAAGACGTACTTGAGTCATACAAAAACCTTGGCTTAAATGTAAAAGGAGTGGATGCTAAAGATCAGTTTTATACAGCATTAGCTGGCTTGACTGACCCAGAAGCAAAACGCAAGGCCATAGGTAAAGTATTTATTGATGTATTTGACCAAGAGTCACATTTGATAGAAGACGTTAAATGGTTAGGTCAAGGTACCATCTATCCAGATATTATTGAATCTGTTTCGATTAAAGGCCCATCAGCTACGATTAAATCTCACCATAATGTAGGCGGTTTGCCAGATTATATGAAATTGAAAATCGTTGAGCCACTAAAAACACTTTTCAAAGATGAAGTACGTTTAGTAGGTAGAACACTTGAAATTCCTCAGTTTATACTAGGCCGTCACCCATTCCCAGGACCAGGTTTAGGAATTAGAATTTTAGGAGATATTACGGCTGAAAAAGTACAGATTTTACAAGAAGTAGATGCCATCTTTATCAATGGCTTGAAAAATAAAGGCTTATACGATAACGTTTGGCAAGCAGGAGCGATGCTTTTACCGATACAGTCAGTAGGGGTAATGGGCGACGAACGTACCTATGAAAGAGTAGTAGCATTAAGAGCGGTTTCGTCTGTAGACGGAATGACGGCCGATTGGTGTCATTTACCTTATGAGTTTTTAGCAGAAATTTCAAACGAAATTATCAATAAAGTAAAAGGAGTAAACAGAGTTGTTTATGATATTTCGTCAAAACCACCAGCAACGATTGAGTGGGAGTAAGCATACAAATGAAGTATAAATAGAAAGCTCGACTACTAATCGAGCTTTCTAGCTTTAATTTAGTACCATTTAATAAGTTTTGAGTTTTATTATTTGACATATTTCTTAAATTTAAGTCTTGAACGCTAAAAAATTATCCTAATGAAAAAAATCGCCTTATTCATCATCACATTGATTTCTATCCTTTCTTTTACTGCCTGCCAAGAAAAGTTTGGTTCTGACGTCGTTCCGCAAGCACCCGTGAGCATTGTAGGTAAATGGTCAATTTCAGGTTTTGGAACCATTACAAATATTAAAACTTATGAAGCAACACTGCAAGAAATTAAACGTACTCCTAAGATTGATACAACAATGGTTAATGCCCTTGCAACTGGTGTTTCATTTGATTTTAAGCAAGATGGTACTTATGCTGCTGGTAAAACTGTAGGTACTTGGAAAACAAAAGATAGTAACAAAACAATCGACTTAATTACTAAAGATAATACTGGAAAAGAATCTGTTCAGACATTTTCAGTGTTGGAATTAACTGCAAATAGTTTAAAATTAGGTTCAAAAAAATTTACTAAAAATGCTAGTGGTAACATCGAAGCTGGAGACTTTAGTGATTTGCCTTTTATGTTATTGGGCTCTTTGGCTATTGGAGTAAAAGGTTCTCAAAAAGAATTTGATGATGCTACTTTTCTTCAAGGTACATTGATTTTTAAACGATAATGTCAAAAAAGAGAGTATTTAATTACTTCTACGTTTTGATAAATATACTTTCTTGCTAAGAAATCGTTATATTTCTCTAAGAAATGCAGTTATAATATTTTAACAACTCTAATAAAGCCCAATGAAGATTAAATTCCTGATGTTTTTGGCATTGACAATATGCCTTCCAACTTTCGCCCAGAAAGTTACTCAAAATGCCAATTACCAGTTTTTTATTGATTTAACAAAAGTTCAAAACGATAAATTAGAAGTAACACTGACTACTCCTAAAATCTTGAAAGATGAAATAGTATATAATTTTCCTAAAATTGTTCCTGGCACTTATGCCAACTATGATTTTGGCCGTTATATCTCTGCCTTAAAAGCTTTTGATGATAAAGGAAAAGAATTGACTGTCAATAAGATTGATGCTAACAGCTATAAAATAAAAGGAGCAAAGAAACTTAGTAAAATCACGTACTTAGTAGATGATACTTGGGATTCACCAGAAATTTCGGGTGAATATGTTTTTGAACCTGCCGGTACTGATATTGAAGAAAATAAGCTTTTTGCCATTAATACGCATGGCTTTTTTGGTTACTTTGATGATTTAAAGCGTAGTACTTACGAAGTGACCTTTACAAAACCAACAGGTTTTTATGGCGCATCTTCATTAACGGCTACTAAATCAGATGATACAAAGGATTTTTTCAGTGTTTCAAATTACAATGATTTGGTAGATGCACCTATCATGTATTGCAAACCTGATACAACTATCTTAAAAGTAGGAGGGGCAGATATTTTAATTTCGCTTTATTCGCCTAATAAAAAAGCTACTTCTGCTGAAATTGCTGAGAATGTAAAAACATTGTTGGAAGCTCAGAAAGAATATTTAGGGGGGACTTTACCCATTAAAAAATATGCCTTTGTCATTGTGCTTTCAGATAATTTAAAAAATGGAAGCTATGGTGCTTTAGAACACTCATACTCATCTTTCTATTATTTGCCTGAATCTTCATCAGACGAGCTGGCACAAACAGTAAAAGATGTTTGTTCACATGAGTTTTTCCATATCGTTACGCCGCTTAGTATTCATTCAAAAGAAATAGGTGAGTTTGATTTTAACCATCCGAAAATGTCTAAGCATCTTTGGATGTATGAAGGAATTACAGAATATGCAGCGGGACACATGCAAGCAAAATATGGTTTGATTGAATTGCCAATGTATATGAATATGCTTCGTTCTAAAATTGGCAATATGTATGACCGCTATAAAGATGATATCCCTTTTACAGTAATGTCGGCTGATGTATTGGAAAAATACAAAGACCAATACCAAAACGTATATGAAAAAGGAGCATTGATAGGGCTTTGTTTGGATATTAAGCTTCGTCAATTATCAGGAGGGAAATATGGAACACAGAATTTGATGAAAGACTTATCTAAATATTATGGTAAAGATAAATCTTTCAACGATGATGAGCTTTTCGATAAGATTACTGAAATAACTAAATTCCCAGAGATTCGTCAGTTTTTTGCTAATTATGTAGAAGGAAAACAACCTTTGCCTTTAATAGAAACCTTGAATAGTGTAGGTATCAACTTCCAAAAAACTAACAAGAAACTAGAAAAAACATTAGGCTTTTCGGTCTATAACTTAGGAATCAATCCTGAAACAAAAGGTATTTTTATCATTGACGATGAAGGAATTGATGCCTTCGGTGCAAAAATTGGGTTTAAAGCAGGTGATGAGCTAGTTTCTTTAAATGGAAAACCATTAGACCTGAATGGTTTTAGAAATACTCGTTCTGATTTTATCAACAACACTAAAGAAGGTGATAATGTTGAATTTGTTGTGCTTAGAAAAAATGGAGATAAGAAAGTAGAAGCCAGACTTTCATCTAAAATCTTTATTCCAGAAGTAATTGAGAAAAATCTGCTTTCTCCAGCAGAGAATCCAACAGAAGCACAGATTGCTCTTCGCAAAGCTTGGTTAGTACCAGCAGACGAAAAATAAATCAGAAATAAAATTTAAAAGCCAGTCAGGAATTATTCCTGACTGGCTTTTAAATTTTAAACAGCTTCTTTATTATCATGCAACTGAAAAACACCTAAATTTGTCTAATTATTAGCTAACTATATCTGGCCAATAAGATTGAATAAGAACAAGTTTTATCATGAAGATTATGGAAAAGATGAATACTAATCACATTACTGTGAAACTTATAATATTGAGTGTGTTCTTCGCTTTGAGTTTCCTAGTTCATCCATCCGTAAATGCTCAAACTTTGTCAGCAAAGTATCTTTTGGTTTTTAAAGATAAAAGTAACTCACCTTATTCTGTTTCCCAACCTTTAGCCTACCTATCCCAACGTTCAGTCAATCGTCGTCAGAAACAAAATATCGCTTTGACAACGAAAGATTTACCCGTAAATCCAGCTTACATAGGTGAAGTAAAAAAGAAAGGCGCAAAAGTAATTTATACTTCTCGTTGGATGAATGCTGCCTTGATTGAATGTACCCCAACAGTTTTGACAAGTGTTTTACAATTATCATTTGTAAAAGGGCTAGAAATTAATACTTCAATTGATAATCCAAGTACTAGAACAGCCAGAAAAACAACTAAGTTTGAAAGCTTAGGTACAGAAGCCTTGAGCTATGGTTTATCTAAAACCCAAATAGAAATGATTGGGGCAGACAAAATGCACGACCAAGGGTTTCATGGAGAAGGAATGATGATAGGCGTATTGGATGCAGGGTTCAATAATGCTAATAATATTGCCGCATTAAAACCACTTTTTGATGAAAAAAGGATAGTGGGTACTTACGACTTTGTGAAAAATGAAAAGAACGTTTATGAAGACGACTCACATGGAACTGAAGTTTTATCATGCATGGGCGCTTATCTAGACGGACAGTTGATAGGTACTGCTTATAAAGCTTCTTTTTTATTATTACGTTCAGAAGATGCTGCCTCAGAATACCTTATCGAAGAAGCCAATTGGCTGTTTGCCGCTGAATATGCAGATAGCATAGGCGTAGATTTAATCAACTCATCTTTAGGTTATTCAGAATTTGATGATGCTAGTACCAGCCATAAATATGCAGATATGAATGGCAAAACCACCATAGCGGCTAGGGCTGCCAGTTGGGCAGCTTCCGTAGGAATTGTTTGTGTAATTAGTGCAGGTAATGAAGGAAATGCTGCATGGCGTTATATTGCTACTCCTGCTGATGCTGATTCTGTTATCACTGTGGGAGCAGTCGATGCGCTAAAATCGTATGTAAGTTTTAGTTCTATTGGTCCTTCGGCTGATGGTAGAGTAAAGCCTGATTTAGCAGTAATGGGCAGGAGTGCGGCCATTATTACGCCTAATGGCAATGTATCAACCAGTGATGGTACTTCTTTTTCTTCCCCTATTTTGTGTGGTATGGTAGCAGGTTTTTGGCAAGCCAACCCTACTTTAACAGCCATGACAGTGATTGATAGAATGCGGAAATCGGGTAGTCAGTATCAAACCCCAGATACACGATTAGGCTATGGGATTCCTGATTTTACCAGAGCCAATAGCCCAACGGTATTATCGACTGAAAACGAAAACAATCAACTATTTAACGTATATCCGAATCCTACCACTTCAGAAATTACCATTCAACTTAACGATAAGAAGGTTAATAATTACTTTACCAGTTTAATGGATATTTCGGGCAAAACACTTCTTTATCAGCCCATCAATAGCCTATCTTTCAAATTATCACTGATTCATTTAAATGCTGGTACTTATTTTTTACGTATTGGCAATGAGCGTAAAAGTGCGTTGGTGAAGGTTTTGAAAATAGAGTAAGGTTTTATTTTGTAACCCAAATGGTAACGAAACGGTAACCGCAAGGGTTACCGCTACTGATACTAGCCGTAGGTTTTCCTAAGACTCAAAATGGGAAAGAGCGTCACAATTGTATGTATATAAATTTTGCAGTAGTTGGAGTTATTTCGGTGATAATAATTTGAATGAGTTGAGGGGCAGTAACCAACCTAACATCATTACAAAACTAATTCTAGGAATCAATTGATAATTTTGCTTCTTAACCCATTATCTTCGGTTCTTAAATCTTCAAACAAGCACATCATTGATGAAAAACTTTTTAGCCTGTATTTTATTAGGTTTGATAGCCATCCTACAAACAACAGCCTATGCCAGTACCGATTTGGATTATCATTTTGATATAAAGCCAAAAGTGATGCACGTAACCTTAAATTATCGTCCTGTTCTTCGAGATAGTACTGTTTTTCAATACGGAAACGAATATTATGGCGGTATGAAAGACTTACTAAAAGGCTTAATCAATATTCAGAGTTCTGTAACATTCAAGGTCGATTCAGCAAAAAGTCAGCTTACTTTTTATCATCCCCAAAATACCCCGATTCAGATGCAATATGATATTATTGATACCCATACTCCCAAGCAAAAGGTGCGTGGTGAAATGTTTCGACCTATTATTACCGACAATTACTTCTTTTCGCTTTCACACTCACTCTTTTTGAATCCGCAATTAGATGAAAAACTTCAGGCAAGTATGATGATGTCGGTAACCCTAGAAAAAAAACCGACTTTCCCGATGTACTTT
This sequence comes from Arcicella aquatica, assembly GCF_034928825.1. NCBI lineage: Bacteria > Pseudomonadati > Bacteroidota > Cytophagia > Cytophagales > Flectobacillaceae > Arcicella > Arcicella aquatica. Next base: position 23,224 of record NZ_JAYFUL010000008.1, on the reverse strand, counting down.
AGCTTTGCCCCAACACTAACAGCAGGCAAAACGGTAACGATAAAATTCTCAGAAGGTATGAATGCCTTGGTAACAGGTGCATCCGACCTCCGCATCGTCAAACGAAAGTTAGCAGGCATCCAAAACTATGTAGTGCTACGCATTAATCAGAAGAATCCGTATAACCTCAAACGTTTTATGGACTATTTTGATAAATTTCTACCTGCCATGACCGACTTTTGGGGTAATCTCAATGGGACTTATTATTCATTAATTGCCTCGCCTTTTCTTGATATTAAATATCATAATATCTCAGGCACGGCCTTCAACTCAGGCTTTCATGTAAAGTATTCGGGCGATACCATTTTAGCCAATGAAGAAGTAGTCACTACGATTTCTCATGAAATCATGCACCGCTATATTGGGGCGGGCTATGTATCAATGGGCGAAAACAATCAATGGTTTGATGAAGGTTTTACTGATTATACCACTTGGTACTTGCTGGCAAAAGCGGGGATTTTCTCAGAACAGAAATTAGCCAAAATGGTAAAAGACACCTACCAACAATTGTCTGCCAACCCCGTAAAAAATACAGCCAATGAAGACATCCTAAAGCACTTCTGGGAAAATCATAACTACGAAAAAATACCCTATCATCGAGGAGCATTGTTTGCTGCCTACCTCAACAAAAGGATTACCGAACAAAGCAAGGGGACTAAAAGCTACCAAGATTTTCTAAGAAGCCTAAAAGCTTTAGCCGAACAAAAAAAGCAATTGCTAACGATAGAAGACTTTATCAAAGTAGCCTCCAACTATATCCCAAAAGCCGAAATAGAAGCCTCTATTCAACAGTATATTATTAAGGGAGAAATGATAGAGGAGGAGAGGGTTTGGTAGCCCTCGTCGGAGAAATTTCGTGGATGCACGCCAATAGTTCAAGTCTAGGACTTGGACTATAATTCATTAAACTTACGATACTAGAGACCGATATACCGCATAATAAAAAAAGTTAAAATTTTCATTCTCTTTTTATATCTCAATCATAATTTTATTTATGTTTGTTTTTTTGCGTTCGATTTATTTCAAAGTGTAAATCGAATGCCAGATAACAACGTTTTTGAACGTTCAGGCTTTTATGGTTTTGGTTTGTTTTTTAGCAAAACTCTCATTTGTCTTTTAGAACAAGTAGAAGAGTAAAGATACTTGGATGGGCAAAAAACAATTTCTTACTATAAATTATAACAAGTTAAACAATTAGTTAAACATCTATTATATGTTTTTTGGGACAATGTATTCAGGAACTCTAGAAGAGTTTGACGGACAATCAATACAAACTAAATTTTTGGTAATAGGAGTTCCTTTATTACCCACTGGTACTATTTATAGAGTAACGCCAAATCAAGGATTTCCTATGGGACTCAGTATGAAAAGCATATTATTTGGCTATTTTAGAACTACTTTTTTTGCATTAGGTTTTATAACACTATGGTTACAGGATATTTGGCATATAGAAATAGATATTTATCCGCCATTTTATCAATACAGTAAATATGGTTCTAATCTAATGATTTTTATTGGTGTTATTGCTTGGTTAAAATATCTTTTTGACGCTCTAAAAGAAAATAAAACTCGTAAAATATTAGCCAAAGCAATTGATTATAATATGAATCCCAAGTACTTAAATCATGATATTGTAAGTTCAATCTATATGATAGCACTAGAGAAATATAAAGATAAGTTTGATAAGAAAGAGTGGGAATTAGAAGTTGAAACGGGGAGAATAAATGATGATAATAAAGATATTCTTTTTGCTCTTGCAATTTATGCTTTCAAACTATTACCAAATGATAGATATCTAAATATTTATCAGATTATGTGTAATTATCTAAACGTTAACACAAATGGCTAATACAATACACATGAATGAACGAGACATTCAGACATTAACTTTTAGATTAGATTCAAAAAAGGAGTCATTGCAAAAACTCATCAATTTTGTTATCGTGCTTACACTTTGTTGTGTGCTTTTTGGAGTATGGGAAGCGGGCGAAATTTCATTTGTAGGATGTTTAGTTCCTATATTATTTGGACTTTTTTTAGTTGTTATTTTTTGGTATACTTCAATAAAGCCAATTAAAAATGATTTAGTTGAGCAAAAAAAATACGTCATTCAAGTTAAAGTTTTGGATAAAATTCATCATGATGAATTTGGTGTGGAATCATGGAAGATTAGAGCTAGTGAAAATGAATTTGGAATAACAATAATTGATATTCCAAATAGAGTGTATGATGATATTATATTATTTTCTCAAATTGAAGTTACTATAAGTAAAAAATCTAAAGAAATCTTAGATTATCAACAAATAAAACTTCTTTAAAGTTAATAGTAACTTTCTGTCAACTATTCTAATCATTAGAGTATTGCTTGTGTTCATCTTCTGCGTGACATAGTGTTTCAGAATATCTTGTGTCAGGCATTCTTAGAACGCTCGTTTGTCTAAGTGTTTATTCACTTAGACTCAAACAAAAGCAGTCTGTGAAGCATCCTTGTTCCACGATAAATAATAACGTTCTTTGTACGTTCAGGCATTTATCTTTTTGGATTGAATCCTATTTGTCAAAGCTTTCACTTGTCTTTCAGAACAGGTAAAAGAGCCTAATTGAAGCAATAAGTTTGAACTTATAAGAGCGAATTACAATAACTAAACATCTAAGAATAAAAAAAAAGACTATGAATAAAATATTTGATGAAAGACTAAGTATATTATATTTAGAGATAAGAGCTTTAAAAACATATGAAGAAAGACTAAATAAATGGGCTGAATTTACTGTTGATTATTGTGATAATGTTGCTAAAACTAAAATAGATAGAAGTTTTTACGCATTTCAATCCGAACCAAAACATGAGCCAGATATTTTAATTCTAGGTTTAAATCCTTACGGGGTATATAATTATGAAAACCAATTTTCTAATGAAGGATGGGGAGTGAAACAATATGGTAAAATGATTCCTGACGTATTTATTCATCAAAACCCTTGGTATATAGGAGGTAAAGAAGCTGACAAAATTGAAAATGGAAAGAAAAAGAAAGAATGGAATATCCTTAGAAATCTTAATAAAACAATCAATATCCATCCTGAATTTAGAAAATGTTTTGATAATATGGTTTATATGAATATTTTATTTTTCAATTCCAAAGACTTTAGTGAATTCAAAAAAAGCTTCAAAAATGAATGGTTAGAAGTGTTTGATAATTGTGTTAAGTTGTCATTACTTTTAATTTGCGAAGTTATAAAGCCTAAAGTAATATTGTGTTTAGGAGTTAATCATTGTTTTAGACCTTTTATAGGCAGAAATAAAACAGAAGAAATGTTGCCTAAATCATTATACAAATCTACAATCGATGGATTTAGAATTTATGGAATGACGCATCCTTCTGCACGAATCAGCAATTTCAAAAGAGAAGAAATTGGTAGGTGTTTATTTAAAGAATGGTTGAATATATCGACTTCTCCAATCTAACTATTTTCACTTAGTCTCTCTAATAATTATAGTCTCTGATTGCACCCTTGCTTTGAGTCACATCGAGTTTAAGTTCATTAAAAAAAGACAACTGTATCTAAAAATAACCTCAATATGCGTTCTATTAACATTACGTTTCAACACGGGCATATCTACAATTCGGATACGAAAGAGCGAATAATCGTAGAAGAAAACATAAATTATATTCTAATTTTTGAAAGTGAAAATCATGTCAAACTTGGAAAGTTTGACAAACCAGAAATAATCCGTACTGAAACTGAAATTTATAACGAAATATATGCCGACCCTAACGTAACTCATATAAAAAAATTGAAATCTGCGGGTACAGACCTCTATTTTTTCATTACGGAAGAGAATGAAAATAAAGATGAAAAAACTCACAAACATTCCTGTTTTAGAGTAAAGCTACTCGAAGACTTGTTTCTTTACACGAGTAATAATTGGAAAAGTAGCGACTTAACAGAAGGCGGTAGACTGGCAGATTGTGCTTGCGTAGTAGTCGAGAGTACTGAAAATAAACTTCCATTTTTTGAAGATATTTATGCAAAATCAGTAACTTCTGCCTATAAAAAAACTCATGTTCACTACTTTGGTAATGCAGGAAGTCCGAGCAAAAACTCTTTTGACTGCATCTACTTATCTATAAATAAAGATAAGAAAAACCTTTTAGAAACTTTAAGGGGATTTAGTGAAAAAGACAGAGTAAGACTGAAATAAAAACAATCATTTACTCAGCATATTATGAAATCGGTACTTAAATTTATTATTTTTGATATAGTGGTATTGTTTTTTCTTATTGTAGTCTGGTATTTTTCTTGTTTTTCATTGGGGTACGCAAGTAATAGCAATCATCAGTTTGAGATTTGGATACTTTATTGTGCAACTGTGTTGTTACATTTTATTTTATCGATAATAATTATAAGAAGATTCAAGGGCTTAAAGGTTTTTTATCTTTTGTTTAATTTACTATTATATATAATTGCAACAGCATATATCTATAACTACACTTAATAGATTTTAGGTGGTGTAAAGCCCTCTTCCAAAACAAGCGAAGAACTAAAAACAACATTGAAAATAACCTAAACATATATTTTGATTTAAAACCCCAAAGCTATGACGACGAATGCTTATAACACTTTTTTTGCCCCAGAGCTTTATATCAATAATGGAGTAAAGGATATATCGTTCTATAAAAATGCTTTTGGAGCAACAGAGAATCTATGTTTTAGAAATGAAGATAATACTATCCACGTAGCAGAACTTTGTATATATGGTGCTATTTTTCATGTTCATGAAATAACCTCTAAGCTTTTTTTTTCTCCTGATACACACAATGGCTGTACCTGTTGCGTTGGATTGTTTGTGCCAGATGTAGATGCCGTAATGAACCAAGCAATCATTGCGGGAGCCATAGAAATTAGCCCTGCCGAAGATTATGATTATGGCTACAGACAAGGAACAATAAAAGACCCTTTCGGGCATTATTGGCAAATTCAAAAAAAGATAGGATAAGGCTGATTTCTTATGTATGATTTATTTTGAAAGGTAATAAGAACGATTGATAACTACCTTTCTCTGAATGTTTAGGTATTTATATTTTTGGATTAAATGCTATTTTATCTAACCTTCTTCCTCCTTAAAGTCTTTAAGTCTCCACTAGTTCAAGTTATCGGCTGGAAGCCCAACAATAGTCGTCACTCGTTAAAAAACGAGCGACTGCGGGCGTCTCAAAGTTTAATGTCTAAAGTCCTAAAATCCTCCAATCTTAAAGTCCTAAACATTACGATTGGTCATTTGTTGAACGTATCAAGCTGATTCCTGAAGAAAAGAAAATAAAGCCAATAATTCCATAAGTAATAAGAGCCTTCGTATTGTGTCCACCTGATTTATTGACAAATAACGTGGCAGCATAAATAAGTCCGATAACACCTAATAGGGTGAGTAAAGCCCCGAAAATTCGTTTTATGTTCATAAAGTTTTGTTGTTATATTGATAAAAATTATCTTGTAGTATGTAAATTGGGTATTAAATAAGGTGATGCAAAAAGAATTTTATGTGTCATCAAAGGTAAAATACTACTTTACCTAATGTGTTAAATAATTGTGCCAACGACTTACACTGTTTAACCTGTTCGATTTATTCCGAAAAGAAAATCGAACGATATGTAACAACAAAGTTTTCTGAAAGTACAAATGTTTAGATTAAAGTCCTATTTATCAGGGCTTTCACTTGTTTGCTGAACAAGTAGAAAAGTTAACCAACCTTATTTTACAGTCAGCAATTTAAACCTATACTTACCCGAAATGGTAGCGGTGGTTGTTGATGGTAGCTGCTGTCCTTTACAGCTATATTCGCCTTCTACCCAATATATTTGTTTTCCATTTTCAACATCACCTTTGGTAATAGATTTTATGTTATGCGTGTGAGTAGCTTCAGATGGAGCCAATCCATAAAAATAATCGGTGCCTCCAGTGGTTTGCGGTACTTTTACACTTATGTGCATGGCTATGCTATTTGCATAGTTTACAAATTCGGTATACGCCAATAATGGATGGCTTCCAGCTTTTACGGTATCCAAAGCCGATGCAGCACCATAAAAAGCATAAGTAAAAGTAGCTTTTGTAGAAGCAGAAGTTGCAACAATTACCTTAACCGAACTGCCACCACTAGTAGCTTCAAACTGGATTGCACTGCAATCGATATGCACAGCACTTGCATTGTTGATTTTATATTCAAAATAAGGTAAAGTTGTGCCACCAGGGGTTGGAGTAACGGATGGGTCATTTTCTTTAGAACAACTAACGAAACCCAGCACAAATAGTGCTAATAGTAAGATAGGGAGGTTTTTCATGATAGAGATAATTTAAGTAGCATAATATTACATCATTTTTTAAAAAAGACATCACAAAAAAGAGCTTTAAATACCCTGATTAAGGATATTTTTATTTTACGGTTATTATATTGAAGCTGTTTAAACTTTCCCTTTCGGATTAAACTAAGTCTTTTAGAATAGCTTGTTCCAAAATTTACTCAACGTAGCGATGCTATGCAAATGTTGAAAAAATCAATTCAAAAATACAATACTTTCACCTCAGAAACGGAAAGTTTAAACAGTTTCATGGTATGTTCTACTTTTTTGACAATTAATCCTGTAAATAAAATATTCTCTGAATACATAAATTTTTTAATTAAAAACCTATCTTAGCAAAGCTTTCATTCGTCTTTTGGAACAAGTGGAAGAGTACGAGATAATGAAAAATATAGTTATCCAATAATGATAAAACTTACTACCGCTGTTTTTTATATGTCCCATTTATCATTGTATGCTAGCCTAAAAAAAATCTCAGCAATTAATGGTCATAAGACATATAAAATTAGAATTGTAAATAAATATGCTTAATTTAACTTTATAAAAAAATCACTGATTAACTTATAATAAATACCCTCAACAAAAGAATATTTTATGGCTATTGGCTTTCCACCTAAACACATTCACGAACTACTTCTTGACAATATCACTCCTCAACAATTTTTAGCAATAGCAATTGAATCAGCGACAAGACTCGGTTGGAGCATTTCTTATGCAAGTGAAACAGGATTTATTGCATTTACAAAGATATCCTTTAGATCGTGGGGAGAAGAAATTACTGTGAAAATTAGTGACCACACCGTAAACTTACGAAGTGAAAATCAAGGTTCAGGTTTAATGGACTGGGGGAGAAATGAGCGTAATATTGAAGGACTTATTGCTCAAATTGATGAACTAAAATCAATGTTGTCGCCAGAAAAAATAGATAATATGGTGGTTGAATTAAGTCCCAATTTAATACCAAAAGAAGATGATATTTTAAGCAAAGAACCTACTAGTTTAAAAGAGAAATTTAACGAATTCCTTAGTGTTTTCATCCCAATTGATGGCTATTTTGTCACACCGATTCTTTTAAATATCAATATTCTTATTTTCATAATAATGGCACTTACTGGTGTTAATATTATTGCACCTGATGGTGAAAGTCTGATAAGATGGGGAGCGAATTTTCGTCCAGTGACATTAGAAGGAGAAGGTTGGCGACTCTTGACAAATTGTTTTCTGCATATTGGTATTTTTCATTTAGCCATGAATATGTATGCGTTGGCTTATATAGGTCTACTTTTGGAGCCACACTTAGGGAAAACAAGATTTATTTCAGGTTATTTATTAACAGGAATTACAGCGAGTGTTGCAAGTTTATGGTGGCACGATTTAACAATTAGTGCAGGAGCATCAGGAGCTATTTTTGGATTGTATGGTGTTTTTTTAGCAATGTTAACAACAAGCTTAATTGAAGAAACAACTCGTAAGGCACTATTAACAAGTATTACACTTTTTGTAGGGTATAATTTAGTCATTGGACTAAAAGGTGGTATTGACAATGCCGCTCATATTGGAGGGTTGTTGGGGGGAATAGTTATTGGGTATGCTTTTATTCCAAGTTTAAAACAACCTGAATCTGAGCATCTCAAATTATCAACAATTGCTTTATTAACAGCGCTGATTTTTTCGGGTTCATTCTTTATATACAAGAACCTCCCCAATGATATAGGAGAATATGATAAAAAGGTTAGGCAATTTGTCTCAATGGAATCAATGGCATTGGAGTTTTATAGTTTGCCTGCCGATACTCCTAAGGATAAAAAACTTTATGCTATTAAAGACAGAGGTATTTACTATTGGCAAGAAAATATAAAACTCATAAACAGTTTTGAGAAATTGGATTTGCCAGTTGAAATAAAAACTAAAAACAACCTCTTAAAAGATTATTGTGAACTTAGAATTAAAAGCTATCAATTAATATACAAAGCAGTAGCTGAGGAGACAGATAGATATGAAGGTCAAATTAATGCTTTAGATAAAAAAATAGAGACTGTGATTAATGATTTAAGGGCTTTACAAGAAAAATCAAAATAAAGAGTTTATTATCGGCTTGAAGTCTGATAATAGTCGTCACTCGTTAGAAAACGAGCGAAAGCGGGAGATAATTATGATACTCAAAATACAATTCTTTCGTTGAGCTGAATTGATAAAATAAATATGGATTGAAGATTGATAGATTGTCAATTAACCACCTTTGTATTTAAACTTTAAATATTTTCTATAAAAACCACTAAAAATGATTGTACAACACAATGTTAACACAGCAACGAGACTTGGCTCTATGATACTCGACCATTTCATCATGACAATGATTGCCACTGTATTTTTTATACCAATGATGATAGTAAATATTTCAAAGGCTTTAAATGCTTCAGTTACGCATGAACAAGAAGATATGGGGATAGGTTTTGACGGACCTCTATTTTATGTTTCTTTAGTTGGTTTTGCACTGTATTTCTGTAAGGATATTATTAAGGGAAGAAGCTTAGGAAAAGTAATAACTAAAACTCAGATTGTTGATAACAATACAGGGCAAGTTGCTTCGCCGTTGAAATGTTTTATACGAAATATTTTTTGTGTGATTTGGCCAGTAGAAGTCATTATTACATTAACAAGCCCAAGTAGAAGGCTAGGTGACAGAGTTGCAGGAACAAAAGTGATTACCTACGACCCAATAAATGTAGAACAGCCAAAATTTAACATAGCTGAGGCAATTGTACCATTAGTAATTTCCTACGGACTTTTACTTTTGTTAGTATTACCTTTTCAAGCATTTGAATCTACTAATGCGAAAGTTAAGTATGTGGAAAGTAGTTTTAATGATGCAGAAAGTAAAGTACTTGAAAAGCTTTTCGCTGACAGTCTTGGGCAAAACTTAACGGCAAGTGTCAAGGTTTTTGATAAAATAGAAGAGAATAAGAACCTAAAATATATTTCTGTAATTTATACGCTTAAAGAAAACTATTTAGAAGAGGAAAGTAGGAAAGGACAATTAAATCAAATTACTGACGAACTTTTATATTCAAAATACCCAAGAATAACTTTTATAGGGCAGGCAAAATATGTTTTTAAGACAAGCGGAAGTATGGAAATAAATACGAAGCAAATAGGGGCTAACGTTAATGAGATGTATTACAACGAGGCAAAAGAATAGATATCAACGTACTAATAGTTAAAAACGAGCTACTGTTGGATGCTCAAAGTCCTCAAGTCTAAATATCTTTAAGTCTTGTTTCTTATTTATCGGCTTGAAGCCTTATAATAGTCGTCACTCGTTAGAACGAGCGAATGCGGAGGGGGCTTCCTTCTTAAAGTCCCCAAGTCTTACATCCTAAAGTCTTTTTTCTTATTATCGGCTTGAAGCCTCCTAATAGTGGTCACTCGTTAGAAAAGAGCTACTGCTGGGGAGGCTTCTTTCTTCTTAAAGTCCTCAAGTCTAAATATCTTTAAGTCTTGTTTCTTTTATCTTCCAGTCTTAAAGTCCTAACATCCTAAAGTCTCCAACAAAAAAACCGTCATTTTGGCTTAAACAATTCAATTTTTTGCGCAAAAATATGCCATTTTTTCCGCAAAACTAGCTTGGCTTAGCTTTTGATAAAATAGTAGTATCAACGATTGAAAAACAGAAAATCATTTATACGATGAATTTTAATAAATATACAACCAAGACTCAAGAGGTAATCCAACATGCCGCTTCGATTGCCTCAGCAAATGGCCAACAAGCTATTGAAACGGGCCATTTGCTAAAAGCCATCATCGACGAGGAACCCAATACTTCAGAGTTTTTGATGAAAAAGTTACAAGTGAATCAAGCAATTTTTTCATCGAAACTGGAAAATATAGTAAATGGCTATCCTAAAGTTTCTGGTGGAGGTCAGCCCTATTTAGCAAACGATGCTGCTGCTGCTTTTACCAAAGCAGAAAATTTATTAAAGGAATTTTCAGACGAATTTGTATCCATAGAATTATTAATATCGGGAATCCTGTTAGGGAAAGATGCTGTGGCAAGTTTGATGAAAGAGAGTGGATATAAGGAAAAAGAATTAAAAAGTGCCATAAAAGAACTAAGAGGAAACACAACCGTGAAAGACCAAAATGCAGAAGCAACCTATCGTTCATTAGAACGGTATGCTCGAAACCTAAATGAATTAGCCAAAGCTGGGAAAATTGACCCTGTGATTGGCAGAGATGAGGAAATACGCAGGGTATTACAAATATTATCACGACGCACTAAGAATAATCCTATGTTGGTCGGTGAGCCAGGGGTAGGTAAAACCGCAATTGTAGAAGGATTAGCACAAAGAATAGTAATGGGTGATGTACCCGAAAACCTGAAATCTAAGCAGATTTATACGTTAGATATGGGTTTGTTGATTGCTGGAGCGAAATATAAAGGCGAGTTTGAAGAAAGACTTAAAGCCGTTATCAAAGAAGTAACAGATGCAGAGGGAGAAATCATCATGTTTATTGATGAGATTCATACCTTGATTGGTGCAGGTGGTGGCGGAGATTCGGCGATGGATGCCGCTAATTTATTGAAACCAGCGTTGGCTCGTGGAGAATTGCATGCTATTGGTGCAACGACTTTGAAAGAGTACCAAAAATACATTGAGAAAGATAAAGCCTTGGAACGTCGTTTCCAGATGGTAGTAGTTGATGAACCAGATATTACTGATGCCATTTCTATCTTAAGGGGGATTAAAGATAAATATGAACTACACCACGGCGTAAGGATTCAAGATGATGCTGTAATTGCAGCTGTAGAATTATCGAGTCGTTATATTTCAGATCGTTTTTTACCAGATAAAGCCATTGACTTGATGGACGAGGCTGCCGCAAAAATGCGGATGGAAATAGATTCTGTTCCTGAAGAGATAGATGCTTTGAAACGTAGAATCATGCAATTGGAGATTGAACGTGAGGCAATCAGACGTGAAAATAATAAAGAACGCGAAAATATTATCAGCCGAGAATTAGCAGAACTTACCGATAAGAAAAGTGGTTTGATGGCGAAATGGGAAGGGGAGAAGTCTGTTTTGGATGAAGTTCGTAAAGAAAAAGAAAATATTGATCGCTTGAAATTGGAAGCTGAACAAGCTGAGAGAGCTGGCGATTATGGTAAAGTAGCAGAGATACGTTATGGTAAATTAGTGGAGGCTGAAAATAGGCTGAAACAATTGCAAAACGTAAAAACTGCTGACAAAAATGGCGAAACGCCGATGTTGCAAGAAGAAGTAACCCCAGAGAACATTGCAGAAGTAGTAGCTAAATGGACGGGCGTACCTGTATCAAAAATGATGCGAGCTGAACAAGAAAAATTACTACATCTAGAAGTTGAATTAGGTAAAAGAGTAGCTGGACAAGATGAGGCTATTGAGGCTATTTCTGATGCCGTTCGTCGTTCTCGTGCAGGAATGCAAGACCCTAAACGTCCGATTGGTTCGTTTATTTTCTTGGGAACTACGGGAGTTGGTAAAACTGAATTGGCAAAGGCCTTAGCAGATTATCTGTTCAATGATGAGAATGCGATGGTGAGAATTGATATGTCGGAATACCAAGAACGCCATGCAGTAAGCCGTTTGGTGGGAGCACCTCCGGGATATGTTGGGTATGATGAAGGAGGACAATTGACTGAGGCTGTTCGTAGAAAACCATATTCTGTCATTTTGTTAGACGAAATTGAAAAAGCTCATCCAGATGTTTGGAACATTTTGTTGCAGGTACTTGATGATGGTCGTTTAACGGATAACAAAGGTAGAATTGCTAATTTCAAGAATACGATTATCATCATGACTTCTAATATTGGTAGCCATATCATCCAAGAAAAAATGGGAGAAATGGAAGGTTGGAACAACCATATCGTAATGGAGAAAGCCAAAGAAGAGGTAATGGTTTTATTGAAACAAGTAGTAAGACCAGAATTCTTGAACCGTGTGGATGAAATTGTGATGTTTGAGCCATTGTCTAAAGATAACCTTAGCCAAATCGTTAGAATTCAGTTCAGACACATTCAAGAACGTTTACGAGAACAAGGCATCACTTTGGAAAGCACAGATGAGGCACTTGTGAAACTTGCCGAAGAAGGTTATGAACCAACGATGGGTGCAAGACCTTTGAAACGTGTAATGCAAAGAAGAATTTTAAATGAATTATCTAAACAAATCCTTGGTAATTATATTAATAAAGATTCGGTAGTGATGATGGAAGTAGATGAAGAGGGCTCTATTAAGTTTGAGAATGTAGGGAAGTTGGAGGTAGAATAAGCCTTAATGTACCGAATAATAAATATAAGATAAATTATTGTAAGCCAGCCTTTTAAAGGGCTGGCTTTTTTGTTAGGTTTGAATAACCAATTTAACTTATATAACCATGAACTTAATTTGTAATGCTTTGGCATTGTTGATAGTCTTCAGTGCAATTTCCCTTTCGGTCAAAACAAAAATCCTCAAAGACATCTGTGTGATTGATTCTGATACTGGTCCTGTAGAAACCTATAGCTTTGCCCGTACACAAGGATTATGGTGGACTACCATAATAGGTGCCTGTTTTGTGATTGGCTTTGGTATCAGAGGCGAAGTAATACCACTCAATTCAACTTGTTTGGTTTTACTGGGCATAGGCGTTGGTACTACTGCTGTAGCGAATATCATCGATAGCAGTACTACTCCCCCAACTGTTGCTGTAGATAGTCCGAAGACTGATAGTGAAATGCCTCCTAAACTTAGAAAACCCATTAATTTTTTCACTCAAATACTTTCAGACTCAACAGGGATTACTGTTTATCGCTATCAAGCCCTAATTTTCAACCTTATCTTTAGTGTTGTTTTTTTAGTAGTTTTTTTCAAGAAAATGGCACATGGAGACAGAGATTTCCCAGAATTTAGTCCTGAAACCCTAGGTTTGATGGGTATTAGTGCCACTACTTATTTAGGTATGAAAGCTACTGAAAAATAAAAAACTTACCTTAAACTTTACTACGATGAAAAAAGTCTTAACTTTAGTTTTAGCCCTCTTCTTTAGCGAAGACAGTATTGTTGGTCAAACTACTTGTGAAAAAGTCGATTTAAAACTTTCTTATCCTAAAAATCCAACTGCGAAAGTTTGGAAGATTAATAATGCGGTTATTGGCTATGTATCTGAAATGACAATTGATGTTGATGGGTCGCCTCAAGCTTATCATCCTCAGAATATTGGCTTGGACAATCTTTCTAGTGCTGGAGGAGTTGGTAATTTAAGTCCGAGTGTTATTGTATTTGAGAGTAACAAGCCATATATACAAAAATCTTCTGACCCATTCCCTGGATATTACCTTGCCCAGACTTCTTTGGTAGATGCTACTAAAAAGGTAACAGACTATAGAAGATATGTAAATTCCGAGGAAATTCCTTATATCGCTATCCCTCCTAATTTGATAGCGAAAGGTGTCAAAAAAGGTGATTTGGCTTATGTATTTAATCAAAAAACAAACAAAGGAAGTTTTGCAATTGTTGCAGATACGGGTAATAACAAACACATAGGAGAAGGTTCTGTAAAGTTATCTGAAAGGTTAGGTATTAAATTGATTTATAAGAAGAATTTGAAGCAAATTATTGCTTCAGATTCTGACAAAGGAATTGTTTATTTAATCTTCCCTAATTCTGGCAACAATAAACCATTGACCTTGGCAGAGATTGAGGCTAAATCTCAACAATTTGATAAAGCTGAAATTAAGAAAATGATTGCGTGTTTGTAATAGTGGTAGGGACGAATTGCATTCGTCCTTGTGTACGAACCAATAGGACGAATGCAATTCGTCCCTACGTGTTATTTTTAGTTCAAGTGATGCTATTGGGATTTGTTTAGAAATTTAGGTACTTTGCTGTCAATAAAGGACATAAAAAATATTGAATGATAGCAACTGAAAGACCAAACATATTGGTAGTTTGTGGAAAAAACAAAAAGCGTAGCAGAACAGCAGAGCATATTTTTAAAAATGATAATCGCTTTAATATTCGGTCAGTAGGATTGAGTCCTAAGAGTGTAAGGAAAATTTCTGAAAGCGATTTGAACTGGGCTGATTTTGTTTTTGTAATGGAGACTGACCAAAAAGCAAAAATCAAGGAGATTTATAGTTTTCTGGAATTACCCACTATTGAAAACCTAAATATTCCAGACGATTATGAATTTATGGATGATGAACTTGTAGAGATACTGACTGATAAAATCAATGATACCTTAATGGATGTTTATGAATTATAAGACGTCCGTAGCCTAAGGTAGCGGTAATCCCTTGCGGTTGCTTTTTTACAGATATAAAACAACGGTAACCGCAAGGGTTACCGCTACTTTTTAAAAGCTTATTTTAGAAAAGGCTGGTAGCCTTTTGAGAGTAGTCACTCACTTGGAAAGCGAGCGACTGCTAGGTATATTAATCAATCTTTATACTGTCAAGTGCTTTTGCCATGGCAAAATCCTTCACATTTGGCACTTTTAATCCTTCAGCTCGGTAAACGGTTAAATCTGTCATCCCTAAACAACCAAGGAAAGCACTCAAATAGGGTGCGACAAAGTCGTTGGCTTTACCAGGGCCTTCTGAGTAAATACCCCCAGATGACATGGCTACATAAACTTTTTTCCCTGTCACCATTCCAACAGGCCCATCGGCATTATACCCAAAAGTTATTCCTGCCCTAGTGATATGGTCAATCCAAGCCTTTAGCGAGGTATGGATAGTAAAGTTGATAAGCGGTGCACCGATTACAATGATGTCTGCCGCAAATAGCTGTTTCACCAGTCTATCAGATAAGCTAATAGCTTCTTTTTCTTCTTCGTTCAGTTGATCTTTAGGAATAAAGAAGGTGCGAAGTACAGTAGGGCTAAGATGCGGTATTTCAAAATCGACCAAGTTTAATTCTTCAAGTTCATTGTCAGGATATTTTTCCTGAATTTTTTCAACTATTGCATTGCCTAGCTTAATGCTATAAGACTCTTTGCCTAGTAGGCTAGATTTTAAATGAAGGATACGTTTCATAAATGTTTTATTGATTAATTTAAAATTCCGAGATTGTCAGATGTCCTTTTAAAAGGTTTTTTCTCTCGAATTGTCAAGGACAAAGGTATTGTCTTGAAGTATACAAAAGTTAGCAGTTACCCAAAGGAAAGCAGTTACTTTTAGGAAAGTTAGTATCTTTGTGATAATGAAAACAATTGAAAATAACATGCTTACGAGCAAGGCAGAATGTGCTGGGTCGCTCAAAAACGTCATCGATGCGATGTATGTTCTTAATGGAAAGTGGAAACTTGCTGTGATACTTTGCTTGGTACAATCACCAAAACGTTTTAGTGAGATTCAGCATGAAATCACAGGCATATCTCCCAAGGTATTATCAAATGAATTGAAAGATTTAGAATTAAATTACCTTATCACACGTAAAGTATATTCCACTACTCCAGTGACTATTATTTATGAAGCAACTGAATATAGCCATACTTTAAAAAGTTTATTAAATGAATTGAGTATTTGGGGAGAACAGCACAGAAAAAAGATTAAGGAATAAGAAATAAGAAATAATAGAGACACACAGTATTCGTCCCGTTGGATAGAAATAATGAGTATTTTTATAGACCAATTAGCAATCAATCAAAAACAACATCTCAATAAAATGAAAACAATATGCTCATTTATCTTTATTGTTAGCTCATTTTCAACTTTTTCCCAAGCAAATTGTCATAACGATATTTTGAATGGAGAGAAGATTTATGAAGAAAACAAAAAAAATGTATTTCTTCCTTACGACTTTTCGGATTTGTGGAGCAAGACAGATAATTATAATGTATTGGGTGTGCTAGGAGATGATTTTCAACGTATTAAGGTAAAGGTTCTAACTGTTGTTAAAAATACCAATAATCCCGAAGAGTATTTTGTTTATGGGAAATCAAATGTAAAAGGAAATGTCTGCGATTTTATTGGTAAAATAATCGTGGAGAAAATTCATGAGACCAAGCGAGAGCAATTTGGTGTGGATAATCAAGCCAAGGATGCAGGCATTAGAATACAAGGGCTATTAATCGCTAAATATGAATTTTTTGAAAATAGAAATCAATCCCATACAGGTGTTTTTACAGGACAATTACGCACAAAATGGTATATTAATAAAGATAACCAAGTGAAGTATGATGATATCAACTTGCTTTCAGATGGATATTTTAATAATGCTTTTGAAGGTTCTTGGACAATGTATAATGCCCCAAAATCTAAAATTTGTAAATGGGCAGACTATCGCGTACCTAATATTGCCTGTGACTTTGATTTAGGAGCAGGAGAGTTTAGTCCTAACGAAAAATATTTTGATAAAGGATGGTTGAGTTATGCGAAGGCTTTTCTATCAAACGATGAGCAATATAAAAATGAGGAGTTTGCCGAATGGTGGAAATAAATGTTAAGCTAAGGTGTTCAAGTAATATAAATTGATAGTAAATTGTATTAACCTATTGTAACTTTAGTCATTACTCAGATGAGTACGTCATTACTACAGCTCGATATTATTCAAATTGTTATTGCTACCTTAGCACTGCTTATTGCAGGTATCGCTTTGTGTAACGTTGTTTCTTTAAGTTTTTCTAAGAAATTAGCATGTTTTGAAGCTACTGTCTATTTAATTCCGCTGTTTTTATTTAGCTCTTCCAGAATATTGTTAGCCATAATCGTCATGTTCTTTTTATTCATTGTTTCGTTTACAAAAATGATAATACCTGTTTTGTATTTTGGCGAAAACTTACAAATACTATTACAACCCCAGCCCGTTCCTAAATGATAGATAGTGCTGTTTTCTTCATCCAATCGCCATGCTAATGCCATTGTATTATTATTATCTTCAAAGGTTTTCTGGTGCGATAATTTTATAGCCTCGTTGATTGCCAAGATATTTGCTTGGATATATTTCAGCATATTGCCGGTAGTACTGCATAAACCTGGGCCTGTAGTCATGTCTTCAATGCTTTTTGTATGGCTCACAATTGCCGCATCTTGCTTCCCGAAAGCATAGTTTCCCCATTCCGTAGTATTGAGTAACTCTTTTGTAGTACTAAGGTGTAAGGGTTTATTGATGTATTGGTTAATCAGTTCTTGGAAAGGCTTTTGATACACATTTTCGAGAATTAATTTTAGGAGTGTCATTCCACTTCCAGAATAAATGTATTTATAGCCAGGTAAAGTGTCAAGTTTAATAGTATGTAAATCTTTATAGAATTCCTCACGATTATATCGCTGTTTGAATACATATTTTTCTTCTTGATTCATGCTTTGCCAATTACTTGGGAATTTACAGAGCGATTCTGGTAGCCTAGCTGTATGGTTAGCCAGATGAACCAACGTAATAGGATTATTATTGAATTCGAGGTTAGGGTAATTGCCTTTTAGGTATTTTCTAATATCATCCGTTAACTGTACCTTGTTATCCTTTACAGCTTGGGCTAGTAGTATTCCAACAAATGTTTTAGCAATAGAACCCATTGCATAAATGGTTTTGTTAGTCGGCGATTCATTCTTCCCCTTTTTTACGAGCCCATAATTATAAAAATATTTTTTTCCGTGCTGAATAATACCAACAGATAATCCTACCGCATTAGAATCACTCATATAGACATTTGCATATTTATTAACAATAGCTTCTAATTGATTTTTGGATAATTGGGCATTTACCCTAGTAAGGCAAGACATTAGCAACAGTGTTATTAAGGGTGTTTTTTTCATGATGTTGATTAAAGTATTGAGATACATTATTTCCAAATGGGTACTTTGATAAAGCTATCATTATACCATTTTATTTTTAGGGGTTCTTTGGCATCAGCTATTGTTTCATCACTCACATCTTTCCCTGTTCCATAATTGATTTGAGCAAAGGAGTTTTTATCAATGTTCAATACTACTAGCAATCTACTACCTTTACTTAACTGACGACTTACCAAACGAGTATTGGAAAATGGAATGCCCTCTATTTTGTTAGGCGTTAAAAGGTTTCTTGAAGTAATGTCTTTGGCATAGCTTGCTCTGCCTAAAAAGTATGATAATTCAAAAAACTCGCCATTGGGCATTACCTCGTATAGTACGACCCCGATATCCATGTCTTTCTTATTGATACTAGCTTTTATTTCCCCACTGAATGCCCCAGCAATTGAAATAGTTTTTTTGAATGGGTCGCTTAAAAAGAAAAAACCATTAGACTTATCAAGCTCTTTGCGGATAATTGGGTCGGGATAATAGTCGTTATTACTGGTAGTTCTGTCGGCTAAATCTACTTCTTGGGAAAGGTAAGCTTGTTTGCTAGGCTTTCGTTGTGTTAGTTGTTGATAGTCTTTGCCTGCTTTGATATTGGTTAGATATAATTGTAGGTAGTTATTACTCATTTTTTCTAACGAAGGAACATGTTTCCATTCGTTAGCCCCCATTACTTCATAGTTTATTTTATCCTTTAAGATTTCTGGCTTTTTGCCATCTTTAAGAATATAATCAAGCCATTGGTAAGTAATTTGTTTGGTATTAATTAATGCAACCGAGTCTACTTGATAACCTTGCAAAACAGCTTCACCGCCTTTTTGAGCCCCAAAATGGCTATACGGACCAATAATTAAATAATGATTAGCATTTTTATTGTATTTATAATGCTCCTTCACATAATACAATCCTGAAATCTGGGAGTCATTATAGTAGCCATCTATCGATAAAACTGGGATGTTGATATGAGCAAATTCGTCTTTATAGGGAACCATATCTTGCCAATATTTATCATAAGCAGGATGTTGTAGCCATCGTTGTAAATATTTATTAGGAGTACCCTCTAAACTATCTATTTTTCGGTATGCCACACCGCTTTCCCACCATTTATTTTGCATGGCTCGCCAGCGAGTTCTATTATTTCCTACAAGCGTATCAAGGTATTTGTTGTTGGAAACATAAAATGCCCATTCGTAATTGGCATTCAAGAATACATTATTTTCCATCGGCAAACCCATTCCCGGTCGGTTGGCTACATACGGCACAATGGTTTTTAAGGCTGGATGCATTTGTTTAGTAGCTGCCCACTGACTAAAGCCATTATAGCTCCCACCATACATTCCGATTTTACCATTACACCAAGCTTGGTGACTAATCCAATCAATTACATCATAAGCATCTCTACCGTCGTATTCATAAGGTGTTACTTCATCGGGACTAAATCGTTTTCCCCTCGTATAAGCCATTACACCTACATAACCTTTATCTGCTGCTTCTTTAACACTTTTTATATCTCTGCTACGAGCATAAATCGTGAATTGTAGTATAACTGGCTGAGGTTTGTCATTATCTTTTTTGCGGACAATAATGGCTGAAATAAAAGCACCATCTCTGGTTTTTATTAACACACTGTCCTCTATATGATATACGTTGTCGACTAAATTTGTTTGGAATGCGGATGATTTAGCACCTATTAGCAATAAGAAAAGGATGATAAAAATATGTCTCATTAAAGTCGTCGGTTTAGGGAGGTAAATATGCTAGCTATTTAAAAGGAGTAACATACCAATAAATGATTCATGTTACACAGAAAATGTTGCATGAAGGGGAATTATCTCAAGTCCAAGTGACGCTTTGCTTAACAATGAACTAGCGGGGCAAATCCTTTATCCCTAACGAGGGAATTAATTCCCTCGTTAGGGATAAATATGAATTGCGCTAATCTGTCCTCAAACCGAACAGTCGTGTACTAAAACCGTACACCTTGCTAATAGGCTAAAAATGTTAAGTGTCTGATAGTTAATATTTTACATTTTTTGGCACAGTTCTGTTAATACTATTAGCATAATCAGAAAGATTAATCTCAGAAAATTTAATTTAAATAAACAGGAAATTTTAATTTCTAAACAACAAAAAAATGAAATCAATAGTAAAAACTTTCGCCATTGCTTTATGTTCAGTATTGTCATTCTTTGCTAATGCAGCAGACAAAAACGAAGCTACTAATATTCAGAAACCTTTTGCAGTAGGGATGTATCAAACAATTAATACATTACAAATGAATATATTGATTGAAAAGCTTGAAGGTAAAAATTTGTCAATTTCTTTGAAAAATGAAAAAGGAGAAGTTTTAGTTAACGAGTATGTTGGTAAAAAGGGAACTACGTATCGTGGCAAATTTGATTTAAGCGAATTGGAAGATGGTAAATACAGCTTTGAAATTACCGACGGTGCTACTAAAATTGTTAAGACTGTCAATGTAGGTACGGTATCACCAGTACCAGCTTCAGCAGATCGCTTTATTTCGATGAATTAATAGCAAAGCTTTAACAAAAGACATAGCTGAAACCTCTAAACTTCAATAAATATACATGAGTCATCCCGGATTTTTCCTAAAATTATGCGTTTTGGAGACAATTTGAGAGGTTTTCTACTTAATTATCGTCTAGTCCTTACTTTTCTTTCCTTGATGAAAGAAAAGTAACAAAAGAAAATCAAGAATTCCTAAACTCGCTTCGCTCAAACAGTAGGAATTCGTTGAACATCAATCATAAAAAAGCGGTCTAAATTTATTTTTAGACCGCTTTTTTATGATTTTGAAATTCGGGATGACTCATGTTTTTACGTTAGATAACTGCATGGTTACAGAATGGATGCATCTATCAGTAAATCTTTCCTCCAGAAAAACCTAATACTTCTTGCGTTATTTTAAGCAGGTATTTGCAATTTTTGCAAATACCTGCTGTTTTTACTATGGAATTATCTATTTTTCTGCTTTTATTGCGGTGTTTTTAGTGGAATTAGGGTTTTAATATTGATTTCTTATAAAAAAGGATATAAAATATCTATTTAATCACTATTTTTCCTACTCGATTCAATAATACTCTTCAACCCAAAAAATCATTTAATAAATGCTGGACTTTCAAATTAAGGAACAATCAACAGTATATGATGTCGTTATCATTGGCTCGGGTGCGGGCGGTGGAATGGCAGCTTATGAACTGACCAAAGCAGGTGCAAAAGTTTGTGTACTAGAAGCAGGTCAATATTATGACCCAGCCGACCCAAAATATATTACACAATTAAAAAGTCCTTGGGAATCTCCTCGTCGTGGAGCCTCTTCTACGCGTGCTTTTGGTGATTTCGATGCTGCTTATGGTGGCTGGGATATTGAGGGAGAACCTTATACTCGTAAAGATGGTACTAAATTCGACTGGTTTCGTTCTAGGATGTTGGGAGGAAGAACCAATCACTGGGGTAGAATTTCCCTTCGCTTTGGTCCTGATGATTTCAAAAGAAAATCTATTGATGGTTTAGGAGAAGATTGGCCAATTGGTTATGATGATGTAAAACCATATTACGATTATGTAGATAAACTAATTGGTGTGTTTGGTACTAACGAAGGCAGAAGAAATGACCCAGATGGTTATTTTTTACCTCCTCCGAAACCACGTTTGCATGAATTAATGCTTAAGAAAAGTGCTACGAATATTGGTATTCCAGTAATTCCGTCGCGTCTTTCAATCTTGACAAAACCTATCAATAAAGAGCGTGGACAGTGTTTTTATTGTAGCCAATGTAATAGAGCTTGTCAGGCTTATGCCGATTTTTCTTCTTCATCAGTATTGATGATTCCGGCCATTAAAACAGGGAACTGTACGTTGATTACTTACGCAATGGCTCGTGAAGTATTGACAGACCCAACTACAGGTTTAGCTACGGGCGTATCGTATGTGGATACTCGTACGATGACTGAAAAAGTTGTAAAAGGTAAAATTGTAATATTAGCAGCCAGTGCTGGCGAAACAGCTCGTTTGTTGTTGAACTCAAAATCTGCTCGTTTCCCGAATGGATTGGCTAATTCAAGCGGTATTGTAGGTCGTTATATCAATGACTCAACGGGAGCTTCTCGTTCAGCAATTATTCCAGCATTGTTTGATAGAAAACGTTATAATGAAGACGGAGTAGGAGGGATGCACGTGTACACACCATGGTGGGGAGATAATAAAAAATTAGATTTCCCAAGAGGTTACCACATTGAATATGGCGGAGGTATGGGTATGCCTGCTTATGGTTTTGGATGGGGTATTGAAGGGATCAATGAAAAATTCCCAACACGTGAAGGTATCAAAAAAGCAGCGGGTGGCTATGGAGCTTCTTTAAAAGAAGATTATCGTCGTTTCTACGGAGCTTATATCGGTATGGCTGGTCGAGGAGAACCTGTACCTGATTATAACAACTATTGTGAAATAGACCCTACTGTCGTAGATAAATTTGGTATTCCTGTATTACGTTTCCATTATAAATGGTCGGACTACGAAATTAAGCAAGCAAGACACATGCAGGATACTTTTGAACAGATAATTACTGAAATGGGTGGTACACCGCTTGGTAAAAAGCCAGATGCAAGTACAAACTATGGCTTGGCTGACCCAGGAAGAATTATCCATGAAGTAGGAACTGCCAGAATGGGTAAAGACCCTAAGACGTCGGTATTGAATTCAAATTGTCAGGCACATGATGTGAAAAACTTGTTTGTAGCTGATGCTGCACCTTTTGTTTCTCAGGGAGATAAAAATGCAACTTGGACAATCTTAGCTTTATCGGCTCGTACTTCAGAGTTTATTATTAACGAAAAGAAAAAAGGAAATTTGTAAGGGTAGACTAACCTCACCCCCAACCCCTCTCCTCCAGAGAGCAGGGCTGTTAAGTTCTGGGATTTTATTAATTTTGACCAAATAATATTTTGTAATGGAGCTTAATGATTTTTTTAAAAGCCTTTCTGACCCTCGTAGAGGTCAAGGTCAACGCTATC